>JAFUVO010000151.1 GCA_017477525.1 Oscillospiraceae bacterium | reverse complement strand
GGAGTGGAGGGCGGGGCGATCCAGCCCCGGCGCCTCCGGCGCGCCGTAGCGGGTATCCCCCGCTAAGGGCCAGCCCATGGCGCGTAGATGCACCCGGAGCTGGTGGCTCCGCCCCGTGCAGGGCCTCAGCCGCAGCAGGGCCAGCGGCCCGGAGCGGGCCTCCACGGAAAATTCCGTCCGGGAGGGCTTGCCGTCCGGGTGGACGCGCCAGCGCCCGAAGCCGTCCTCCGCCGGGGCGATGGGCAGTTCAATGACTCCCCCATCCGGTACGCCGCGGCCGTGGACCAGGCCCAGGTATTCCCGTTCCAGCGCCCGGGTGTGGAGCATTTCCCGGAAGCGGTCGTGGAGGTAGCCGCTCTTCGCCGCAAGGCACAGCCCGCTGACCCCCCGGTCCAGGCGGCTGACGAAGTGGGCGGCGTACTCCGGGCCCAGATAAGCCCGGAGCGCCCCGGCCATGCTGGGGCCGGATTTGTCGTGCATCGCGATTCCGGCGGGCTTGTCCAGGACCAGCAGATAGCCGTCCTCATATACGGTTTGCAGCGGAAGGGCGCAGGCGGCAGCATGGGGCGAGGGGGCGCGGCGCTCCTGGAGCGCGACGCGCAGCTCGTCCCCCGGAAACAGCACCGTGTCCGCCCGGGCCGGAAACCCGTTGCACAAAATCGCGCCGGGACGCCATTTGAGGCTGCGAAACAGCCCGCCGGAGAAGCCCAGCGGCCCCAGCATCACCGCGCGGACGCTCCGCCCCGCCAGCTCCGGCGGCACGGTGTAGCGCAGCGCTTCGGCGGTCGCGGGGGAAATCTCAGAGCGCAAACCAGCCCTCGTCCGCGCTCTTGCCCAAATCCCAGCAGTCCCAGCCGCGCCAGTTGGGCTCGTTCACCGTGTCCAGCAGCAGCTTGTAGCTCCAATAGAAGAAGCCGGAGCCTTTTTTCCATGCCTCTAACTGCGCCTTGCACAGCGCCCGGTAAATCTCCCGCTTTTCCTCGGCGCTGACCGACCTGCCGCCGCTGAGGTCGACGCCGTTGAGCTCGGTCTGTCCGCCCTTGGTGTCCTTCCCCACCGCAAGGGAGTTGAACAGGCACCATTCCCCGCACACGACGGGCACATATTCCTGCACCTCGGCGATATCCTTTTCGTAGTGCTCCCGGATAAATCCGATATAGCCCTCCACGCTCTGCTCGCAGCCGAACATCTCCGCCATCATCAGATACTGGTGGGTGTCCAGGACGATTTTGCCCTGGAATTTCGGCCGCGTCAGAAATTCCTTCCAGACCTTGAGCATGAAGCCGTCGTGGAACACGACATATTTGCCCTCCGCCAGGTTCGGCTGGATGCGGTCGAAGGCGTCGCTGTAAAACTGTTTCAAAAAGTCGAAGGAGTTGCCCCGGCTCCCCGCCGCCAGCTCCGGCTCCACCGGGACG
The DNA here is from genome assembly GCA_017477525.1 of Oscillospiraceae bacterium. GTDB lineage: Bacteria > Bacillota > Clostridia > Oscillospirales > Oscillospiraceae > RGIG7114. Next base: position 7,755 of record JAFUVO010000151.1, on the reverse strand, counting down.
TAGCGGTGCTGGATGTCCATCTTCTCCCACATCTCCTCGCTGATCGGCTCGTTGATGGGGGTGACGCCCCAGAGGCCCGGGCGCTGGCCGTAACGCTTCGCCAGCTTTTCGAGGACGTCCAGCACAAATTCAACCTCTTCCGGCGTCTGACTCCACTTGCACACGCCGCAGATGCCGCCGTTGTCGAAACCGTTCTGGCTCAGGGGCGCGGTGTGGAGGTCGATCAAAATTTGCAAACCGTACTTCTCCGCCCAGGAAAAGGCCCTGTCGAGTTCCTCGATGCAGCCGATGAAGGGCGGGCGGTCGCCGAAGATAAAGTAGGGTACGGGGATGCGCACGGTGTTCAGGCCGAGGCGTTTGATGGCGGCGAAGTCCCGCTCGGAGATATACTCGCTGCGGTGGACCTTCATACGGGCCTCGTAGACCTCCGGGGAGAGCTGGCGGGGGAGGTAATACTCGTCCTCCGCCGTGGTCCCCTCGAACAGGGCGGGGCTCATCCATTTTTCCAGCACCAGCCAGTTGCCGAGGTTCACGCCTTTGATTTCCATAGTGTTTTATCCTTTCTCAGATAGAAACTGTTTCGCCATCCCCTATACTCCCCCGAAGGGGGAGAAGGGGGAGAATAGAGCTGTTATGTATCACGAATTGCTGTCCTGATACTCCTGCTCGCCGGGAATCACCGCGAGGAAAACGCGGTTTAGGATCGTATCCGCCAGCAGGCCCGGGGCGGAGAAGCCGCAGATGAGGTAGAGGATCATCACCACGGGCTGGGCCGGGGCATAGAGCATGTAGGCCAGCGGCAGGGCGAGGTAGACCGCCGCGCAGAGGATGGTCTGGGGGAATTTCCAGAGCGCCACCAGAAAAGCGTTTTTGACGGTCTGGCGCAGGGGGTTCACGTAGCGGGCCAGCATCGGGTAGGCGTAGATCAGAAGCACCATCCAGAACACCTCGAAAAACAAACTGGCGGCAAACAGCCCCACACGGAGCGCCCCTTCCAGCGCGGGCAGCAGCAATATCTGGTCCGTCAAAAGCACCACGGCCACCACGAGCATCGGGACCCACAGCAGCGTCGACTGCCGGAACTCCCTCTTAAAGGTTTTGAAATAATCCCGGACAAAATAAGCGTCGTCCCCCCGGACCATCTGCAGCAGGACCCGGTGCATCGCCGTCATGGCCGCGCCGATGGTGAACAGCGGCAGACAGCACAGCAGGAAGGTCCAGTTCAGCAGGACGAGGTCGAAGACCCTTCCCATGAGGTCGTTCACCGGGATGCCGAAGCGCGTCCGTTTTTTCATCCCGCACCGCCTCCCAGGGTTTCAAGATAGTCCAGGAAGCGCCCGGATTCCTCCTGCCGCCGGGTCGTGACCGCGACAGTGTAGATGAGCTTCCCGTATTCCGCCGGCCGGGCAAAGGCCGCCTCGCAGGCGTCCGTAATGTCGATGCCCACGGGGACCGGGCGGGCCATGCCGGCGGATTCCCGCGACAACAACGAAACGTCCTCCGCCTCCCCCGCCCGGTTGGCCTCCACCCAGGCCGACAGCGCCTCCGCGTCGGCGTAGAGCAGCCTGTCCGCGTATCTGTCCAATGTTTCCTCCGGCAGCACCACCGTCAAATCCGAGAGGGCCCCGCCTTTCAGCTCGAAGTCGGCGATATCGGGGCTCGTGATCAGCGCGTCAATCTCCCCGGCGGCCACGCTGACCATCAACTTCTGCACCCCGGCCACGGTGCCGCCCTCAATCTGGACGGAGGCGTCCAGCGTGACGTGCTGTGTTTCCGGGTCCAGCTCCAGCCAGCGGGCAAAGCCCGCCGCCGCGTTGTCCGCCGCCGCCTGCGGGATGCCGGTGTCCACCAAAAGCGCGGCGAACACCAGCTCCCTCTTCTTCCCGAAGTTGGCCTGCACGATCAGCACCGCGAAGAAGATGATGATGGCGGCGAACATCAGGTGGATTTTGTAATAGGTCCAGAAATAGTCCAGCGCCTCCCGGGGCGTCATGCCCCGCATTTTTTGGATTTCGCTTTTCAGCTTTTTCATACTCGACCGCTAAAAACGCCCCTCCCCCCGCGAGGGGGAGGGGAATGAACGCCTGTTTTCCACCCTCCCCCCGTAGGGGGGAGGGGAATGTTCGTCTGTTCCTCCCCGCGCGGGGGAGAATATGGTTGCTTCGCCCTGCTCAGGCGCAGGGGTTGGCGGCTTATTGCGCTGCCAGGTAGGCATCCAGCTGGCTCTGCACCTCGGCGATGACCTTGTCGATGCCGGCGACGCCCATCTGGGTCTTGAACTGCTCCAAATCCGTGGTGTAGCCCAGTTCCATCGGCCACCAGTACTGCTGGAAGACGTTGATGCAGGCCGTCACTTCGGTCTGGACGTTGGTGGGGTCGAACACGAAGCCGCCGAAGCGCTCGGTGCCGACGCCGTCCTTGATCTTGGCTTCCCAGCCCTGGCGGATGGTGTCGTACTCCTCGGGTACGCCGATCTGGTTGCGGTTGAGCGCCATGCTGCGGGCCGCCCAGCAGGCGGAGGTGTTGTAGAGGTCCATGTCGGTGATGGCAAACTGGCCCTCATCGTTGAGGTTGTAGGTAGTGCCCAGTACGCCATAATAGAAAGCGTCATAGACCTCCTGGTCGCTGGTAATCAGGTCTCACATGGCAAGGGCGCGGTCGGGGTTCTTGGAGGTGTTCGACACGACCAGGCAATCCTGGGTGAAGGGCAGGTGCGCCACGTCCTTGGTGAAGGTGGTCCACTGGAAATCCCAATCGGGCTGCTGCACACAGTAGCCGCTCCAAGTGTCGATGTTGTGGAAGCGCAGGGCGGCCTTGCCGGTCTGGGTCTTCTGGGAGTCGGTGTCGGCCAGGGCGGACTTGGTCCAGAAGCCCTTGTCGCCGAAGCGCTGCACCATCTACAGGAAGTCGGCGGTCTCCGCCTCATACTCATAGAGGGGCTTTACGGTGGGGTGCTCGTCGGCGGGGTCATACCACAGGTAGCGGCTGCCGTCGATGTAGTGGTAGCCGGCGTTCTTCATGTAGGTGAAGTTCAGCTCCGGACCCATGGAATACTCGTCGATGGGCTCCATCTCGGGGTGGTTGGCCTTGACATAGTCGCAGTAAGTTTCGACGTCCTCCCAGTTGTTGATCTTGAAGTCGGGGCTGATTTCCGCCGCGATGTCGCCGCGGTACATGGCGCCGTAGGCGGTGTAGGTTGCCAGCAGGGTGGGAACGGCGTAGAGCTGCCCGTCGATGGTGGCCTGGGCCAGGGCGGTCTGGGACTGCTGGGCGTAGTTCTTCGGGGCGTACTTGGGCAGCAGGTCGTTCAGGCTCATGAACGCGCCCTTTCTCGCCAGGTCGGAGAAGTTCAGCCAGGTGGCGCAGTAGGCCAGGTCAAAGGCTTCGCCGGAGGAGAACAGCAGGGGGTACTTGTTGGCGTACTCCGCCCAGCCGATCCAGTTGACCTTCAGGGTGCAGTTGAGGCCCTTGTCCTTCAGCACCTGGTTGAAGTTGGCGTCCACCACGTCCTGTCCCGCGGGGCGGTCGCTGATGACGTACATGACGATTTCGACCTCTTCGCTGGTGTCGAGGTCCTTCAGCGAGCCGTCGGCGTTGGTGAGGCTGCTGGTCCCGCCGCCGCTGCCGCCGCTGCCGCCGCAGCCGGTGAACATCGCCACGACAAACATTGCCGAGAGCAGTACGCAGAGCATCTTGCGCCAAGTTCCTTTTTTCATTCTTTCATCCTCCTAAAAATTTCTTTCCACTCCCCCGCCGGAGGGCGGGGGAATAAAAATGCTGTTGTTTCGCCTCCGCCGGGAGGCGGGGATAACTGCAAACGTAATAACATATCGCTTCCAAGGCGTGACAAATTCGCTGTCATTGCTCGCCAGTCCGCGGACTGGCGAAGGCAATCCCCCAATCGGGGGGCTGGCAGTGAATGTTACGTACATAGGGCAGTTGCAAATGGTGGGGGGATTGCCTTCACCAGCGTGCGCGCTGGTGAGCAATGACAGCGTTTTTATTTTCCTCCCACCCCGCCCCGCAGGGGCGGGGATGACAGTCTTAGCCCTTGACGGAACCGATGGTGATACCGGCGACGAAGTATTTCTGCACAAAGGGATACACGATGACGATGGGGCCGGTCGCCACGACCGCCATGGCCAGCTTGAGGGAGCTGGATGGCAGGTTCTGCACCTGTATCCCCGCCTGCGACGCAATCGACGCCAGCGCCTGGGTCTGCTGCTGGATGGCGTAGAGCATGTACTGCAGCGGGTACTTCGTCTCGGTGTTGAGGTAGAGCATGGCATTGTACCAGTCGTTCCAGTAGCCCAGGGCCAGGAACAGGCCGATGGTGGCCAGGCCGGATTTGAGCAGCGGGAGAATGATCGTGAAGAAGATGCGCCACTCCCCCGCGCCGTCAATTTTTGCCGCTTCAATCAGCGCGTGGGGTATGCTCGACACAAAGGTGCGCATAATCAGCAGATAGAACACGTTGAACATCATGGGCAGGATCAGCGCCAGATAGCTGTCCTTGAGGTTTAAATACTGGATGTAGAAGATGTAGGTGCTCACCATGCCGCCGTTGAACAGGGTGGTGAAGTAGAAGAAGAAGGAAAACCAGTTGCGGTATTTAAAATCCTTGCGGGAGATGACATAGGCCGTCATGCTGGTGAGCAGCAGGCCCAGGAAGGTGCCGATGACGGTGATCATGATCGACACGCCGTAGGCGCGGATGATGCGCTGGGGCGTTTTGAAGATGATCTTATACGCCTCCGTCGAGAACTCGCCCGGAAGGAGGGAATAGCCGTGGAAGCGGATGAACTGCTCCGAGGTGAACGAGCCCGAAATCAAAAGGATGAACGGGATCAGGCAGATGATCGCCATCAGCGCCACGACCGTGTAGCAGATGACATAGAACACCTTCGAGGAGGTGCTGAGCTTGATTTTTCTGGCTGGCATGTTCGTTTCTCCCCCTTCCTCAGAACAGCGCGTAGTCTTCGTCGATGTGCTTGACGACGGAGTTGACAATCATGATAATCGCGAAGCAGAGCACCGACTGGTAGAAGGTGGCGGCGGCGGTGACGCCGATATCCGGGTTGGTAATCAGGGAGCGGAACACGTATGTATCAATCACGTCGGTGGCGTTGTAGAGCTGGCCGTTGTTGCCGACGATCTGATAGAACATCTCGAAGTCGCCGCGCAGGATGCGGCCGACCTGCAGCAGGATCATGGTGATCAGCGTGGGGCGGATGGAGGGGATCGTGATCGACCAGATGCGCTGGAAGATGTTGGCCCCGTCGATCTCGGCGGCCTCGTTGATCTCGCCGTCGATGCCCATGATGGCCGCGATGTAGATAACCGAGTTATAACCGGTCCACTTCCAGGAATTGAAGCAGCAGATGATCACGGGCCAGATACCGGGCCAGCCGTAGAAGTTGATGGGCTCGCCGCCCGTGGAGGTGATCATGCCGTTGATGAGGCCGGTTTCGTAGTTGAAGATGCTGTAGACGAAGACGCCGACCACGACCCAGGAGATAAAGTAGGGCAGCAGAATGACCGTCTGCGTCACTTTTTTGAAGATCATGTTGTTGATCTCGCAAATGAAGATGGCGATGACCACCGCCAAAAGCTGCGAGGTGATGAGGTTCAGCAGGTTGTAGAGAATGGTGTTGCGGGTGATGAGCCAGCCGGTGCCAGAGGCGAACAGGTAACGGAAGTTGGCGATGCCGTTCCAGTCGCTTCCGAACACGCCGCGGTCATAGCGGTAGGCCTTGAACGCCAGCACCATGCCGCTCATGGGCAGGTACTGCATGATCAGCACCAGCAGAAACGCCGGCAGGATCATGGCGAACAACGCCTTGTTTTTCTTGAACTCGTGTCCAAGACCCTCTTTGCGCATGGATTGTCCTCCCTCTCAAAATAGTTCCGGCATTTGCGCCGGGCCGGGTCCTCTCTCTTCCGGGAACCGCGAATCCCTGTCCCATGCCCCCTTATTCTGCGGTAGCTTCGGTCAAACCTGACAAATTGCGCTCCCCCGAGCGCAAAATTTTATATGCTTTTTTAACACAGCCGTAACACATTTGTCAATATAGATACGAGAAGAAACAGGGATTCCGTCTGGAATAATGCAAAGAAGGCAAAAACCGGCGGCGCCCGCCGGGTATCAGGTTGATTCAGACGGAGGCGGAGCGCCTTGATTTTCCTACGCAATTCGTATATACTGAGCGCTGCACATTCAAATTACACTGGAGGGTGGAAATATGCTGGATTATCGCATTGTGGAAAAAGCCCCGTTTACCATAGTAGGCATCAAACGGCGCTTCCATTCCGAAACCAGTTACCAGGAGATTCCGAAATACTGGAACGAGTGGATGGCTGACACGAAGGGCATGGAAGGCATGTTCGGCGCATGTGTCGACATGGACGGGAAGGAATTTGATTACTGGATTGCCGACCTGTACGCGCCGTGGAAAAACATTCCCGAAGGCTGCGGGACATACCAGATACCCGGCGGCCTGTGGGCGGAATTTATTTGCAAGGGGCCTCTTCCGGACAGCCTGCAGAAGGTAAACACGCAGATCTGGTCAGAGTGGCTCCCCTCCCTGACAGGCTATGAACTTGCGGGAAGCTACTCGCTTGAGGTGTATATGCCGCCTGCCGAAAATCCAGCCGACACCATCAGTTACATCTGCGTCCCCCTGAAAAAAGCTTAAACAGCTGTCTACCTGGCACAGCACCCCCGCTGCCGATGGCAGCGGGGGTGCTGTAAGAATTTATCCCTGGTAATGGTCCGCGATGCGGTCGATCATTTTTTCAAAATCTTCCAAATCCCGCTGCAGCAGGGCGCGTTCCGCCATGCTGCAGTCGTCCTGCGCGGAGCGTTCGGCCAGCTTATACATCTCATGCAGCACCAGCAAAATCCGGTCCAGCATTTCTATGGCGTTTTCTTCCTGTCCCAAAGTGTGCTCTCCTTCTGTAGACAGGCTCATGATTTCGGCCTGACCCTGTTCTCCGGCTTCAGCTCCGGTTTCGCCGCCCGCTCGGGCTTCTCCTGTTCCCTCACGGCCTCCGCGATACCTGCGGCCAGGCCGGCCAGTCCCTGCAGCTCGCTGGGAATGATGATTTTCGTGGCCCTGCCGTTGGCGGCGGCGGCGAAAGCCTCCAGCGCCTTGAGCTTGACCACCGCTTCCCCCGGCGCGGCCTCGTTGATGCGGCGGATGCCTTCGGCGGTGGCGGCCTGGACCTTCAAAATGGCCTCGGCCTCGCCCTCCGCCTCCAAAATCTGCGCCTGCTTTTTCGCGTCGGCCCGCAGGATCGCCGCCTCTTTTTCCGCCTCGGCCTTGAGGATGGCGCTCTGCTTTTCGCCCTCGGCGCTGAGGATGGCGCTCTTCTTTTCGCCCTCGGCCCGGAGGATGGATTCGCGGCGCTCGCGCTCGGCCTTCATCTGCTTCTCCATCGCGTTCTGGATTTCCTTCGGCGGGAGGATGTTTTTCAGCTCCACACGGTTGACCTTGATGCCCCAGGGGTCCGTAGCCTCGTCCAGAATGGAGCGCATTTTGCTGTTGATGATGTCGCGGCTCGTCAGGCACTGGTCCAGCTCGAGGTCGCCGATGATGTTGCGCAGCGTCGTGGCGCTGAGGTTCTCAATCGCCACCAGGGGCTGCTCAATGCCGTAGGTATAGAGCTTCGGATCCGTGATCTGGAAGAATACGACGGTGTCGATCTGCATGGTGACATTGTCCTTCGTAATCACGGGCTGGGGCGGGAAATCCG
>JAFUVO010000150.1 GCA_017477525.1 Oscillospiraceae bacterium | reverse complement strand
GCTTTGATCCCGATACGCCGCCACCGACACCGACGCCGACGCCGACGCCGGCACCGAAACCGACACCGACACCGGCGCCGACACCGACACCGAATCCTTTCGGTGGCGGTGGAGGAGGCGGGGGCGGCGGAAGCTCCAGCTCCAGCAACAACCAGAACACTACGCAGTCAGCCGAGACTGACCCGCCAGCCAACGAACCGACACCCGCGCCGGCGGTGGATCCGGTGGCTGAGCTCACGGTGCCTGTCAGCGTATCCGGAGGCGTGGCCACAGTGGGCGCGCTGCCCGCGCAGGAGATCAGCGAAGCGGCTGCGACGCCGGGCGTCACGACCCTCTCGCTGGATTTGACAACCGGCGGCGCGGCGGACAGCGCGCTTCTCCCGGCGGAGTCGCTCAAGCTTTTGACAGACACGCTGGAAAGCGTGGAGAACGATATCGCGGAAGTGGAGCTCAAGCTGAGCAGCGCGGAGCTTGTTCTCGATGAAAACGTCCTCTCGTCCATTTCCGAACAGGCCGGCGGCGCGGAAATGACAATGGCCGCCAAGCCGATCAGCGCAGGCGACCTCAGCGACGGACAGCGCGAAGCCCTCGGCGGCCGGACGGTGTTTGCCGGACTGGCGCTGCGCTTCAGTGCCGGCGGCAATGAAATCAGCAGCTTCAAGGGCGGACGCCTCACGGTGAATATTCCCTTCACCGCCCCCGCGGACGGCGGAGCTTTCTCCGTGTTCTATGTCGCGGATGGCGGGGCTTTCCGCCATGCTACCAGCATCGGCAAGGACGGCGCAAGCTTCCGTGTGGCGCACCTGTCTGATTTTGTGGTGGCATCCGACGAGAGCGTTACGTTCTATGATGTCGTTGACGGCGCCTGGTATAGCGACGTGGCTTACTTTGCCGCCCGCAGCGGCTTTATGATGGGCGACGGGACCGGAAGCTTTGCCCCGGCGGAAACGGTTTCGCGGGCGATGCTGGCGCAGATCCTCTATAATATGGAGGGCGCGCCCGACGCCGCGTCCGCGGGCTTCACCGATGTGGACGACGCGGCCTGGTACGCCGCCGCGGTGAACTGGGCCGCGGAGAACGGCGTGATCAGCGGCGTAGGCGGCCAGCGTTTCGACCCGCTGACGGAGGTCACAAGGGAGCAGGCCGCCCAGATGCTGTACAACTATGCCAAATATAAGGGCAATTCGCTGGACAACAGCAAGCCCCTGACGGCCTTCACCGATGCCGGCACGTCCAGCGGCTGGGCGCAGGAGGCGCTGAGCTGGGCTGTGGGCGAAAAGCTCATCTCCGGCAAGGGCGGCGGCATCCTGGCCCCCCTCGCCTCCGCCACGCGCGCGGAAATCGCAAAAATCATGACCTATTACCTCGAGAGCTACGAGCTCTGAGCGCAAACAGAAATCCCGCCTTAATGGCGGGATTTCTGTTGGAGGGGGGCAAAACCGGAGGCGGTTTGCATGGATGTTTGCCGGGATATTGGATAAGCACAGCTTATCTGAAAGTGTGAAAAATCAGATTGATTTCCGGCGGGGAGCAGTTTATAATTTTGGGAGGCAGTTATTTAGCGCCGGGTATTTCCCTCCCCCGAAGGGGGAGGGAAATACCCGGAAAGTTGGATTCTGAAATCATTTTCGTACAGGAGGTCTGCATCATGGAAAAACGCAAGATCGGCGGCAAGTTTACCGTCAATCCCATTGGCCTGGGCTGCATGGGCTTTTCCCACGCGTCCGGGGACCCCACGCCGGAGGAGCTGTCCGTAAAGACGCTGCGGGAGGCTTTTGAGCTGGGCTACGACTTTTTCGACACGGCGGAAGCCTATACCGGCGAGTACCCGGACGGCAGCATTTCCTATAATGAGGAGCTGGTGGGCAAGGCGCTGAAGGAGGTGCGGGATAAGGCGGTTATCTGCACAAAAATGGGCGTCGGCCACAATCCCGACCGTACACTGCGGCTGGATTCCAGCCCCGAGACCATCCGGCGCAGCCTCGAAACCTCCCTCAAACGCCTCGGCACGGACCATGTGGACATCTACTACCAGCACCGCATCGACCCCAAGGTGGAGCCGGAAACCGTGGCGGAGACCATGGGGGCGCTGATCCGGGAGGGGAAGATCCTCTCCTGGGGCATTTCTGAAACTACGGAGGAATATCTGCGCCGCGCCCACGCTGTGACGTCCGTCACGGCCATTGAGAACCGCTATTCCATGATGGCCCGCTGGCATGAGAAAATTTTCCCCGTCTGCGAGGAACTGGGCATCGCCTATGTGGCCTTTTCCCCGATGGCCAACGGCTTCCTGACCGGGGCCTACAGTCCCAGCACCCAATTCGAGGGACGGCAGGACTACCGCGCCAACATGCCCCAGTACAGCGAGGAGGGCTACGCCAAGGCAAAGGAGCTTTTGGATTATCTGGACGCCCTGGGGAAGGAGAAAAACGCCACCATGGGCCAGCTCTCCCTGGCCTGGATGATCTGCAAAAAGCCTTACATCATCCCCATTCCCGGCTCACGGAAGCTCGCCCGGCTGAAGGAGAACTTCGAGGCGGGGAACATCAGCTTGACGCCTGATGAGATCGCCGCCATCGACGGCAAGCTGGACACGATGCGGTTTGACGTCTTCGGCGGACACGCAGCGAAATAAACTCACGAGCAATGAAATCTGCAATTTCATTGCTCCGTGAAAGGCCGCACTTCGTTCGCGCCGCTGCGGGGGAGCGGCACTCACTTCGTGAGAAGAATTTTTTGCGAAAACGCGGTTTCCGCAAAAAATGGATTGGACTCTATTCGCGCCTGCGGGCGCGAACTCTGCGAGGCAACGAAGGTTTTTTGCAAGTATTTTCGACCGCGAGTATAACATACAATGGCCGCGCCTGGAGGGCGCGGCCATTGTATGTTATGGTTTGCGGAATACGCGGGAAAACAGCCTCCTGTTATCCTTCTTTTTCCGGCTTCCGG
>JAFUVO010000149.1 GCA_017477525.1 Oscillospiraceae bacterium | reverse complement strand
GCTCTGGCACTGCTTCTTCGGCATGGTCTTCGCCGACCTCATGCGCACTTACATCAAGCCCGGCCCGAACTGGTATGTCGAACTGACCCCCGCCGTCTTCTGGAAATCCGCAGCGGGCTTTGTCCTGTCCATGCTCTGCTGCGCCGGTGTGGCCCTCGCGCAGGAGCGGCTGAAGCGGCGGCGCGAATAAAAAACTAATGCCCTCCCGAAAAATGGGAGGGCATAAGTTTTTACGCCTGACTTCTGACCTCGATGATTTTGAGCTGGCTGGCGGCGAGGCCGGTTTCCGTGGTGATGGTGTCGGTGATCCGCGCCACGGCGGCCTCGCTGAGGCCCTCCATCGGGGCCGGGACCGCCACCGTCACGCCTTCGCCGCTGATGTACACCACGCAGTCCTCAAATTCCCGCGCTAACAGCAGGTTCTCGATCTGCGCCTCCTGGAGGGACCATGTGGCCATGGCGGCAATCGAATCCATGGCCGCGTCGATCGTCTCCTGGCTGGCCCCCTCCCCGGTGGCGGCGGTTTCCAGCAGCGCCAGGGCCTCGTCCCGCGACTGCTGCCGCGTCAGGCGGGCCGTGGCAAAGTAGGGGGAAGCCCCCTGCTCCTCCGCCGCCTCTTCCGCCGCCAAAGTCTCCGTGTAGCGCTCCGACGCGGCCTCCATCGCCGCGTCCTCCGCCTGTACCATGGCGCTGTCCGCTTCGCCGTAGCGCCGGCTGTAGGACCAGTTCAGGTACACCGCCGCGCATACAAACAGCAGTACCGCCGCCATCACAATGTTCCGCTTCAAATGCCGTTTCATAGTCTGCCTCCTGATAAAAATAATGAATGGTTTTATAGCTGTCTGCTTATCCTCCCCCAAGGGGGAGGATAAGCCCTAAAAGGATTTGGCCGAGTTTTTGCCCTCTGGGGGAGGAAAGCCGCCGCTATCGCATTTTCAGCACCGTAATCCTGTCGCTGCCCAGGCCGGTGTAGGCCGAAACCGCCCGCGTCACCGCAAGGCGCACCTGGGCGTCGTCCCCGCCGGCGCAGACCACCACCGCCCCTTCGCGGGACAGCAGCACCTCCGCCTCCCCTACCCCGCGCAGTTCACGCAGCAGCGCCCGCAGGCGCTCGCCCTCGGTGTCGAGGGGGATGCCGCTGGCCTCCAGCGCGTCGCCCACGCCCCGGGCGGGCGCGGCTGTCTCCGCCGGCAGCTTCGGGGCGGAGCGCGGCAGGAGCAGCAGCACAAGCCCCAGGACCAGCACCGCAAGCACATATTTGTTCCGCGCCAGCACCCGCGCGGCCTTACTGAGGTCCATCCGCTCCACGCTCCTTCCAGGTTTGCGCCCCCCTTCCGATTCCCAGCTCCGCCGCGATGAGCTCCGACAGCCCCCGGTGGTATTCCCCGTCCAGCTCCGCCGCCGTGGGGTACCAGAAGCCCTCGGTGCTCCACTCCAGCGTGACGCGCGCGTCGGTGACGGCGCTGCCCAACGCCTTTGCTTTGTCCAATATATATGCCCGTGTCCGTTCCTCTATGACCCGCCGGTCCAGCTCCGACGAGATTTCCCCCGCCCGGGCCGTCACCGCCGCCGCCTCGCTCCGCGCCCGGGCCAGATGGAGGGCGTAGGAGGGAAAATCAAAGCGCAGCAGCGGGCCGAGCAGCGCCGAGGCCAGCACCACGCCGCACATGGTTTTCACCACGCCCTTCACCGGCCCCTTCGGCGTCAGCTCCGCCGCAGCGGCGCAGACCATTGAGGCCCCGACCATCCCGAGGATCCAATCCCGCAGCCATTCCGTCATAATGATACCCCCGCGACAGCTTACAGGCCCACTGAGCGCATCAGGGCGATGATCGACACATATTCAAATATCACCGCCGCGCCCACAAGGCCGAGAATCAATCCGTAAGCCGTTCCGATGCCGTCCACCAGCGCCGACAGACGCCCGCCCGCCGCCACGCCGGCCACCGCCGCCGCGGCCTTATAGAGCAGATAGCGCAGGCCGATGCGCAGTATGGGCAGCGCCGCCGCGGCCAGCACCGCCACAAGCCCGAAGGCCCCGACCGCGTTGCGCAGCAGCCCCGCCCCGGCCACCAATGCCTCCGAAGCGTCCGCCAGCGTCCGCCCCACCACGGGCAGCGCCGTCGAGAGCGCGGCCTTCGCCGCTTTGGCCGCCGCCGCGTCTGCCCCGGCGCTCAGAAGTCCGCTCATGCCGAGATAGCCGGTGAAGGCCAGCACCATATATTTCATCAGCTTTGCCGTCCCCCACTGCAGAAGCTTGACCGCTCCCGTGAGCTGCCCGGTCCCCAGCGCCGCCCGCGCCGTCACCAGGGCCACATAGGCGCAGATGAGGGGAAGGATCAGGTCGCGGGAGAACGTGAGCAGCAGGTCCGTGAACAGCGCGGCGGCGGCATATTTGACGCCCGCCGAGGTCACGGCCCCCGCCCCCACCGCCGCCGCCGTCAGCGTGGGCAGCAGGACGCGGGAATAGTCGCAGAGCCTGTCCACGGTATCCGCCCCCAGGGCGGCGACGCTCTGCACGTCCGTTATCGCCGCGGCGGCAATCGCCAGCGTACCGCCGAGGTTGATATAATCAAAATTCCCGCTCCCCTGGGCCATCGGCCCGGCGAGGGAGCACAGCAGCGCCACCGCCAGGACAGCCGCGGCGGGGCGCAGCGCCTCCGCCAGGGCCTCCGCCGCGTGGGCGGAAACATAGTCCCAGACGCGCCGCAGCCCCTCCTCCGGCGCGGCTTCCGTGACGGATAACCCATCCAAGGCCTCCGCTGCCTCCGGCGGCAGGGCCTCCGCCGCCCGCGCTGCGCCGTACTCCTCCGCCAGTGACTTATCCCCGCGAACGGGGACGGCCAGCAGTATGATCAGAGCAAGCGCTCCAACAAGCCGAAGAGCGTTTGCAGCAGGGGCAGGGAGACCCAGAGCGCCGCCGCCGCGCCGCCGTACTCCACCGCCCCCGCCATGGCGGTATGGCCCCCGTCGCGGCAGATGTCCGCGGCGGTTTTGGCGAACAGCCCGATGACGACGCACTTCATCACCGGGGCGAAGTAGGCCGGGGCCAGGCCGCTGAGGCTTTTGGCCTGCCCCACAGTTTCCAGCACCGGGCGCAGGGCGTCCATGGACAAAAACAGCACAAAAGCGCAGACGGCGAGGGACAGCGGCAGCACCATCGGCAGGGCGTTTCGCTTCAGCAGCAGCCCCGCGCCGCAGCCCAGCAGCGCCACCGCCGCGATTCGGACAATCAGCTCCATACATCACAGGTCAAACAGCTCTTTGATGAGCGCAAACAGGCCGCTGATCTCCCGCACCACGATCACCAGCACCGTGACCAGCCCCGCCAGCGTGACCATCAGCGCCTGCTCCTCCCGGCCGGAACGGCTGAGCAGGATGTTCAGCACCGCCACGAGGATGCCCACCGCGGCAATTTTGAAGATCAGATCGACTTCCATGGTACGTATCCTTTCAAATTAAAACAGCACCACCCCGAGCATGGCCCCCAGGCAGGCGCCGAGGCCGGGGTAGGATTTCGCCCTTGTACGCACTTCATGCTCCGCCGCCTCCGCCGCGCGGTCCAAGCGGGCGCGGACCAGGGCGATCTCCGCCGCCTGGCGCTCCGCGCCGTAGCGGCCCGCCACGGCCCCCAGGGAGGCCAGCGCCTCCGCCTCCCCCTCCCCGAGCTCCAGCGCATACGCGGCGCGCTTCCAGAGCTTTTCCAATTCCTCGCCGCCGAAGCCGGCGTGGAGCAGGCGAAAAAAAGGCTTGTCCCGGAGCTTTTCAAACACGCGGGGCAGCGGGGTTTGCAGCAGCGTCAGTTCCTCGGCCATCTGCCCCAGGGAGGCGCTGAGGGAGCGCAGCAGCGCCCCGCGCCGCTTCCACTCCTGGGCCCTGTCCCAGCCGAGAAGCGCCCCCGCCGCCGTCAAAAGCAGCGCCCCCATGAGCTTTACCGCCTGCGCCGTCACAGCTTTGTTACCTCATAGTGCCGGGTCTCCCCTGGCGTGATGACCACTGCCCGGGAGAAGATATGCTCGTCCAGCAGCGTCCGGTAGAGCCGCCTCTGGGCCAGCCCCGCCGCGGAGGCGGCGTGGGCCGTGGCGATCACCCGGACGCCGCAGCCGGCCGCGCGGAGCGCGGCCTCGATATCCTCCGGGGCGCTGATCTCGTCCAGGGCGATGGCCTGGGGGTTCATAGACCGCAGCAGCGCCATAGCCGCCTCGGCCTTGGGGGCGCCGGTCATCACGTCGGTACAGCGCCCCAGGTCGAAGCCCGGAACGCCTTCCGCCGCCGCCGCGATCTCCCCCCGCTCGTCCGCCACCCCGACCCGAATCCCGGCGTTGCTGACACGGCGCACCAGCTCCCGGAGGAAGGTGGTTTTCCCTCCCCCGGGCGGGGAGAGGATCAGCGTATTTTCCCGCCCCAGCGCCGCGATGGCCGCCGCGCCCAGGCCGAACATCTGCCGGGGAATCCGAATCGCGGCGGAGGAGAGCTCCCGCAGCACCGATCCCCCCTCCCCCGCCGCGGCGGTCCCGCAGACCCCCACGCGCACGCCGCCCCGGGCGCTGAGATAGCCCCGGCGCAGCTGCTCCGCCGCGCTGTGGAAGGAGGACTGCGTCGCCGCGTCCAGCACCCGGCGCAGGTCGCCCTCCGTGACCGCCCGCTCAAGAAGCTTCCGCTCCCGCGGCCCCACCAGCGCCGTGGGGGCCTGTCCCGCGCGGAGCCGAAATTCCTCCGCCCTCCCCCGCTCCGCCGGGGAAAGGCCCTCCGCCGCCCGGCGCGGGTCCGGCGGGAGCAGCGCCAAAGCCTGTACAAATCCGTCTGTCATATCCTGTGTTCACCCCTTGGCGCTATCCTATGAGGCGGCGGGGGCGGATATGCCCGGCGCTGCCTCAGAAAAGCGGCCTCAGACCGGTTCCGGGAAATCTTACCAAAGATTACAGAATGTGACAAATTCCGCAAAAAGATTGCGGTAATATGGGGACAGACCAAATACAAAGGAGGATGCCCCTTGAAAGCACGTCTGTTATGCTCCGCCCTGCTGTCGCTGGCCCTGTCCGCCCTCCCGGCGGGGGCGGAGTTTTTGCCGGAGGTCGACTATGCCGAGTGCATGGCCGTGGCCGCGGAGCGCGGGGATTTGGAGGCGGGGCGGCGGGCCGCGCGGGAGCGGGATGAAAAGATCGCTGCCATGGGCCGTGAGGAATGTTCCATCGACTTTGACGAACTGCTGCTTCTCTCCCGCCTGATCTTCGCCGAGGCCGGGAGCTGCTGGCTGGACATGGACTGGAAGATGGCCGTCGGGGAGGTGGCCCTCAACCGGGTCGCCTCCCCGGAGTTCCCCGGCACCCTCCGGGAGGTTGTGGCCCAGCCGGGGCAGTATTACTATGACGCCGAGCGCTACCTCGAAGGGCTCAGCCCCGACCGCCCCAGCATCGACGCGGCGCTCCGCCTCTTGGGCGGGGAGCGGGTCATCAACAATCCCGCCGTCTTGTTCCAGGCCAACACCGTCCTGGGCGGCGGCGTAGCCCTGGAATTGCGCGACGAGCGCCTGGGGTCGACGTACCTGTGCTATTCCTCCCATATGGAGCTGTACCCGCCTGCGGACAGTGCGGAGAGTGGAGTGTGAAGAGTGGAGTGTGAAGTGCGGAGGAAATATGGGGAAGGGGTTTTACATATTGTTTTTCTTTTGTTACTCCCGCCCTTTTCCGCGTTTTGGGTCTATAATTTGATTGCTTTTTTCTCCCGGCTGTGGTAAGATATGAGAAATTTGTGCTGCCTGGAAGCGCGCACTCTCTCGGGAGGCCTCAAATTTTGGATAAATATGTCATTAACGGTGGCCGCAAGCTCTACGGTACGCTGGAAATCTCGGGCGCGAAGAACGCCGCGGTCGCAATCATCCCCGCCGTTTTGATGGTCAACGGCCGCTGCCGGCTGGAAAACCTGCCCCAAATCAGCGACACCGACAAGCTGTTGCAGATTCTCACGCTCATGGGGGCGAAGGTGGATTTTATTTCCCCCGGAACCGTGGACGTGGACTGCTCCGACGTATACCTCTCCGACAAAATTTTCCCCCTGACGCGGCAGATTCGCGCGTCCTACTACCTGATCGGCTCCATGCTGGGCCGCTTCGGCAAGGCCAGGACCACGATGCCCGGGGGCTGCAACTTCGGCGTCCGGCCCATCGACCAGCACGTCAAAGGCATGAAGGCCCTGGGCGTGTCCGTCAACATCGCCCGCGGCCTCATCGACGCGGAGGCCGGCAACGGGCTCCGGGGCGCCCACATCTACCTCGACAAGGTATCTGTCGGCGCGACCATCAACGTGATGATCGCCGCCGTCATGGCCAAGGGCCGCACCGTCATTGAGAACGTGGCCCGGGAGCCGCATATCGTGGATTTGGCGAACTTCCTGAACTCCATGGGCGCGGACATCCGCGGGGCCGGCACCGACGTCATCAAGGTGCGGGGCGTGGAATCCCTCCATGGCGGGACCTACTCCCTGATTCCCGACCAGATCGAGGCGGGGACCTATATGGCCGCGGTCGCCGGGGCCGGCGGCAGCGTCCGCATTAACAATGTCATTCCCCGGCACTTGGAGTGCATCTCCGCGAAGCTGCGGGAGATGGGCGTCGAGGTGGAGGAATACGGCGACGCCATCACCGTCCGGCGGGAAGGGCCGCTGGAACGGGTCAACGTCAAAACCCAGCCCTACCCCGGCTTCCCCACGGACATGCAGCCCCAGATCACCACGGTGCTCTGCATGGCCCAGGGCACGAGCATCGTCACGGAGGGCGTCTGGGACAACCGTTATAAATATGTCAATGAGCTGCGCAAAATGGGCGCGGAGATCCAGGTCAGCGGGAAAACCGCCATCATTGAGGGCGGACGCCGCCTCACCGGGGCCCCCGTCGCGGCCTGCGACCTGCGGGCCGGGGCGGCCATGGTGGTCGCCGGGCTCTGCGCGGAGGGCACCACGGTGGTGGAGGACGTGGTGTTCATCGAGCGGGGCTATGAGGACATGGTGGGCAAGCTCCGCAGCCTCGGCGCGGACATCATCGCCGTGTCCGAGCCGGACCCGCGGATGGAGTTCGCCTCCCGCCCCCGCCTGATCGGATGATAATCACCACCTTTGCCAGCGGCAGCAGCGGAAACTGCGTCCTGGCCTCCCTGGGTGGGGCCCACTTCCTCTTAGACTGCGGCATCTCTTACCGCCGCGTCCGGGCGCAGTTGGCCCTGTCCGGCTTAAAGCCCGAGGATTTGTCGGCTGTCCTGATTACCCACGACCACAGCGACCATATCTCCGGCCTCGCCACTATGGTAAAATACTGCCCGGTCCCGGTCTGCGTCCCCCGGAGCTTTTCCAACCGGCTGCTTTCCGCCGTTCCGGGTCTGGAAGAACGTTTGAACGTCATCCCCGTGGGAGAAGGCTTCACCGTCGCCGGCGTCGCGGCCCGGGCCTTTCCCACGCCCCATGACGCCTCCGGCAGCGTGGGCTACCGGCTGGAAGGTCCCGACGGCGTGTTCGCCCTGGCCACCGATATGGGCGAAGTGACCGAAGACGTCCTCGAAGGCCTCTCTGGCGCGCGCGTGGCTTTGGTGGAGGCCAACCACGATATCGACATGCTCCGCGCCGGCCCCTACCCCGTGTACTTAAAGCGCCGGATTCTGTCAGGGACCGGCCACCTGTCCAACGACAACTGCGCCGCCCTGGCCGCGCTTCTGGCCGACAGCGGGACGCGCTGCCTCATCCTGGGCCACCTGAGCCGGGAGAACAACACCCCTGCCCTGGCGCTGTCCACTGTCCGCGCCGCCCTCGCGGGCCGGGAGGTGTCCGTCTGCGTCGCCCCCGCTGCGGAGCGGCTGACGGTGGAGATGGAGGCCGAGTTGTGCTGTCCGTGACGCTGCTGTGCGTCGGGCGGCTGCGGGAGCGCTATTTCACCGAAGCTGTGGAGGAATACCGCAAGCGCCTCGGGGCCTTCTGCCGCTTCACGCTGGAAGAGCTGCCAGAGCAACGGCTGGGGGACAATCCCTCGCCGAAGGAGATTGCCGCCGCCCTGGAACGGGAGGCGGAGGCGATCACGCGGCGCATCCCCGCCGGTGCGCTGACCGTGGCCTTCTGCGTCGAGGGGGACATGTTGGACAGCGGAGAATTTGCCGCCCGGCTGCGGAATTGGGCCGGCGGGGGCAGAAGCTCCCTCTGCTTTTTGATCGGCGGCTCCTTCGGACTGTCGGAAGAGCTGAAACGCAGCGCGGCGCTCCGCCTGAGCCTGTCGCCCATGACCTTCCCCCACCACCTGTTCCGCGTGATGGCGGTGGAGCAGCTCTACCGGGCCTTTACCATCAACAGCGGCATGAAATACCATAAATAGGAGGGTAAGAGAATGTCACGGGATTACGGCTTTGCCCCCCTTCCCGGCGCGCTCTGGGACGCCTGGCCCAAAAGCGGCGCCGGCGAGCCGGAACCGCCAAAGCTGCTGGCCCACCGGCAGAGCAACGACCTGTCCGACCGCCTGCTGGTGAACATGCTCCAGGCCTACGGTATCCCCGCCCTTATGCTGGCCCCCGGCGACGGGGCCTTCGGGAAGGTGGTGCTCGGCATGAGCGGCACGGGCAGCGATATCTATGTCCCCGAAAGCTTATATAAAGATGCAAAAGAATTGATGGAGGGAGAAAATAATGACGAACTACCAGACGGAATTTGAAAAATGGCTGGACAGCCCCGCGCTGGGCGAGGAGGAGTGGAAAGAACTCGACGCCATCCGCAATGACCCCAAGGAGATTGAAAGCCGCTTCTTCGCGCCGCTGGAATTTGGCACCGCCGGCCTGCGCGGTACCATGAAGGTGGGCCTCCACCACATGAACGTCCATGTCATCCGCCACGCCACCCAGGCTTTCGCCAACGTCATCGAGCGCGAGGGCGAGGAGGCGAAGAAAAAGGGCATCGTGATCGCCTACGACTGCCGCATCAACAGCGACGTATTTTCCCGCGAGGCCGCCTGCGTCATGGCCGCCAACGGCATCCATGTCCGGCTCTTCGACGAGCTGCGGCCCACGCCGGAGCTGTCCTTCGCCGTCCGCTACTACGGCGCCACGGCGGGCATCAACGTCACCGCCAGCCACAACCCGGCGGAGTACAACGGCTATAAGGTCTACTGGTCCGACGGCGCCCAGCTCCCCCCGGACCACGCTGCCGCCATCGCCGCGGAGATGGAGAAGATCGACATCCTCAGCGGCTACAAGACCATGGACCTGGAAGAGGCGAAGGCCAAGGGCCTGATTGAGATCATCGGCGCGGAGACGGACGAAGCGTATCTGGCGAAGGTGCTGGGCCAGGCCATCGACCGCGAGGCGGTTTCCCGCGCCGCGGAAAAGCTCACCATCGTCTACACGCCCTTCCACGGCGCGGGCCACAAGCTGGTGCCGGAAGCGCTGAAGCGCCTGGGCATCAAGCACCTGACCCCGGAGCCCAAGCAGATGGTCATCGACGGCCACTTCCCCACCGTCGCCTCCCCGAATCCGGAAAACCCGGAGGGATTCTACCTGGCCATCGACCTGGCGAAGGAGATCGGCAGCAACCTCATCATCGGCACCGACCCGGATTCCGACCGCATTGGCGTCATGGTCCGCGACGGGGACAATTTCGTCACCATCACCGGCAACCAGATGGGCGTTCTGCTGCTGGATTACATCATCGGAGCCCGGAAGCGCACCAACACCATGCCCGAGAAGCCCGCGGCGCTGAAAACCATCGTCTCCACGGAGATGGCCGCCGAGGTCTGCCGCCGCAACGATATCCACATGGAGGAGACCTTCACCGGCTTTAAGTTCATGGCCGAAAAGATCGCCCAATGGGAGGCCGAGGGCAGCTACAACTACATCTTCTCCTTTGAGGAGAGCTACGGCTACATGATGGGCGATTATGTCCGCGACAAGGACGCCGTGACCGCCGCGATGATGATCGCGGAGATGGCCGCTTATTACAGCGAGCAGGGCAAAACCCTCCTGGATGCCCTGCACGACGTCTACGCCAAGTACGGCAACTACGCCGAAAAGACGCTGAACCTGGTCATGCCCGGCCTGGACGGCCTGGAAAAGATGAAGCATGTGATGTCCGTCCTGCGCAGCGATCCCCCGGCGGAGGTGGGCGGCATCCCCGTCGCCACCGTGCGGGACTACCTCACCGGCGAGACAAAGGTCAGCGACTTGGGCACGGTGGGCAAGACCCACATCAAAGGCAGCAACGTCCTCTACTTCGAGCTCAGCGACGGCAGCAGCTTCATTATCCGCCCCTCAGGTACCGAGCCGAAGATCAAGGTTTACCTGATGGTACATGACAAGACCCAGGAGGCCTGCCAGGAGAAGCTCCAGCGCTACGCCGCCTACGCGGAAACGCTGAAGAATCTTTAATCTTTATGCTTCACGCCCCTCCCCATATGGGGAGGGGCGGTTTCCTCTGAAGGAATGGTTATGGCCCCGCCATAAGGGCGGGGCCATACGGGAAAAACTCATCTGTAACGCAACAGCTTTATTGTACCACAATCGGATATCAAATGCAAGGGGCAGCTTTTTGGTCACTATTCCGCCTTTCATTCTCCCCGCTTTTCGGTTATAATAGACAACAGAAACCACCAGAGGAGGGATTCAAATTATGAAGTTTAACTTCTTGGAAAAGAAACTGCAGATTGACCCGGAGGTCAAAGCCTACGCGGAGCGGAAAATCGGCAAGCTGGACAAGTTTTTCCGGCAGGAGAGCGAGGCCACGGTGGTCTTCAGCACGGAGCGCGGGCGCTGCCGCGTGGAGGTCACGCTGAAAAACAACGGCATGTTCTACCGTGCCAGTGAGCTGACCAACGACATGCACGCTTCGATTGACTCCGCCTGCGCCCTGATTGAGCGCCAGATTCGGAAAAACAAAACCCGCCTCGAAAAGAAGCTCCGGGAAGGCGCCTTTGAGCGGGAGATCAAGCCTGATTTCATCCCCGCCGAGGCGGAGGAAGCAGGCGAGGAGGATCTGAGCATCGTCCGCACGAAGCGCTTCTCCCTCAAGCCCATGACGCCGGAGGAAGCGGTACTGCAGATGAACCTGTTGGAGCACAGCTTCTTCGCTTTCCGCAACATGGACGACGGCGACAGCTTTTCCGTGGTCTACAAGCGCAAACAGGGCGGCTACGGCCTGATTTCCGGCGCGGACGTGGAAAGCGCCACCTGATTCCCCCCTCCCCTGCGGGCATATTTGATTATCGTTTTCCCGCCCCCACCGGGGGCGGGAAACTTGCGTATGAGGGAAACATGTCCCGGAAAAAATGTCGGAGGTTTTTTGCATATGAGGGTCATGGCCATTGATTACGGCGACGCGCGGACCGGTGTCGCCGTGTCGGACGCGCTGCGGAGCCTCTGCGGCGCGGCGTTTACGGTGGAGGAATGGAACCCGGAACGCCTGGCGGCGCGTCTGGCGGCGGAGGTCCGGGAGCGGGGCGTCGATACCCTGGTGCTGGGCCTTCCGAAAAACATGGACGGCAGCGAGGGCCCTCGGGCCGAAAAAGCCCGCGCCTTCGCCGCGCTGCTGGAACAGGAGAGCGGCATCGCCCCGGTGCTCTGGGACGAGCGCCGCAGCACCGTCGAGGCCCACGCAATCCTGCACGCCAACGGGAAGCGGATGAAACGCCACAAGGCCCAGGTGGACGCAGTAGCGGCAGGGCTGATTCTGGAAGGGTATCTGGGTACGCTCTCGTAGCGCGGCGTTTCTTCGCGCCGCGTCCGCATCAAAAGCTCCCCCGCCGGAGGCAGGGGAGCTTTCATCCGTCAGAGATAGCGGGGATCTGTGCTCCTTTTCTGGAAAAACGTCCTTGCCTGTTCCGCGTCCAGGGCGATCTGTGCCTTCAGGGCGCCGGCGGAGGCGAAGGGCCGCTCCGGGCGGAGGAAGCTGTGCAGCTCCACGCACAGGCGCTGTCCGTAGAGGTCCGCGTCGTAATCGAGGATGTTTGTCTCTACCGTGACATGCGCCCCGCTGTCGTCAAAGGTGGGACGGACGCCGATGTTGGTGACGCCATAGCGCGCCCCCTCCGGCAGTAGCACACGGGAGGCGTAGACGCCGTAGCGCGGGACCAGGACGCCCTCTGAAAAGCGCATATTGACCGTGGGAAAATCCATGGTCCGCCCCAGGCGGAAGCCGCTGCGAACCCGGTCTGTCAGCAGATGGGG
>JAFUVO010000148.1 GCA_017477525.1 Oscillospiraceae bacterium | reverse complement strand
CGTGGGCGTGGGCGCGGGGCGCGTCCGGGACCTGTTCGAGCAGGCCAAAAAAGTGGCCCCCGCCATCGTCTTCATCGACGAGATCGACGCTGTGGGCCGTCAGAGAGGCTCCGGCCTGGGCGGCGGTCACGACGAGCGCGAGCAGACCTTGAACCAGCTCCTGGTGGAGATGGACGGCTTCGGCAACAACGACGGCGTCATCGTCATGGCCGCCACCAACCGGGCGGACATCCTCGACAACGCCCTGCTGCTCCCTGGCCGCTTCGACCGCCAGGTCTTTGTCGGCCTGCCGGACATCCGGGGCCGCGAGGCGATTTTAAAGATCCACGCCCGGGGCAAGCCCCTCGGGGACGACGTCGACTTGAACTCCATCGCCAAGGGCACCCCCGGCTTCGCCGGCGCGGATCTCGAGAACCTCATGAACGAGGCCGCGCTGATGGCCGTGCGCCGGGGCAAGCGCTTCATCACCGCCCCGGACATTGAGGAGGCCATTCTCAAGGTCAGCATGGGGCCGGAGAAGAAGAGCAAAAAGATGTCCGACCGCGCCCGCCGCCTCACGGCCTACCACGAGTCCGGCCACGCGATCACCAACAAGTTCCTGACCCACACCGACCCGGTACACTATATCACCATCATCCCCCGGGGCCAGGCCGGCGGCTTTACGATGTTCCGGCCCAAGGAGGACCTCGAAAATTTCAAGAGCCGCAGCGAGCTGTTCGAGCAGATCGTGGTGAGCCTGGGCGGGCGCACGGCGGAGCGGCTGTTCCTGGACGACATCTCCACCGGCGCCAGCGGCGACATCCAGCAGGCGACCCACCTGGCCCGGGCCATGGTGACACAGTACGGCATGAGCGAGAAGCTCGGCCCCATCCAGTACGACAGCTCCTCCAATTCGATTTTCATCGGCCGGGACTTCGGCCAGATGAAGAGCTACAGCGAGGAGACCGCCGGCCTGATCGACGAGGAAGTCAAGGCGATTTTCGACGCGGCGGCGGCGGAGTGCGAGCGCATCCTCACCGAGCACCGGGAGACGCTGGTCTCCGTGGCGGAGTACCTGTTGGAGCATGAGACCATGGACGGCGGCGACTTCAACTACTTCTGCGACCACGGCGAGCTTCCGCCGCGGCAGGACGCCACCATCGAGCCCCCCGCCCGCAAGATCGCGATGTTCACCGGCGACGGCCCCGCGCCCCAGCCGGAGCAGGACGGCGAAGCCAAAAACGGCGGCGTTGACAGCCTTTGAGGCATCCATCATGATACGGATAAGGCCCCGCCCTTTCGGGCGGGGCCTTCTCATTGTTCAGATAACCTTTTCCACGCTGTACATGCTCTCGAGTACGAGGAAATTGGTGCGGAACAGGCTGTTGAGGTTCCAGAAGCTCACGCCGGCCAGGCCGTATTCCTGGATCAGGGCGTACTTGGCCTTCAGGGAGCGGGCGTCCTCGAACCAGACCTCGTGCCGCCGCCCGGCGGCGTCGGAGTAGTTGAAAAACGGGGCCTGGGCCGCCGCGTCGAAGCGTATCTCCGCCCCGACCCTGCCGGCCAGCGTCACCGCCGCCACATTCGTCAGGGGCCGCGCGGCGCTGCCCTGGACGAAGGGCAGGGTCCAGTCGTACCCGTAATTCGGGACGCCCATTAAAATTTTCCCCGCCGGCATGACGCCGGCGGCGTAATCGAGCACCCGCCGCACCTGGTTCAGCGGGGCCACCGCCATGGCGGGGCCGTACATGTAGCCCCATTCGTAGGTCATGAGGATGACATAGTCCGCCGTCGCGCCGTGGAAGGCGTAATCGTGGGCGTAGTACAGCAGCCCCGTCTGGCTGTCGCTGAGCTTGGGGGCGAGGGCTGTCACCACCAGAAAGCCCCGGGTGTGGAGCAGGTCTGTCAGGCGGCGGAGGAACTGGTTGTAGCTCTGGCGGTCGTACTGGTAGACATACTCGAAGTCCAGGTTGACGCCGTACCAGGGGCCGGTTTCCAGCAGCCGCAGCAGGTTGTCGAGGAAATTGTCCTGCGCCTCCTGGTCGGTCAGCACCGCGTGGGCCGCCGCGCTGGAAAAGCCCCCGTCAGGCCGGGTGTTCGCCACGGTTAAGAGGTTGGCGGTGCTGTATTCCGCGCTCAGGGCCGTGTCGACGTTGAAGTCGCGGCCCAGCTCCCCGGCCCCGTCCACCCGGAAGAAGGAGGGGGACAGATAGGTCAGGTAGGGCAGCGTTTCCCGCAGCCGGGATTCCGTCGTGCCGGTGATGTAGCCGTTGACCACGGCGCTGCCCCGCATTTCATTGGGGAAGGGGATGATAAGCTGCTGCCCCGGATAAATCCGCCCCCCGGCGGAGGGGTTCGCCGCCAGGATTTCCGCGGGGCGCAGCCCGTAGGCGCGGGCGATGGAATAGACGGACTCCCCCCGCCGGATCGTGTGCCGGACCTGCTGGACGGGGATGACAAGGGCCTGGCCCACGGAGAGGGTTTCGGGGTTCTGGAGCTGGTTGGCGTAGCCCACTTCCGCCGCGGTTGTGCCGTAGCGCCGCGCGATGGAGTAGACGCTCTCCCCCTGCCGTACAACATGGATGACCATACTCGCTGCTTCCTTTCTTCGCCGCGGCATACCCGATGCCCTGTGCGGCTGGTCTCCCTGTATTCTATTCCGCGCCCGCCGCCTGTGTTTATGGAAGCCGGGGGCTTTGGAAACAAAAAATTTTCGGAAATTGAAAAAAATTTAACAAAAACCCATTTACAAATCGCCCTTTTTGTTGCATAATAGGGGCGGTATCCTGACAGGATATACCAAAGAAGCCAAAATTATGGAGGTAGATTAACATGAGCATCAAAATCGGCATCAACGGTTTCGGACGCATCGGACGCCTGGTGTTCCGCGCCAGCCTGGACCATCCCAATGTGGAAGTTGTGGGCATCAACGACCTCATCTCCCCCGACTACATGGCGTATATGCTGAAGTATGACACCATGCAGGGCAAATTCGGCGGCACTGTCGATTACACCGATCACTCCATCATCGTGAACGGCAAGGAAATCGCCGTGTTCAGCGAGCGCGACAAGGAGAACCTCCCCTGGGGCAAGCTGGGCGCTGAGTATATCGTCGAGTCCACCGGCCTGTTCCTGACCAAGGAGAAGGCCGAGGGCCACATCAAGGCCGGCGCGAAGAAGGTCGTCATGTCCGCCCCCGCCAAGGACGATACCCCGATGTTCGTCATGGGCGTGAACCAGGACAAGTATACCTCCGACATGGACTTCGTCTCCAACGCCAGCTGCACCACCAACTGCCTGGCCCCGATCGCGAAGGTCCTGCACGAGAACTTCGGCATCAAGGAAGGCCTGATGACCACCGTCCACTCCACCACCGCCACCCAGAAGACCGTTGATGGCCCCTCCGCCAAGGACTGGCGCGGCGGCCGCGCCGCTGCCGGCAATATCATCCCCTCCACCACCGGCGCCGCCAAGGCCGTCGGCAAGGTCATCCCCGAGCTCAACGGCAAGCTGACCGGCATTTCCATGCGCGTCCCCACCCTGGATGTCTCCGTCGTCGACCTGACCGTCAACCTGGAGAAGCCCGCCACCAAGGACGCCATCTGCGCCGCCATGAAGAAGGCCAGCGAAGGCGAGCTGAAGGGCATCCTGGGCTACACCGAGGACGCCGTGGTGTCCAGCGACTTCCTGGGCGATCCCCGCACCTCCATCTTCGATGCCAACGCCGGCGTGTACCTGACCGAGAACTTCGTCAAGGTCGTGTCCTGGTACGACAACGAGTGGGGTTACAGCAACAAGGTCGTGGAGCTCATTGAGCACATGTACTCTGTCGACCACGCCTGATTACCCGGCGCGATAGTTCGGAAAAGCCCCCGCCGTTTGACGGCGGGGGCTTTCATACGGAGGAAACAGAGAATATGAAAGTCATGAGCGTATTCGGCACCCGCCCGGAGGCGATCAAGATGTGCCCGCTGGTGAAGGAGCTGGCGGGGCGGGAGGGCGTCGAAAGCCTGTGCTGCGTCACCGGGCAGCACCGGGAGATGCTGGACAGCGTTTTGGAGGTGTTCGGCGTCAGGCCGGATTACGATTTGAACATCATGACGCCCCGGCAAACCCTGAGCTCGATTACGGAAAAATGCCTGGGCGGGATGAACGGGGCCATCGAACAGCTCAAACCCGACCTGATCCTGGTCCACGGCGACACCTCCACCACCTTCGCCTCGGCGCTGTCGGCCTTTTACCACCAGATCCCCGTGGGGCATGTGGAGGCCGGGCTGCGCACCTACGACAAATACTCCCCCTACCCGGAGGAGATGAACCGGAAGCTTGTTTCCGCCCTGGCGGACCTGTTTTTCTGCCCCACGGAAAACAACCGGGCCAACCTGGCCCGGGAGGGGATCACGGAAGGGGTCTACGTGACCGGCAACACCGTGATCGACGCGCTGAAAACGACGGTGCGGGAGGACTACGTCTTTTCCTCCGAAGTCCTGAACCGTCTGCCCTACCGGGAGAAGAAGATCATCCTCGTGACCTGCCACCGGCGGGAGAACTACGGGGAGCCCATGGAGAATATCATGCTGGCGCTGCGGGAGATCGCGGAGGCATACCCGGAGGTGGAGCTGGTCTATCCCGTCCACCTGAGCCCCGTGGTGCGGGAAACAGTTAAGAGGATTCTGCCCGGCGCGCCGGGGGTACATCTGATTGACCCGCTGCCGGCGGATGAGATGCACAACCTCATGGCCCGCTGCTACATGGTGATGACGGATTCCGGCGGCCTGCAGGAGGAGGCGCCCGCCCTCGGAAAGCCCGTGCTGGTGCTGCGCCGGGAGACGGAGCGGCCAGAGGCAGTGGAGGCCGGGACCGTGAAGCTGGCCGGCGTGGAGCGCCGCGCCATCGTCGCCATGGCGTCGGAGCTGATCGCGGACGCGGAGGCTTACCGGCGCATGGCCCACGCCGTCAACCCCTACGGGGACGGCCACGCCTGCGAGCGCATCGCCGACGCGATCACGCGCCGCTTCGGGTAGGGCCCGCCGCCTTTTCCTGCTTCATCCAGCTTAGGGAAGATTTTCGCTTGACAACGGGGATGGATGCCGGTATAATGAAAATACAAAAGGGCGCTGCACATGGCGGCCAGCCCTAAACGTATTCAGTAAAAATTACTGGCCGTTCGGGAGCCATCCGGACGGTCAGTAAACTTTTATGGCTGTGCAGAGCAGCAGCATCGCCACGATGACCAAAGCAATCATGGTCTGCGCGATTTTGCTTTTCATACATACCACCCCCTTTGCAGGGGAAGTAGCTGGCCGCCTTTTATGTAACAGCGCTCTTTCGCAACGGTCGAACCGTTGTAAGCCCACGCGGGCCTACGCATATCATAGCACGGCGCGTGGGCTTTGTCAATTTTTGCGGAGGATTTCGCTTGACAACGGGGACGGATGACGGTAAAGCGATAGGCTTTCCCGCTTCATCCGGCTTAGGAATATGTGTAGCGGGATTCCGCGTGGGTAAAGGGGGCGTCTACACGTCTACACGCCCACACGGTGCCCGGGGCGTTTCGCGGGGCGCTGTGATAAACGGCGGCTGCCACAGGCAGCCGCCGTTTTGTCAGTCTAAAATATGCTGTCCCGTATACAGCAGGTAATAGCGCCCCCGCGCTTCGAGAAGCTCGGCGTGGCTGCCCTTTTCCTCGATCTGCCCGTGCTCGATCACGACGATGCAGTCGGAGTTGCGGACGGTGGAGAGCCGGTGGGCGATGACGAACACCGTGCGGCCCTTCATCAGGGCGTCCATGCCCGCCTGGATGTGCTGCTCGGTGCGGGTGTCGATGGAGCTGGTGGCCTCGTCCAGAACCATGACCGGCGGGTCGGCCACGGCGGCGCGGGCGATGGCCAGCAGCTGGCGCTGGCCCTGGCTCAGGTTCGCCCCGTCGCCTGTGACCATGGTGTTGTAGCCGTCGGGCAGGCGGCGGATGAAGGAGTGGGCGTTGACCTGCTTCGCCGCGGCGACGCATTCCCCGTCGGTGGCGTCGAGCCGCCCGTAGCGGATATTTTCAAGGACCGTTCCGGTGAACAGGTGGGTGTCCTGCAGCACCGCCCCGAGGGAGCGGCGCAGGGAATCCTTTTCAATGTCCCGGACGTCGATGCCGTCATAGGTGATGACGCCGTTCTCGATCTCGTAGAAGCGGTTGACGAGGTTGGTGATCGTGGTCTTCCCCGCGCCGGTGGAGCCGACAAAGGCGATTTTCTGGCCCGGCTTGGCAAAGACGTTCACATCCTTCAGAACCCGCTTGCCCGGGACATAGGAGAAGTCGACGTGTTCCAGGCGCACATCCCCCCGCAGGGGGACGGTGGAGCCGTCGGGCTTCTTCCAGGCCCATTCCCGGTCCCCGACGGAGGATAGGACCACCTTTCCTTCGTCGATCTCGGGCTCGGCGTCCATGACCTCGAAAATGCGCTCCGCGCCGGCCAGGGCGGAGAGGATGGCGGTGAGCTGCTGGCTGACCTGGTTGATGGGCTGGCCCACCTGGCGGCTGTAATTGAGGTAGACCGCGAAGCCGCCGATATCGAAGCCCCGCACCAGCGCCAGGAAGCCGCCCGCGATGGCGGTCAGGGCAAAGCCGATGTTGGTGATGTTGGCGCTGACGGGGAAGATGGCCCCGGCGTAGAAGTTGGCCTTCGTGGCGGCGTCCCGGTAGGCCCGGTTCAGCTCGTCAAACTCGGCCTTGGCCTCCGCCTCGTGGGTGAAGGCCTTGACCACCTTCAGGCCCTCCATGATCTCCTGTATCTCGCCGTTGACCTGTCCCAGGGCGCTCTGCTGGGCGCGGTAGTGCTTCCGGCTCCGGCCCCCCAGCACCACAAACACCAGCATGGAGGCAACGAGGGTGAGGACGGTCACGGGGAACAGCAGGGGGGAGGTGTAGAGCATCATCGCCACGATGCCGATGAACAGCAGGGAGCTGGAGATCAGGTTGACAAAGCTCTGCTCCATTGCCATTGAGACATTGTCCGCGTCGTTGG
The DNA here is from genome assembly GCA_017477525.1 of Oscillospiraceae bacterium. GTDB lineage: Bacteria > Bacillota > Clostridia > Oscillospirales > Oscillospiraceae > RGIG7114. The sequence continues at coordinate 7,447 of JAFUVO010000148.1, read as the reverse complement.
TGAAGCGGCTCATGAGTTCGCCGTGGGTGTGCCCGTCGAAATAGCGCAGCGGCAGGCGTTCCAGGGCGGCGAAGAGGTCGCCCCGGAGGCGGTTGGCGGCCCCCTGGGCCAGCCGCGCCATGAGGTTCGCCTGCAGATAGGTGGCGGCGCTGCCGCAGAGGTAGAGGGCCAGCAGCCCCAGGCAGCGCAGCGCCAGGGAGGACAGGCGTTCGCCGAGGGTCCCGCCGGCGGTCAGGGAGTTCAGGATGGGGCGCATCATATAGCTTCCGGCGATGTTGGACACGGTGCTCAGGATGAGGCAGAGGCCCACCAGCACCAGCAGGATGGGCCGGGCGGCCATATAAGTTGCCATGCGCCGGATGGTCTTGCGGGCGTTTTTCGGTTTCTGGAAGCCGCCCCGCGCCCCCGGACCGCCGGAGCCGGGGCCTTTTCCGGCCTCCGCCGCCTTGAATTTCAGTCGTTTTTCCTCCGCCATCAGCCTTCCACCGTCCCTTCCTGCTGAGAATTGTAAATCTCCTGATAAATCGCGCTCTCCGCCAGCAGCTCCTCGTGGGTGCCGATGCCGGCGATGTGGTCGTCCTCCAAAATCACGATCTTGTCCGCATAGCGCACCGAGGAAATGCGCTGGGCGATGATGATCACCGTGGTCCCCCGGAGGTTCTCCCGGAAGGAGCGGCGGATCTCCGCCTCCGTGGCGGAGTCCACCGCGCTGGTGGAGTCGTCGAGGATCAGGATCGCGGGGCGGCGGAGCATGGCGCGGGCGATGCACAGCCGCTGCTTCTGCCCGCCGGAGACATTGACGCCGCCCTGCTCGATAAAGGTGTCGAAGCCCTCGGGGAAGGACATGATAAAATCATAGGCCTGGGCGTTCTTCGCGGCCTGGATCATCTGCTCCTCCGTGGCCCCGGTGTCGCCCCAGAGCAGGTTTTCCCGGATGGTGCCGGTGAAGAGCACGTTGTTCTGCAAGACCATGCCGATGCGCTCCCGGAGCGCGGCCACGGGGTAGTCGCGCACGTCCAGCCCGTCCACCAGCACCGCGCCGCCGCTGACGTCGTAGAAGCGGGGGATGAGGTTCACGAGGGAGCTTTTGCCCACGCCGGTGCCGCCGATGACGGCGACGAACTCGCCGGGGCGGATGCCCAGGTCGATATGCGCCAGCACGTCGTCCCCCGCGCCGGCGGCGTAGCGGAAGCTCACGTCGCGGAACTCCACCTCCCCCCGGGCCTCGGGGAGGGCGGCGGGGCTTTCGCCGTCCCGGATATCGGGGGAGGCGTCCAGCACCTCCACAATCCGCTCCGCGCTGGCCCGCGCCCGGGTGAGCTGCAAGAGCGTAAAGGCCAGCATCATCACGCTCATGAGCACGTTCATGATGTAGGAGATGAAGGAGTACAGCTCCCCGGTCAGAAGCGCCCCCTCCATGACGAAGCGCCCGCCCAGCCAGAGCACCAGCACGATCGAGACATTCAGGGCCAGCATCATCAGGGGCATCAGCAGCACCATGGTGGTCACGGCCTTCACGGCGGCGTCCCGCAGCTCGTCGTTGGCCTTTTTGAATTTGGTTTTCTCATAGCCCTCCCGGACGAAGGCCTTGACCACGCGGATGGCGATCAGATTCTCCTGCACGGTGCCGTTGAGGGCGTCGATTTTCTTCTGGAAATTCTCAAAGAGCCGGTGGGCCCGGGACATGATCAGCGCCACCCCCAGCCCCATCAGGGGCACCGCCACCACCAGTACCAGCGTCAGCCGGGCGTTGATGGTAAAGCACATCACCAGCGCGAACACCAGCATCACCGGGGCGCGGACCACCATGCGCAGGCCCATGTTCACCATGTTCTGGATGTTGTTCACGTCGTTGGTCAGCCGCGTGATCAGCGAGGCCGTCGAGAAGCGGTCGATGTCCGCGAAGGAGAACTCCTGGGTGTGTTCAAACATGGCCTTGCGGAGGTTGTAGCCGAAGCCCTGGCTGCCCTTCGCGGAGAATTTGGTGCTGAGCACCCCGGCGGCCATACACAGCAGGGCGATCAGCAGCATGAGCAGTCCGTTTGCCAGGATGTAGGCAAACTCCCGCCCCTCGCCGATGCCGCGGTCGATGATATTCGCCATAATCCGCGGGGTAATCAGCTCCCCGATGGATTCCAGCACCACCATCAGCGGCGCCAGCAGCGCCGCCGCGGTATAGCCCCGGAGGTATTTTGACAGTTTTTTGAGCATAGCGTCCCTTCTCTCCCAGAGTTCCGCCGGCCTCCCATGGCCGGACGGCATCGCATAATATTTAATCATATGCACAGGGGAAATGCTTGTCAAGGGCGCCGGGGGATTATTATTAAATTGTTTACAAGTGGCCCCGACGAAAACCGCCGCCCGTTTCGTTTGGGCGGCGGTTGGGGAAAGCGTACCCGTGTAGACGTGTAGACGGCCCCTTTCTCCCAGCGAAAGGGCGTCTACACAGGCTGTAACTATTCAAGCCCCCGTTGCCTCGCAGAGTTCCGCGCCGCAGCTGTCTAACTGTTTAGAACCCATAGGGTTCTAAACAGTTACGGGCTCGTCCACCGCCAGGTAGTCGGGGTAGGGCAGGGGCTCCGGGCGGCGGTATTCCAGGAGCAGGCGCTTCCCGTCCTCTTCGAGTTCCTCGAAGCCCGCCAGGCGGTAGGTGATATACATGATGCGGTTGTACTCCGTTTCGAGAAACTCCGCCCGCAGGGCTTTCCCGAGCTCCGCCGCCAGGCGGGTGGCGTGGGCCAGCAGCGCCGTCCCCACGCCTCGGGTCATCACCCGGCAGGAGACGATCAGCAGCCGGATGGTCAAAGCCTCCGCGCCGGACTCCATCAGCAGCAGCCCCACATGCCCGCTGTCGCCGTAGCGGTCGGTCAGGGAGCAGATGCGGAAGATATGCGAGGGGGAAGCGGTGAGGGCGGAGAGCTCCTCATAGGAAAAGGTGTAACCGGTGGAGTTGAGCTGGTGGGTGCGGACGGTCAGCTCCTCCACCCGCCGCAGCGTGTCCTCCGTCACGGGGGCGATGGCAAGGCGCATCCCCAGGGTCGCCAGAAACTGCTCGTCGCTGCCGCTGAACTCCCGCTCCGCGCCCTGCCGCGCCAGGTCGGCCCGGTACATCAGCCGCCGGCGGGAGGCGTCCTCCGTCACAAAGCGCACCTGAAATTCCGGCATTTCCGGCAGGGAGGCCGCCTGTTCCGCGCCGTAGACCCGCACCAGCGGCTCAGAGGCGCGCATCTCGTCCCGCTCCGCCGGCTGGTCGTCCACAAAGGCCGCTGCCTCCGGCTTGATGTTCAGCGCGTCCAGGACCGCCCGCAGCCCCAGGGGCTTGGGGTTCCAGGAGATTTGGGGGCAGAGGAAATATTCCTCAAGCCCCAGCTCCCGCAGCCGCCGGAGCGCCGCCGGGGGGTCGTTCTTGCTGGCGATGGACTGGACGATGCCCCGCCGGTCCAGCTCTAAGACGCTCTCCCGCAGCCCCGGGCGCAGCGACCGCCCGCCGCCCTCCGAGAGCGTCCCCTCCCAGAGGGTGTTGTCCAGGTCCCAGACGACGCACTTGACCTGCTTTGTCCGCTCCGCCATCGCCCTCACGCCCCCCGCAGCCGCTCCACCAGGGCGGCCATGGCGTCGATCGAATGGAAATTCGCCTCGGAAATCTCCTTCCGGGGAATTTTGATCGAAAATTCCTTCTCCACAAAGCGCACGATTTCCAGCGCGAACAGGGAGTTGATGTGCCTTGAGCGCAGCAGCTCCGTGTCATACGCCAGGCCGTCGGCCCGCTTCTTCTGTACGAAAAAACCGTAAATGCGTTCCTTGGTATCCATGGCTGTGTTCCTCCGATTTGTTAGTTAATTTGTAACTGTTCAGAACCCCATGGGTTCTGAACAGTTACAATAATTTTTCCAGCACCGTTTCCGCCTCCGTGCCGCCGGTGATGTTGATGCGCTTGAGGCGGTAGAGGCTCTGGGGGATGCCCTTCACGATGGTGTTGACCCCTTCCTCTATGGTGACGCTCACCGCCGCGCCGCTGCTGTGGAGCACCGCCTCGCTGAGCTTGTCGTAGTAGCCGCCGGGGTAGGTGAACACCTCGCAGCGCGTGGGGAGGGCGGATTCGATCTGGGCCTTCGAGCGCCGGAAATCCGCTTGCAGCGCGGCGGCGTAGGCGTACTCGTCCTCCCCCGGCTGGCGCAGCACCCCGACGCGGCAGTCCTCGCCGTCCCGCTCCGGCACCTGGTGCATGTCGTAGCTGTGGGACTCCACGCCCAGCAGCCCCGCCTCCACCGCCGCCCGGGCGTCCTCCAGCCGGAAGTGGGGGATCATGGGCTCGCCCGTGTCGCGGTAGGTATCCTTGCCCACGGACACGCCGATGACCGAAACCTCCGCTTTGGCCCCGTATTCCCGCAGCAGGGGGACGGCGATGTCGAGGTTGCTCTGGTAGCCGTCGTCAAAGGAGAGCAGGACCGGCTTTTCCGGCAGCGGCGCCCCATCGTTGACATAATCCAGGAGGTCCCGGTAGAGCACCGGCGTAAAGCCCGCCCCCCGGAGGGCGTCCAGGTGGGAGGCGAAGCGCTCCCGGCAGACGGTGAGGTCGTTTTCACCGGCGATATCCTCGCAGAAGGCGTGGTAAATCAGGACCGGAACTTCGGCGGTGTAGGCGCTTTCGGGCACCCGCGCAACCTCGCCGTAGGCCGCCTCCGCCAGCGCGGCGGCGTTTTCCGCCGTGCAGAGCTGCCCGAAGCCCTCGGGCAGCCAGCCCCCGCCGCCGAAGACGCGGGCGAGGACCATGCGCCCCACGCAGTTGCGGAAGTGGTTGGTGTCGTAATAATAGCGCATGTCGCCGTTGACGGCGCTGCCGCCCCAGAAGGCCCAGAAATCGGTGATCTCCGCCAGCCCCTCCCAGTAGGCCCGCCCGGCGGCGTGGTCGTAGGCGTAGAACTCGTCGTTGTGGATGGGGACCCCCACCACCAGCAGCTCGATCCCGCGATCCCGGCAGAGGGACACAATGTCCTCCACCAGGGCCAGGGCCTGTTCCACGCAGGGGAGGGGGGAGGCGGGCTGGTAGAACACGTTTTGTTCCAGGGCCAGGTAGTCCTCCATGTTCCCGATGGGGGAGATGTCCCGGAGCTGCTTGTTATAGCAGCCGGTTTCCGGTACATAGACCGCGTCGGCGGTCATGAGGTAGCCCCGATTGCCCAGGGCCCGCAGCTTTTCAAAGCCGTAGGCCGGGTTGGCGAAGAGGTATTTTCCGTAGAAGGGCAGGGCGGCGCTCCCGTCCACCTTGCAATGCATGTTGCCCTTGATGGGGTCGTCCTCGTAGCCGATGGCGGAGGCGTCCTGCAGGTCGACGCACAGCACCAGGCGGCGGAGGGTGTAGTGCTCCGCCAGGTAGTGGACAAGCTGGTTTTCGTCCCGTAGATCCCCGCCGTACCAGGTCATATTGTAAAAGGAGCCGCCCAGATACCGGTTCAAGTCCTCCACGGGCAGGGAGGAGGCCTTCGAGCTGCCGACGACGTAGCCGTCATAGTCGCCGTGATGGGCGTCCAGCCAGGCGATTTTCGCCACCCGGGGGTTCATGCTCATGTCATAGGCGTACCAGTCCAGCAGCCGGTCCCCGAACACCCCGAAGGGGTCGGTCAGAAGGTTCCAGCCCGCCGCCAGCGCCGCGACGCCCAGCGCCGCCGCGAAAAAGCTTATCAGCCAGTGTTTCAGTTTCATAGGCGTCAATTTATGGCATTAAAAATTGAAATACAAAAACGTCGAAACCTCATTCATGAAGAACAGGCTCGCCCCGAGCAGTACGCCGCTGAAAACGGCGTCGCGGGCGCGGAAGACGGTCTGTTCGGAAATCCGGTTCGTGTTGGGCGCGAAAAAGCACAGCGCCGCCGCCGCGGCCAGCTTCAGGCATACCAGCCTGTGCCCGGAGGCAAAGGCGAGGGCGGAGGCCAGGGTGCTCCGTATATGGACCAGCTCCCCGAGGGCGAAGAGCCGCCGGTAGACCGCCAGGGCCTGGGAGAGGGAGGCGCTGTCGAACAGCACCCGGACCAGCGCCCCGGCGCAGAAGGTCAGCAGCACCCCCAGCCAGGGGGGGAGCGGTTTGCTGTCCCGCAGGGCGCGGATGTTCGCCAGACAGACCAGCAGCCCGTTGGCCAGGCCCCAGGCGATATAGTGCCAGCCCGCCCCGTGCCAGAGGCCGGAGAGGGCGAAGGTGGCCAGCGTGGCGAAGATGAGCTTTGGAAAGCCGTCCCCGAAATGGAAGAGGTTCTGGAACACGCTCTCCTCAAAAAAGCGGGAAATGGTCATGTTCCAGCGCCGCCAGAAGTCCGCGAAATTGCGGGCCTTGTAGGGGGAGTCGAAGTTGAAGGGCAGTTCGACGCCGAACAGGCAGCCCAGGCCCCGGGCCATGTCGATGTAGCCGGAGAAGTCGAAGTAGTAGGCGAACACATCGGCCAGCACCCCGGCCCAGGCTTCCACCGGCGTGGCCAGGGCCGCGTCCCCGCCGTAGAAGGCGGCGGCGTGGCCGATCAGCGTGTTTGCCAGCAGGATTTTCTTGGCGCAGCCGGCGGAAAACAGCATGACGCCCCGGAAGACATTGACCCGGTCGAAGCGCAGCAGCGCGTCCCCCTCCACCTGGGGCAGCAGCTCTTCATGCCGCACCACCGGCCCGACGATGAGCTGGGGGAAGAAGGTGACGAAAACCGTGTAGTCCAGCAGCCCCGGACAGGCCCGCTCCCCCCGGTAAACCGCCACGGCGCAGGCGAAAATCTGGAAGGTGAAAAAGGAGATGCCGATGGGCAGCGCCACGGAGATCAGGGGCAGGGACAGGCCGAACAGCAGGTTGATATTTTGCAGGAAGAAATTGGTATATTTAAAGTAGACCAGCAGCCCCAGGTTCCACAGCGCCGCCAGCGCCAGGACCCCCCGCCGCGCCCAAGGCCGCGCGGCGCGGTCCAGACCCAGCAGGAGCGCGTAATTGAGGAAAAGGCTCAGCGCGAACACCGCGACAAAATCCGGCTGCCCCAGGCCGTAGAACACGACGGAGGCGGCCGAGAGCCAGAGCTTCACCGCCCCGGCCCGCCCGGAGCGCCGCAGCAGGTGGTAGACCAGGCACACGGGGGGAAAGAAGGCGAAGATAAATCGGTAGGAGGAAAAAATCATAGCAGCGGCCTTTCCGGCGTTTTCGCTTGCCCTGTGACGGGACGGCGCGGTATCGTGGCTTGTATGCGCCGCAAGGCGGAGCCAAAGGCTCCCCCGCCCCCGGCGGGGAGGGCTTTTATAAGAATAAAGTATAGCATAGTTTTATTCCCTTCGCAAGTGCGGGAATGAAGTTGGCCTTACCGGGCCATCATGCGGAAAAGCCGCAGTCATATCTCGCAGTTCCGGAAGAGAACAGCCCCTTTCCTTCACTGTGATCTTTCTGCTGCGGGGGATTGCCGAAATCTGGCGGACATGCTATAATTAT
>JAFUVO010000147.1 GCA_017477525.1 Oscillospiraceae bacterium | reverse complement strand
CTACCTGGCCCTCAGCGCCATCATCGCCGCGCTGTTCTGCCCGCTGCTGATCTGGATGAACGGCTATGCCACCTTAGACGGCGAGCTTGCCCTGCTCTGCGCCCTGCTGCTGACCCTGCGCCACGCAGAAAACCTCCTCCGCCTGGCCGCTGGCACGGAAACCCGCCTTTCCCTCAGCCGCGCCGACATCTACGGACGCCGGCGCGAGGGATAAATACTTAAAAGCGCCGAATTTTTACTTGACATACCGAGATATTATGATAGAATATTGACAATTATTGCATCCGCCTTTGCCGCCTTTCGGAGAAGGGGGAGGGGGCGGGCGCGCGATTATACGCAGTTTGGAGGACAGAAAACATGAAAAAGCTTTTCGCAATCACCCTCGCGCTGGCGATGGTCCTGGCCCTGGCCGCCTGCGGCTCCGGCAGTTCCGACAGCTCCGCCCCCGCCGCTTCCGGCTCCGCCTCTTCCGGCGGCAGCGCCGCCCCGGCTTCCACCGGCTCCGCCGCGACGGACACCGTGGCTGTGGGCGCGGTCGTTATTGCCCGGGACGACGCCAACGCGGATGACATTTACGGCTTTGTATCCACCATCTTCGAGAACACCGCCGCCATCGCCGAGCAGCACGGCAAGGGCGCGGAGCTGGACCTGACCTTCGCTTCCAGCGTCGCCAGCGTCCCCTACCACCCCGGCGCGGCGAAGTATTTCGCTGAGAAGGGCATCACCGTAGCCTCCGTCAAGGAGGGCGCGGGCACGGGCGCTTCCGCCGCCCTGACCTTCGGCACCGGCGGCGATACCGGCACCTACTACGGCTTCGGCTCCGTCCTGGCCAACTATGTCACCAACGCCAACAGCTTCACCGTCACCGCCGTGACCTCCGGCGGCTCCAAGGCCAACATTGAGGACCTGGACGCCAACGACGTGCAGTTGGGCTTCGTCCAGTCCGACGTCATGAGCTACGCCTACAACGGCGAGCGCCTGTTCGACACCCCCATCACCGGCTTCTCCGTGGTGGCGGCGCTGTATATGGAGCAGGTGCAGATCGTCACCACCAATTCCGCCATCAGCTCCGTTGACGACCTGAAGGGCAAGACCGTGTCCATCGGCGCGGTGGGCAGCGGCGTCTACTTCAACGCGGTGGATGTGCTGAACGCCTACGGCCTGTCTGAGGCGGACATCAAGCCCGTGTACCAGAGCTTCGGCGACAGCGCCGACAGCCTCAAGGACGGCAAGATCGACGCGGCTTTCATTGTCGCGGGCGCGCCCACCACGGCCATCACGGACCTGGCGGCCTCCGGCAGCGTGTACCTGGTCAGCATCGACAAGGCCCACGCCGACGCCCTCATCGCGGCGAACCCCTTCTACAGCGCTTACACCATCCCGGCGGGAACCTATTAAAACAGCCCTCCAGCGCCCCGCCCACACGGCGGGGCGCTTTGGAATTTGCCGGTATTGTGTGCCCGCCCGAAGGGCGGGCACACAATATAAATATGATTGATTGAAGGAGGAACCACATGCCGAAATCCAAAAAAGACACTGCTCCCACCTTCGACCAGGAGATGAGCGCGGACGATATCATGCGGCAGTACGACAAGGAGTCGGCCACCCGCATCTGGACGGGCGCCCCCGCCCGGACCATACATTATATTATGAGCGTGTTCTCGGTCTACTGCATTTGGTCCACGCTGTTCTCCACGGCGGACATCCCGGTCCGCGCCTCGGCTTTTCTGGGCTTGATTATCCTGATGGGCTACCTGACCTACCCGGCGGCGAAGCACCATGTCCGCGCCAACTACATTCCCTGGTATGACGTGGTCATCATGCTGGCGGGGGCCTTCTGCTTCTTCTACTACTGCTTCAACTACAACCACATGGTCATGACCGTCACCAGCGCCAGCAAGCTCACTGCCTTCCACATCGCCATGGGCATCGTGGGCATTCTGACATTGGCGGAGCTGTGCCGCCGATGCGTGGGGGTGCCGATTCTGTGCGTGGCGGGGGCGCTGCTGGTCTACACCTTCCTCAGCGGCCAGAGCCTGCCGAGGGTGGTCTACACTCTGTTCTTCGGCACCAGCGGCGTCATGGCGACGCCGGTGCAGGTTTGCCTGAAGTTCATCGCCGTGTTCATCATCTTCGGCGCGTTTTTGGAGCGGACGGGCATCTCCGCGTTTTTCATCGACCTGGCCAACTGCGTGGCTGGCTCCTCCTCCGGCGGGCCGGCGAAGGTGGCGGTGATCTCCTCCGCCCTGTGCGGCATGGTGTCCGGCTCCTCCGTGGGCAACACCGTCACCACCGGCTCCATTACCATCCCCATGATGAAAAAGACCGGCTACAAGCCCGAGTTCGCCGGGGCGGTGGAGGCGGCGGCCTCCACCGGGGGCCAGATCATGCCGCCGATCATGGGCGCGGCAGCCTTTTTAATGGCGGAGTTCATGGGCGTGAAATACGGCCAGGTGGCCCTCTGGGCCATCTTACCGGCGGTGCTGTATTTCGCCGGCATCTTCATGAGCGTCCACCTCGAGGCCAAAAAGCTGGGCCTGCGGGGCATCCCCCGGGACATGCTGCCCCGGTTCGGGGAACTGATACGCAGCATCTACCTCCTGCTGCCGCTGGTGGTGCTGGTGTGGCTCGTTTCCACCAACACCCGCACCCTGCAGTTCAGCGCCTCGATCGCCATCATCCTCTCGATTCTGGTCACGCTGCCGGGCCTGGCAGCCTCGTCGGGGAAAAGCGGCGGGGGCGCCCCCTTCGCGTATTTCGGCAAGAGCCTGGCGGCGTTGGTGTTCGACTCCCTCGAAGCCGGCGGGCGCAGCAGCATCACCGTCGCCGTGGCCTGCTCCATGGCGGGCATCATCTCCGGCTGCATCACCGTGACCGGGCTGGCAAACAAGCTTATCAACGGCGTCGTGTCCGTGGCCAACGCCATCCCTTACCCGATGCTGGGCATCCTGATCGCCCTGTTTCTGACCATGCTCTGCTGCGTCGTCCTGGGCATGGGCGTCCCCACCACCGCCAACTACTGCATCATGGCCACCACCTGCGCCCCGATTCTGATTAAGCTGGGCATCAACCCCATCGCCTCCCACTTTTTCGTGTTCTACTTCGGCATCGTCGCCGACATCACCCCGCCGGTGGCCCTGGCGGCCTACGCCGGCAGCGCCATCGCCAAATCCGACCCCATGCGCACCGGCGTCAACGCCACGAAGCTGGCCATCGCCGCCTTCATCATCCCCTACATCTTCGCCCTGGAGCCCAGCCTCCTGCTGATGGATGAGGGGGTCCTCAGCGCCGCCCTGGGCATTGTGACCTCGGCGGTGGGCATGTTCGGCATCGCCATGGGCCTGGAGGGCTACTTCAAGGGCCATATCCCCGCGCCCCTGCGGGTGCTGGTGATCGTGGGCGGCCTGCTGCTGATCTACCCCGGCGCCTTCACCGACATCGCCGGCGTCCTCGCCGTCGGCGCGGTGGTCCTGCTTCAATTCCTCCGCGGAAAGGCGGCGGGAGAAGCGAGAGCTTAAGCAAAAAACCGTTCCCCCGGAGGGGAGCGGTTTTTTGCGTGTGCCCGGCGGGCTATAGACAGTGGCGAAGGGCTGAACACAGGGAGGTGCCGCAAACTGTGGCAACCAAAGACGGATTTGAGTACAGACAACTTCATATAGAGGACTATCTGCTGATGGTATACGCTGAATCAAAATCCATGACAGCTTTATCGGTGCATCATTTCATTTTTTCCACACCGAGGGGAAGACCAGGACGAGCATAGGATAGATTTCCAGACGTCCGGTCAGCATGGTCAGGGTCAGGACCAGTTTGGAGAAGTTGGAGAAATCCCCGTAGTTCTGCACCGCGCCCACGCCGTCCATGCCGGGGCCGACGTTGCTCATGCAGCTCAGGGCGGCGGTGAAATTCGTTTCCATGCTCCGCCCGTCAACGGAGATTAAAAATGCCGCTGCGCCGATCAGGAGGAAGTACAGGAGGATATAGGCGCTGACGCCGGCGACGGTCTTGTCGTCGACGATCTCGCCTTCGTTGTGGATCAGGCGCACAGAGTTGGGGCGGAAGGAGCGGCGGATGGCGCGGTACACGGTCTTGATAAGCAGCTGCACCCGCACGACCTTGAGCCCGCCGCCGGTGCTGCCCGCGCAGGCCCCGATGAACATCAGCAGCACCAGCATGGTCCGGGAGAACTGGGGCCACTGGTCGAAGTCGACGGTGACGAAGCCGGAAGTGCTGAGGATGGTCAGCACCGTGAACATCACATGCCGCAGCCCCTCCAGCACCGAGCCGAAATAATGCCTTGTGTTCACCAGAATCGCCGCCGTGGAGAAAAAGATAATCAGCAAAAAGCCCCGCAGCTCCTCGTTGCCCAGGGCCTTCTTCACTTGGCCCAGCAGAATCAGGAAATAGAGGTTGAAGTTGACGGAAAAAAGGAACATAAACAGCGTGATGATCCACTGGGTATAGGCGCTGTAGGAGGCAGCGGAGTCGTTGCGCACGGCGAAACCGCCGGTGCCGGCGGTGCCCAGGGCCAGGCACACGGAATCGAAGAGGGAGTTCCCGCCGCACAGCAGCAAAATGGCCTGTACCACGGTCAGGACGATGTAGATCATATAGAGGATGCTGGCGGAGTCCCGCATCCGTGGCACCAGCTTCGTGATGCGGACGCCGGGGCTTTCCGCCCGCAAAAGGTGCATGTTCTCGCCGCTGTTGCGGCTGGTCAGGGGATTGAGCACCAGCAGGAACACCAAAACGCCCATGCCGCCCAGCCAGTGGGTGAAGCTGCGCCAGTACAGCAGGGCGAAGCCCAGGGCCTCCACGTCGCCCAGCACCGTCGCCCCGGTGGTGGTGAAACCGGAGGCGGTTTCAAAAAAGGCGTCGAAGAAGTTGGGCATGGCGCCGCTGAGGAGGAAGGGGAGGGCGCCGAACAGGGACACGCTGAGCCAGGCCAAGCCAACGGTGACAAGCCCGTCCCGGGCGAAAATATCCGTCCTCCGGGGTTTTAATAAGAAGCCGAAGGGCAGGCCGGCGGCCAGCGCCGCCGCGATTGCGGCCCCGAAGCCCAGCGCCGCCGCGCCCTCCCGGCAAAACAGGGCGATCAGCAGCGCCGGGAGCATGAAGGCGGCCTCGACCGTCAAAACCTTTCCGACAATGCCGGAGATCATACGGTAGTTCATCTCTCTCAGCCCTCAGTCGCGAAAATGTCGTTGATGTCGAGGATGACCCGGTTGCTGCCGCAGATGACGATCACCGTATCCCCGGTTTCAATGCTGTCCGCGCCGCCGGGGATGATGATTTTTCCCCGGCGGTTGATGCAGGCGATCAGGATGTTGGGTTTTAAGCGGATATCCCGGAGCTTTTTCCCCAGGTTGCGGCAGGATTCGTTTACATGAAATTCCAGCGCGTCCGCGCCGCCGTCGGCCAGGTGGTGCAGCATCACCACCGCGCTGCCCGTCGAGTTCTGCATTCCCCGGACGTAGCGCACGATCTCGTCGGCGCACATCTGCTTGGGGCTGATGAGGCGGTTGTCGGGGTTGGTGACCAGGCCGCTGAACTCGGAGTGGTCCACCAAAGTGATGATCTGCCGGGTGCCGTGGGCGCCTACATACATCGAGAGGATGAGGTTTTCCTCGTCCCGGGTGGTCAGGGCCGCCACCGCGTCCATGCGATCGATGTTCTCTTCTTTCAGAACCAGTTCCGACGTTCCTTCGGCGTTGATGACCTCCGCCTCGGGAAAGCGCTCGGCGAAGTACTCCGCCCGCGCGGCGTCGTTTTCAATGAGCTTGACCTTCGCGTCAGCTTTGATCAGCATTGCCGTCAGGTATTCCGCCACGGTGCTGCCGCCGATTAAGAGGATGTTCCGGGCCTTGCGCCGGTACTCCCCGATGGCCCGGAGGATATGCACGATCTCCGTGGCCGGGGCGCAGAGATAGACCTTGTCGCCAGCCATCAGGGTAAAGCCGCCGCCGGGGATGATCGTCTCGTCCCCGCGCTGAACCGCGCCAACGAAGATATGGCAGCGGATTTTCTTCGGCAGGTCCATCAACCGGACCCCGTCCATGGGATCCCCCGGCTTGGGTATGACCTCCACGATCTCCACACGCCCGTGGGCGAAGCTGTCCCGCTTGAGTACGCCGGGAATTTCCAGCAGGCGGAACATCTCCGTGGCGGCTGTCAGCTCCGGGTTGATGGTCATCGAAAGGCCCAACTCGTCCCGCAGCAGATAGAGCTGCTCGGAGTAGGCGGGGGTCCGCACCCGTGCGATGGTGCTGGCGCAGCCCAGTTTCGATGCGAACACGCAGCAGAGCATGTTCAGCTCGTCCTGGGCCGTGCAGGCGATGAGAAGGTCGCTGTTGTCCACACCGGCCTCCCGCATGACCCCGACGGTTGCCCCGCTGCCGCAGATGGCCATGCAGTCCAGCTGGTCGCTGATGTTGTCCACGATCCGCCGGTCTTTGTCCACCACGGTGATGTCGTGGCCCTCCTGGGTCAGTTGGGCGGCGATGGCAAAACCTACCTTCCCGCCGCCGATAATGACGATTCTCATTCTTACCTCCCGCCCGATGGCACGGCAGCGGCGTACCGCCCGAGCCCCTGGGCTTATACCCATATATTGCCCCGTCCATTGGGCGGGGCAATATAGAAGTGAAAATTTAGTTAAGACTACCACGGAAGGAAGGAAAAGTCAATATTGAATCTCATTTTGATACGTAACAGCCGGTATTCCCAGCCGTTACAGTTCAGACGCCAGGGGCGTCTGAACTGTAAAAGGGTTGCGCTGCGCGAGCGCGCCCTGCGGGGGAGGGCACACTCGTGTCGCTTCGCGCCTCTGCCTCCTAAAAACATGCCCCCGGCATGTTTTCTTAACGGAGTCAGTGCGAGAAGAATTTTCGGCGAAAACGCGGTTTCCG
>JAFUVO010000014.1 GCA_017477525.1 Oscillospiraceae bacterium | reverse complement strand
GGTGGTGTCCTGTCCCAGCTGCGGGCGGACGGAGATCGACCTGATCGCCCTGGCGGGGGAGGTCGAAAAGCGGCTGGAAGGAAGCAAACGCGACATCACCGTGGCGGTCATGGGCTGCGTGGTCAACGGCCCCGGCGAGGCCAGGGAGGCCGACTACGGCGTCGCCGGCGGCCGCGGCGAGGGCGTCCTGTTCCGCCATGGCGAAATCGTGGGGAAGGTCCCGGAGCAGAATCTGGCCGGCGCGCTGCTGGAACTGATCGAATCCGACGCGACGTGAGGCTTTTTTGACGCAAGGCGGGGCTTATAATAAGAAAGGGTTATTGCCCCGCATCCTCTGAAATCTGGTTTGCCAGATAGTCCTGCAATTCATAACAGGCCGCCAGCGCCTTGCAAAGGCGGCTGTCAAACGCGGCGTCCCGGCGCAGGATATACTGCCGTTCCATGACCACATAATCATAAAAGGTGCGGTAATCGACTTCGTGGGGCAGGTCGTAGCGCTCATAGCGGCGGTCGAAATACATAGGATGTGCCTCCGAAAGAAAAAGTGGCGCAGCCGGAGCCGCGCCACGAAAAACGCAACTCCAATGCCGCCAAGCCAACCAAATCCGCACCGAGATGCAAAATGGCGGAGATGCGTTTTTACCAAAAGGCAAAAACCATCCCGGCGCGATATTCAGTTGGCTTGGCAGAATCACATTAACACAGGACTGAAAGAAAGTCAAGCTTTCCACATGGTAAAGAATATGAAAAAAAGATCAGCAACGGAGCGCTATTTTTACCCGGCGGTATTCACTTATTATGGGCTGGGACAGGAAATCTGTGTTGATTTTCCTGACCTCGGTGTGGCAACCAGCGGTGAAGACCCTGCGGACGCCCTGCTGTCAGCACGGGAACTTCTTGGGCTAACTATACTCGGAATGGAACGGGATAGGGAAGTGATACCTGAACCGACACCGATTTCAGATGTCCCTATCGAAGCAAACGAAACTGTCGCTTTGATAGATGTTTTTATGCCTTTGCTGCGTATAGCGCACGAAAGCAAAGCGGCTGATATTCCGCCGGAGGAACTGAAAGAACAGGAGGCCCCCAATGGCTGAGACATGCGCGTTATTAGAAGTGTTCCCCTGCTGCGGGGTGATGAGCGAGCTCTGCGGCGGGTTGGACAAGGCGGTGCTGACGGCGGTGGAGATCGACCGGGCGGCGCTGAGAATGGCGGTGAACGCCCGCTTTCCCCGGATGCCGGCCCCGGCGGAGCTGAGCCAGCTTGAGAGCCGGCTGCGGGCGGAGTACGGTCTGCTGGCTGTTTCACTGCTGCCGGACTACCCCAAGCCCGCCCCGCCGCCGGCCCCCGCCGGAAAAACCGGCGGAGCGAAGCGCAGCGGGGCCGTGCTCTACGGGCGGCAGATCAAGCATGAGCCGGTGCCGATGGACACCCTCACGGCGGAGACAGGCGAGACCGTCATCCGGGGACGGGTCTTCTCCATGGACAACCGGGAGCTGCCCCGCCACCACGGGGCGCGGCTGAGCTTTTTCATCACCGACGGCAAGGGCTCCATCAAGGTCTCCCGCTTCCTCCGGGACAACGACCCCGCCCGGGGCATCCTCGACGAGATAAAAGAGGGGATGTACCTGACCGTCGCCGGGGTGGTCGACTATAACAAGTTCGACGACGACATCGCCATGGAGCCGAAGAGCATCCAGCTGGCCGAGGCCCCGGAGGGGCGGAAGGACACGGCGGCGGAGAAGCGGGTGGAGCTGCACCTGCACACCACCTTCTCCACCCTGGACGCCCTGACCGACGTGGGCAAGGCGGTGAAGCGGGCCCGCGACTGGGGCCACGCCGCCATCGCCATCACGGACCACGGCAGCGCCCAGGCCTTCCCCGACGCCTGGAAGGCCGGGGAGAAGAACGGCATCAAAATCATCTATGGCCTTGAGGGCTACTACGTCAACGACGTGGACGAGCGCCTGGCCATCCACGGCCTGGCGGAGGGGGCGGACATTCCCCTTGCCACGGATTTTGTGGCCTTCGACATTGAGACAACGGGATTGAAGGCCGACCGGGAAAAAATCATCGAGATCGGCGCGGTCCGCTTCTCCGGCGGGACGCCGGGGGAGAGCTTCAACACCTTCGTGGACCCCGGGAAGCCCATCCCGGAGCAGATCGTCAAGCTCACCGGCATCGACGACGGCATGGTGGCGGGCGCGCCGGGGGAGGCGGAGGCCATGCGCGCCTTCCTCGACTTCTGCGGGGGCCTGCCGCTGGTGGCCCACAACGCCGATTTCGACACCGGCTTTATGGCTGTGGCGGCCCAGCGCTGCGGGCTGGACTTTTCGCCGGTGTTCGCCGACACCCTGGTGCTGGCCCAGGCGCTGCTCCCCCATTTGAAGCGCCACAAGCTGGATATCGTCAACGACGCATTGTCCCTGCCCCAGTTCAACCACCACCGGGCCAGCGACGACGCGCTGGTCTGCGGCAGGATTTTCGCCCGCTTCGTCCCCATGCTGCGGGAAAAGGGCGTCGAAAGCTTCTCCGCCGTGGACGGTGCGCTGGAACAGTGCCGCGCCGAGGGCGGGCAGTCGGCCCAGCAGCGCCACGCCGGCCACATCATCCTCCTGGTCAAAAACAAGGTCGGACTGAAAAACCTCTACAAGCTGATCTCCGCCTCTTATTTGAAGCATTACCACCGCTACCCGCTGCTGCCGAAGAGCCTGATCCAGCAGCACCGGGAGGGGCTGATTATCGGCTCAGCCTGCGAGGCGGGGGAATTTTTCCGCTCCCTGGTCCGCCGGGCCAGCGACGCGGAGCTGCGGCGCATCGGGGCATTTTACGACTACCTCGAAATCCAGCCCATCTGCAACAACCGTTTCCTGGTGGAAAACGGCACCGCCGCGGATGACGAGGAGCTGCGGGACTACAACCGCCGCGTGGCGAAAATCGCGAAGGAATTGAACAAACCCTTAGTCGCCACCGGGGACGTGCATTTTCTCGACCCGGAGGACGAGATTTTCCGCCACATCCTGCTGGCGGGGAAGAAATTCGAGGACGCGGACAAGCCCCTGCCCATCTATTTCAAGACCACCGACGAGATGCTGGAGGAATTTGCCTACCTGGGGGAGCAGGAGTGCTACGACGCGGTGATCGCCAACCCCAACGCCATCGCCGCCCAATGCGAGGAAATCGAGCTGCTGCCTAAGGGGAAGCTCTTCGCCCCGAAAATCGAGAACTCGGCGGAGCAGCTCAAACAGCTGTGCTATGACAAAATGCACGCCCTCTACGGCGACGAGCCGCCGGAGATCGTGCAGAGCCGGGTCGACACGGAGCTGAAAACCATCCTCGACCACGAGTACGACGTGATTTACATGTCGGCCCAGAAGTTGGTGCAGAACTCCCTGGAACACGGCTATCTTGTCGGCTCCCGGGGCAGCGTGGGCTCGTCCATTGTGGCCTACATGTCGGGCATCACCGAGGTCAACTCCCTGCCGCCCCACTACCGCTGCCCCAACTGCCGCCACTCGGATTTTACGAACCCCAGCGGCGCGGGCTGCGGCGCGGACATGCCCGACGAAACCTGCCCCGTCTGCGGGACGAAGTATTTGAAGGACGGCTTCGACATCCCCTTCGAGACCTTTTTGGGCTACCCCGGCAACGAAAAGACGCCGGATATCGACCTCAACTTCTCCGGCGAGTACCAGGGCCGCGCCCACAAATACACCGAGGAGCTGTTCGGCTCCGACCATGTGTTCCGTGCCGGCACCATCGGCACCCTGGCGGAGAAAACCGCCTTCGGCTATGTGAAGAACTATCTGAAGGAGCGGAACAAAACCGTCACCAAGGCGGAGGAAACGCGGCTGAGCCTGGGCTGCGTCGGCGTCAAGCGCACTACGGGCCAGCACCCCGGCGGCCTGGTGATCGTCCCCCAGGACATGGATGTGACGGATTTCTGCCCGGTGCAGCACCCCGCCGACGACCCCACCAGCGGCATCATCACCACCCATTTTGAATACCACTGCATGGAGGACAACCTCTTAAAGCTGGACGAGCTGGGCCACGACGACCCGACGATGATCCGGATGCTCGAAGATATGACCGGCGTCGACGCCAAGGCCATCCCCCTGGACGACGAGCAGACCAAAGGCATTTTCAAATCCCCGGCCCCCCTGGGCCTGCCGGACGACGACCCCATCGTCGGCAAAACCGGCAGCATCGGCATTCCCGAGTTCGGCACGGGTTTTACAAGGCAGATGCTCGTCGACACCCAGCCCGACGGCTTTGATATCCTGGTGCGCCTCTCCGGCTTCTCCCACGGCACCGACGTGTGGCTTGGCAACGCCCAGGACCTGATTACCTCCGGCACCGCCTCGGTCAAGGAGACGGTGGGCTGCCGCGACGATATCATGCTGTATCTGATATCGAAGGGCATGGAGCCGAAGATGGCATTCAAAATCATGGAGGCGGTGCGCAAGGGCAAGGTCAAAAAAGGCGGCTTTTCCGAGGGCTGGGTGGAGAAAATGCACGAGCTGGACGTGCCCCAGTGGTACATCGACTCCCTGGCGAAAATCGCCTACCTGTTTCCCAAGGCACACGCCGTGGCCTATGTGATGATGGCCTTCCGCATCGCCTGGTTCAAGGTCCACAAGCCCCTGGCCTTTTACAGCGCCTACTTCTACCGCCGCAGCCAGAAGGACGGCTTCGACGCCATGAGCATGACCCGGGGCATCGAGGCGGTCCGCGCCCGCATCGGGGAGATCGAGGGCAACCCCGAGGCCACGGCAAAGGAGCAGGACCTTCTGACGACCTATTACGCCGTGTATGAATTTTACCTGCGGGGCTTTTCCTTCGCCCCCATCGACCTCTATGAGTCCGACACGCTGAAGTTTCTGCCCGTGGGGGAGAAGCAGCTCCGCCCGCCCTTTGTCTCCGTCTCCGGCCTGGGCGAGGCCGCGGCCCGGGACCTGACCGCCGCCCGGGACCGGGGGACCCGCTTTGTCTCCATCGAGGACGTCTCCGCCGCCTGCCCCAAGGTCTCCACCGCCCACATCGAAGCGCTCAAATCCCTGGGCGCCCTGGGCGACATGCCCGATACCAGCCAGATGTGCCTGTTCTGAGGGAGAAGGGCCGGCGCCCTATAAACACACAAGCGGAAATGCCGCCTCAGATGAGGCGGCATTTCCGCTTGTGTTATAACTGGTGTATCAGTGCTCTACCGGCGTCACATTTGCCCAATAGCTCTCGATGGCGTCCGCCAGCTGCTCGCGGGTGCACTGCTGCGCCAGATAGCGCTGCATCTCCGCGCCGAGCTTGGAATAGTGGTCGTCGGGGTCGTAGTCATAGTTGGGGACCATCATGCCGGCGTCCACATACTGCTTGACAATCGCGCCGATGTCGTTGGCGCAGGGGACGGTGTTGCTCTTGAAGGGGGAGACCATGGCGCAGTCCTCGCTGACCAGCTTGTGGCCGTCCTCGGACAGGGCGAACCAGTTGAGGAAGGCGCAGGCCGCGTCGCGCTGGGCCTGGGTGGTGCTCTCGCTGTTGTCAACGTAGAAATACTTGCTGCCGCCGCCGACGATCTTGCCGGTGTAGGCGTCGCTCAGGTTCTGGGGAACCGGCATCAGGCCGATGTTGCCGGTGTAGTTGTAGTCGATGATGTCGTTCCACTCCCAGCAGCCGCCGAACTGGAAGGCGTCCTCGCCCTCGCTCATGGCCTGGTGGACCTGGTCGTCCTCCACGGAGATGGGCGCGCTCTTGAATTTGTTGTACTCCATCAGGACGTCAAAGGTGTCCATCAGGGCGTTGAACTTCGCGTCCTGCATCAGGTCCACCGTGCCGGCGTAGAGGCCCTGGATGAAGCCCTCCACATCCTCGCGCTCCTCATAGACCTGCTGCAGATAGTGGGCGGCCAGGGACCAGTCAGGCTTGAGGATGCCGGTGGGGGCTTCCATGCCGCCGGCCACCAGGCGGTCCAGATACGCCTTGAAGGCGTCCAGCGTGGTGATGGAGGCGGGGTCAAAGTCCTCGCCCAGCGTCGCCTTGATGGCGTCGGCGTTGTAGAGGATGCCGCGGGCCTCGACGCAGACAGGGAAGCCCAGCACCTTGCCGCCCGCCGTGATGGCGTAGTCGGTGTCGGCGACCCACTCCTGGCCGCTCATGTCATAGCCGTACATCGCGCCCAGCGTGTACACGTCCTTGGCATCCACCATGTTGATGGTGTAGGGGTCCTTGGAAGCGTATTTGGTGGAGAGATGGGCGGAAACCGTGTCCTGGGAGTAGTAGACCTCGATGTTGACGTTGTTTTCCTCGCTGTACTTCTTCGCCGCGTTCTCAAGGTTCTCCTGGATCTCGTTCTTGGAGTTGAAGATGGTGAAGGAGACCTTCTCCCCGGCGGAGGCGTTCCCGCCGCCGTTTCCGCCGTTGCTCCCGCAGGCCGCCAGGCCCACGGCCGTGGCCAGCGCCAGCGCGCCGGCAATCAGTTTTTTCCCGTTCATTTTGTTCGTTCCTTTCTTTTTCATTTTAGAGGCTGTATTCACAGTCGCCCCGCGCCGTCTTGGCGGGTCTTTTGCCGCCATACTTCGTTGTTTTTCCTTGCCATACATACAGTATGGCTGCGTCAAAACGCCTCGTCTGACGGCAAAATCCCTCGCCAATCCGGCACGTTTCGACTGTGAATACAGCCTCTTATTTTTCGCTCTTTTCACCCGGGACCCATCCCCGTGACGGCCGGAGCGAAGGGTTTACCAGTTCCAGAGGTTCCGGGGCGCTTCCGCCAGCGGCGCTTCCGTGACAAAGAGCAGGACGGAGCCGTGGGGGGGGAGCCGCTCAAAAACGATGCCGCCGCGTTCCGCGCCGGGGGCCTCTCCGTAGCGGTACAGGTACCATTGCTTTTCCCCGAACAGCTCCGACAGCCGGAAGGCGACGGGCAGGGCTTCCTCCGTGGGGTTCAGGATATAGAGCAGGTTCCCCTGCTCCAAACGGTGCAGCAGCACCAGTTCCTTGTGTCCTGCCCCGGGGAAGGGCAGCTCCGGCGTGTGCGCGCCGTGGGGTTCGATAAAGCGCAGCAGGGCCTTCCGCTCCTCCGACAGCCGGTGTACCGGGTCCGAGGTGCTGACAGCGCCGCCGGACAGCGCCTGCAGCAGCGCCAGGCTCCGGGCCTCCTCCTCCGTCAGTAACGTGTCAAAATCCCGCAGCAGCACCGCGTCGGGGTCGTTCTGCCAGAACACATGGTTGAAGTAATTGTCGCAGGGCAGCTCCCGCAGCAGGTTGATGGGGCCGTAGGGCTCCGCCCAGCGCGCCCCGCCGTCGCCGGCGATGCGCATCCCGTCGGCGTAGCCCAGGAAGGGCATGAAGGGCGCGATGCAGCCCAAAAGATAGCTCTCTTCGCCGATGGCGTCCCGGATCACTTCGAGGACCCGCCGCAGAATCTCAACCGAGGTCAGGCCGGGGGTATGGCGGCGCACCGTAGAGCTGTCGTGCATATTCCAGAGCATGAAATCCGTCTTGAAAAAGCGGAAGCCCCAGCTTTTCAGCGTTCGGAACACCCGTTCCAGATAGGCCAGCGCCTCCGGGTGGCTGGCGTCCAGGACGTAGTATTCCCCGTCCCGGTTGCCCCAGATTTTTGGTTCCGTGTAACTGCGGAGCTGTACGGCGGGCTTGCCGTCCAGGTCCTTCAGCACCCAGTCCGGGTGCTCCCGGTAGAGGGCGGACTCGCTGCCCACGATAAAGGGCCCGATCCAGATGCCCGCCTGGTATCCCGCGTCGAGAATCGTCCGCGCCGCCTGCGCAAGCCCGCCGGGCCAGCGGTGGTTCGGTACCAGCCAGTCCCCGAGGGCCGGCGTGTAGCCCGCGTCCAGCTCGATGTACTGGAAGGGAATGTTTTCCCGCCGGATTCCCTCCAGCACCTCTTCCAGCAGCGCCTGATCCATGGTCTCATAAGCGTGGTACCAGCTGTTCCAGAAGAAGGCGGGGGGCATCCGCTTCCGCGCCCCCATGGCCCCGCCGATGCGCTCCGCGCAGCGGCGCAGCCCCTCCGCCAGCGCCGGCGCTTCCTCAAAATACAGCGTAGGAAGCACCAACTCCCCGCCCGCCGTGCCTTCCAGGTTGAAGCCCCCGGAAAACTCCGTCCGGGCGCCTGCAAGCGCGGCGCGGGTTTCCGTCTGGAAAAAGACGGTGTATCTTTCGTGGCTCTCCGCGTAAGCCAGCAGCGCCCCGGCCTCCCCGTACAATGCCGTCAGGCCGTAGGAAAGGGGCATCTCAGCCCCGAGCCGGTGACAGCCGGAGGGGCCCTCCATGCCCAAGCCCTGCACATAGGCCCCGGCCGCGCCCGCGATCCCCGCGCCGCCCAGCGGCTCTATGTCGTGAATCCCCGCGAGGCCCCGGGCGGAGCAGGCCAGCGCCACCCGGCCGGAGGCGTCAGGCCGGAGAGAGAGCCGAAGCTCCGCGCCGGGAAGGCTGTAGGCCGCGCTGCCCTCCGTGACCTCGACGCCCGTCGGGCGGAGCGGACAGCCGTCGACGGAGGGATAACAGCCCAGCAGGCTGATGCCTTCTCCCCGGAGGTCAAAGCTTCCGTTTTCATAAATTTTATATTGCAATACCGTCACAGCCTTTTTGTGGAGTATCTATACTCGCGCTCATACACATTTTCAATGTTTGGACGATTATATCAGCCGCGCCATGGAAAGCCTATGGAAATCTCTAACTGAAATGTGGCATTTTCTAACATGCTGTGGTATAATCCCAGGCGGGGGGTGGAGCGGCATGACCGAGTTTTATGAGACAACCTACGACCTGGCAAACAAGCAGAACGCCGATATGGAGGCGATTTTGTTCGGACAGGAGGACTGCGCCCCCTCCCACGGCTACGGCCCCACGCTGCGGCCCTACCATCTGTTCCATTTTGTGACGCGGGGCCGGGGGACTTTGGAGGTCGACGGCATCCGCTATGCCCTCGGCGCTGGGGACGCGTTTTTGATCCCCGCGGAACAGGTGGCATATTATGAGGCCTCCGGGAGCGAACCCTGGTCCTATTCCTGGGCAGGGCTGACCGGCCTGCGCGCCGCGCAGTTCGTCCGCCAGATACTGGCGGTCCTGCCGGAGCGCTATGTGATGCGGGGGCTGGATACGCAAAAATACGCGGCCGCGATTCGCGGGGCGGCGTGTCTGAAAGGGACGAGCGCGGCAAATTATTTTCGCGCGGAGAGTGTGCTGTACGAGCTGTTCGCGTATCTGACGGAGGACCTCTCACCGGTGGGCTATTCTGACGAGGCCCCGTCGCTGGCCTCCCGGATCAAATTTTATCTGGACGCGAAATATACTGAGAACCTTCAGTTGGGCAGCGTGGCCGCGCTGTTCCATGTCCATCCCAACCATCTCTCCCGTGTGTTTCACGCGCGGTTCGGCATCTCCCCGAAAAAATACCTCATGGGAATCAAACTGGACCGGGCAGAAAAGCTGCTCCGTGCCACGGACATGCCGATCGCCCTGATTGCCGCGTCCCTCGGCTTTGAAGAACAGCACGCATTCTCCAAGCTGTTCCGAAAAGAGCGCGGCCTTTCCCCCACGGAATACCGAAGCGCACACGCCCGCTGACGCGCGCCCCCCTGTCGGGCTTGCATTTCCGGTCTGGGGACCCAGCTGGAACCGGAGTTCGGCGGTGAACGCTGCTTCGGCGTCCTTGCGAACATGGAGTTTATCCTGGTCTGTACCTATGGGGAGGGGGGAGCCGCCCCCGAACTTGTCCTCTATAAAAAACGCTGAGGCGGAGCGCCGGGAGGGGCGGGGCGCGGAGCTTTCGGCGGATCCGGAGAATGATACTATGGAAATAATTTTTTTGGACAATCGCATCGCCGTCTGCGTCAAGCCGGCCGGCGCGGCCTCCACGGACGAGCCGGGCGGGGTGCCGGAGCTGCTGCGGGCGGAATTGGGGCAGCCCCGGGCCTGCGCCCTGACCGTACACCGGCTGGACCGGGTTACGGGCGGGCTGATGGTTCTGGCCCGGAGCCACCGGGCCGCCTCCATTTTGAGCCGCCAGATCACGGAAGGGCGCTTTGAAAAGGAATATCTGGCGGTGGTGTGCGGCATTCCCGCCGAGGCGGAGGGGAGCTTTCGGGATTTGCTGCTTCGTGACAGGGGGCAGCGCGTCACGCGCGTGGTCACGGAGGCCCGGAAGGGGGCGCAGGAGGCGGTGTTGGATTACTGCCTCCTCGGCAGCGCCGCGGGCCGCGGTCTGGTCCGCGTGGCGCTGCGCACCGGGCGGACCCATCAGATCCGCGCCCAGTTCGCCGCCCGCGGTATGCCCCTCGCCGGCGACCGGAAATACGGCGCGCCCCCGGAGGCGGAAAAGGGCGTGGCCCTTTGGTCTTACCGCCTGGCCTTCGACCATCCCCAGAGCGGGGAACGCATGGACCTGAGCCTGGAACCACCCCAGACCTGGCCCTGGACGGAATTTGAGGAGCTGCTATGGAAGCGGAATTGAACAATATCCTTTGTCCCAACGCGAAAAAATGCGGCGGCTGCCGCTGGCAGGGGGTCCCCTATGCCCGCCAGCTGGAAATCAAAGAGGCTGAAGTGCGACGGCTGATGGGAAAATATTGCCGCGTCGCGCCCATCTGGGGGATGGAGCAGCCTCTGCATTACCGCAATAAGGTCCAGGCCGCTTTCGGAACGGACCGCCATGGGCGCGTCATCTCCGGCGTTTACCAGTCCGGGAGCCACCGCATTGTACCCACGGACGAGTGTATGCTCGAGGACCTGACGGCGGACAGGATCATCGCGGATATCAGGCGCATGATGCCGAAGTTTAAGATGACCGCCTATGACGAGCGCCGCCGCAGCGGTTTCCTGCGCCATGTCCTGGTCCGGCGCGGCTTTGCCACGGATGAGGTCATGGCGGTTTTGGTGTCCTCCACTCCGATATTCCCGGCGCAAAAAGCTTTTACCGCCGCGCTGCTGGAACAGCACCCGGAGATCACGACCCTGGTCCTGAACATCAACGACGCGGAAACCTCCCTGGTGCTGGGCCAGCGGGAGAAGGTTCTGTTCGGCAGGGGCTATATAGAGGACGTCCTCTGCGGAAACCGCTTCCGCATCTCCCCCCGGAGCTTTTACCAGGTCAACCCCGTCCAGACGGAAAAGCTCTACCGGGCCGCGATAGATTTTGCCGCCCTGACGGGACGGGAGCGGGTGCTGGATGCCTATTGCGGCACCGGGACCATCGCCCTCTGCGCCGCCGGCGCGGCCGGGGAAGTGGCGGGCGTGGAGCTCAACCGGGACGCGGTGCGCGACGCCATCGCCAACGCCCGCGCCAACGGTGTGCATAACTGCCGCTTTACCTGCGCGGACGCGGGGGCCTTTTTGGAGGAAGCGGCGGCGGAGGGAGAGCGCTGCGACGTGGTGTTCATGGACCCGCCCCGCGCCGGCAGCGATCTCCGCTTCCTGCGCTCCCTGCTGCGCGCCGCCCCGGCGCGGATCGTCTATATCTCCTGCAACCCCGAAACCCTCGCCCGCGACACCGCTGTCCTCGCAAAAGGGGGCTATTCTGTGCGCCGTGTGCAGCCAGTGGATATGTTTCCGTTTACGGAGCACGTGGAGACGGTGGTATTGATGTCACGGCTTGGCCGGTAGAATGCGAATAAGCGCCGTATTTCCGGGCTTTTCAGGCATTTTGCCATCTGCACCGGAGAGCGAAAATGGCCGCGAAAATTGCTCCGGCAGAACATATCTACGCTTTCTGCCGTAGGGTTGAGCAGGCGAGACAACTGGGTTGCAACTACATATATCTCATTTTCCCCAGGTACATCCAAATCTGCCCGGCTCAGCTCCGAAGATCCACATCGCTGAGGGTGCCGACCTCTCCGCTTTCCTTGAGGTAGACCCCGGTCTTGCGGATGACCGCATTGGTTTCGTTCGTTTCCGCGTCCTTCAGGGAAAACTCTGTGCTGATGCTCCCAAGGTAGATCGCGCCGACATTCGCCTCCTTGAGGCCCATCAGCCTGTCGTTGCCTTCGGCGTCCTTCGTCCATACCCGCAGCTTCGAGTAAACCGCGTCGTTCTCGTCGATCCAGTGGTTGTCATCCCCGTCATAGGCAGCGAGATCGGCGAAGCCATCGCCGCTCTTTGTCCCAAACAGCTCGCTGCCGTCGTCAATCCTGCCGTTCCCGTTGGCGTCTAAGGCCAGGAAGCCGCTGCCCTCGCCCGCAAAGGAGATGTCCTCCTCCTGCCCATCGCTGTCCAGGTCAAAACGGAACTTGACGTCGCTGACCGAAGTAACATTGCTGTCCATGTTGATAATCAGCGGGTCGGTCATGATGAAGCTCTCAGCGGTAAGCGCCTCAAATTTCTGGGTGAACGAACGCGACATATCGAGCTCCACGTCAAAGCTGAGGCTGCGCCCATCCTCCGTGACGGCAAAGCCCCTGGATTGGAAGGTTGTATGCTCCGACTCGGCGCGTGTGCCGCTGGCAGCGGTGATCCTCTGCCAAAGGGTTCCGCCGGCAGTCGTCCCGGCCTGCCCGCTGCCCTCAGCGGAAAAAGCGCCCTTGCCAAAAAGATGGTAGCGCATATCTGCCCCCCTGGACTCAGGGCCCCGCAGGTCCAACATCTTTCCGTGGCTCAACTCGCCGCGCTTCAATTCGTGAACGTCCTTCACGCCGTTGAGCAGCTCGATCATTTTATCGAGAAGGCGCTTTTTGACATCCTCATAGAGCTCCTTCCAGCTGGTGACGCCCGCCTGGGATTGGGTCTGCTGTACCGAAATGGCGGCCTGCTGGGCC
This sequence comes from Oscillospiraceae bacterium, assembly GCA_017477525.1. Lineage (GTDB taxonomy): Bacteria > Bacillota > Clostridia > Oscillospirales > Oscillospiraceae > RGIG7114. Next base: position 672 of record JAFUVO010000014.1, on the reverse strand, counting down.
GTGCCGACGACCTGTGCCCTTTTTTCCTGCACCTCGGCGCGGGCCTCCTGATGGGATACCATGGAGCTGCCGGAGCCCTCATAGATGGCGGCAGCGCGCATGGCCTTTGCCCCTCCTTCGGCTTTCGCCTCCAAAAGGGCGCTCTTGGCGGAAAAATGGGATTCCGCCTCATGGCTTGACGCCATGGAAACCTGACTGCTCGCGATTTTCATAACCGATTCTCCTCCCTGTTTCTTCGGCTGCGGCGAAATATAGGATTCATGTATTTTTTCCTTATTTTGTATATCGGCACAAAACGAAAAAAATCAAGGGCTTCGCTCTGGCAAATGAGGCAAGCCCTAAACCGGAAAAGTGTTTTGATTTGCCATTGCCCGCCAGCGCGCACACTGGCGAAGGCAATCCCCCAATATTGGGGCTGGTGGTACATGTTACGTGCATAGGGCGGCTGCAAATGGGGGGGATTGCTTACACCAGTCTGAGGACTGGTGTAAATTGACAGCGCTTTTATTTCGGTTAGCACAGGCTCACTTTATGCTCCCTTTGCTTTTGGCTATTTTGCCTTGCAGCATAAAAATATTGACAAAGCCTTTGGAGAAGTCTACAATAAGGGCGGGTGAAATCCCAAAACCTGATGAGGAGGAACAAAAAATGAAAAAGACACTTGCGATGATT
>JAFUVO010000013.1 GCA_017477525.1 Oscillospiraceae bacterium | reverse complement strand
GCTGTTTCATCGCTGTGCTCATCACGCTCCTTTTTGCGGCCTATTATATACCCCGCCGGTGCCCTTTGCAACAGGTATTTCTTCCGTATCCGCCCGAAAAGGCGCTTTTTATACCCGCGGCACCTTCTAAATTGCAGGAACTGTCTCCCCGAAGGGGGAGACAGTTCCTGCATATTATTTGTCGATGCGGAAGGGTTTCCGTCCCGCGTAGGTGGTGTGCAGCAATTCGTGGGCCAGGTGGCTGTTGGGCTCGCCGAGGAACTTTTCGTAGAGCTCCTTGATCTGCGGGTTGTTGTGGCTCTGGCGGACGGCCTGGCGCTCGTCCTCGCTGTAGAGGGCCGCGGCGCGCCTGGCGCGGTAAGTCTCCATGATATCCGGGCCCTCGTCCGGCAGGAAGGCGGTGCGGACGTAGGGCATACCGCCGCCGTTGATGCAGCCGCCGGGGCAGCACATGATCTCGATGAAGTGGTACTTGCTGATGCCCGCGCGAATCTGGTCCAGCAGCGCCTTCGCGTTTTTCATGCCGCTGGTGACGGCGATGTTGACGGTCATGCCGCCCATGTCGATGCTGGCCTCGCGGATATCCTGAAAACCCCGGACCTCGCGGAACTCGATGGGCTCGTGCTCCCTGCCCTCCAGCACAAAGTAGGCTGTGCGGAGCGCGGCCTCCATGACGCCGCCGGTGACGCCGAAGATGACGCCCGCGCCGGAGTAGTCGCCCATGATATCCCGGTCATATTCCTCGTCCGGCAGCCGCTGGAAGCGGATGCCGGCGCGCTTGATCATATCGCCCAGCTCCCGGACCGTCAGCACCGCGTCCACGTCGGGGATGCCCTCTTTGCTGCGCTGCTGGGGCCGCTCCTTCTCGAACTTCTTCGCCGTGCAGGGCATGATCGAAACGACAAACACGTCCTTCGGGTCATAGCCCTTCTCCCGGGCGTAATAGCTCTTCAGGATCGCGCCCTGCATCTGGTGGGGGGATTTGCAGGAGGACACATGGGGCAGCAGGTCGGGATAGTAGGTTTCGGCATAGTTGACCCAGCCGGGGGAGCAGGAGGTGATCATCGGCAGTACGCCGCCGTTTTTCACGCGGCCTAAAAGCTCGTTGGCCTCCTCCATGATGGTCAGGTCCGCGCCGAAGTCGGTGTCGTAGACCTTCTCAAAGCCCAGGCGCTTCAGCGCCGCCACCATCTTGCCGGTGACCGGGGTGCCGATGGGCATGTCAAATTCCTCCCCCAGCCCTGCGCGGACCGCCGGGGCTGTCTGGACAATGACGTGCTTGCCCTTCGCCATGGCGTCGTAGACCTGATCCTCCTCGCTCCTGGTCATCAGCGCGCCGGTGGGGCACACCGCCACGCACTGGCCGCACATGAGGCAGGGGCTTTCATTGAAGGAGATGTTGCCGGCGGGGCCGACGATGGTGTTGAAGCCCCGGTTCTCAAAGCCCAGGATCCCGTTGCCGTGGGCGTTGGAGCAGCGCTGGATGCACCGGCCGCAGAGGATGCACTTGCTGGTGTCCCGCACAAGGGAGGGGCTGAGGTTGTCATAAGTGGCGGGGGTCTTCTCGCCCTGGAATTTCCCTTCCCGCGCGCCGCAGAGCTTCGCCACGCGCAAAAGCTCGCAGACGCCGTTCTTGTCGCACTGCTGGCAGTTCTGGGAGTGGTTCGACAAAATCAGCTCCACGCTGGCCCGGCGGGCCTTCAGGGCTTTGGGGGAGGAGATTTTGATCTCCATGCCCTCAGAAACAGGGTAGACGCAGCTGGCCACCAGCCCCCGGGCCCCGGTGGCCTCCACGAGGCAGACCCGGCAGGAGCCCCGGGAGCACTCCGCGTTGTGGAAGGAGCAGAGGGTGGGAATCTCATAGCCGCAGTAGCGGGCGGCTTCGAGGATGGTCATGCCCTCCTCCACCTGGTAGGGCACGCCCTCGATTTTGATATTGACAGTAGACATATTCGTTCCTCCCTCCCTTACTCAATGTGGATCGCGTCGAATTTGCAGGTGGAAATGCACATACCGCACTTCACGCACATGCTCTGGTCGATCTCGAAGGGCGTCTTGCCGGGGTGGCCGTGGATGGCCTCCACCGGGCACTTGCGGGAGCAGAGGGAGCACATCTTGCACCGGGCCGGGTCGATGATGTACTGGATCATGTCCTTGCAGACATGGGCGGGGCACTTCTTGTCGACAATGTGGGCGATATACTCGTCCTTAAAATGCTTGATCGTGCTCTGGATGGGGTTGGCGGAGGTCTGGCCCAGGGCGCAGAGGGAGTTGTTGCGGACCGTTTCGCCCAGCTCCTCCAGCTCCTCAAAATCCTTCATGCTCCCGCGCCCGCTGGTGATGCGGTTGAGGATTTCCAGCATCCGCTTGGTGCCGATGCGGCAGGGGGAGCACTTGCCGCAGCTCTCGTCGCAGATAAAGCCCATGTAGAACTGGGCCACGTTGACCATGCAGTTGTCCTCGTCCATGACGATGGCGCCGCCGGAGCCCATCATGCTCCCGGCCTCCACCATGTTGTCAAAGTCGATGGGGGTGTCGAGAAAGTCCTTGGTCAGGCAGCCGCCGGAGGGGCCGCCGGTCTGGATGGCCTTAAATTCCTTGCCGTTCTGGATGCCGCCGCCGATGTCATAGATCAGCTCGCGCAGGGTCACGCCCATGGGGATCTCCACCAGGCCGACGTTGTTGACCTTGCCGCCGAGGCAGAACACCTTGGTCCCCTTGCTCCTTTCCGTGCCGTAGCAGGTGAAGGCGTCCAGCCCCTCCCGCAGGATATAGGGCACGGTGGCCAGGGTCTCGACATTGTTGACGATGGTGGGCTGGTCCCACAGGCCCTTCACCGCCGGGAAGGGTGGGCGCGGGCGCGGGCGGCCCCGTCCGCCCATGATGGAGTTGAGCAGGGCGGTTTCCTCGCCGCAGACGAAGGCCCCGGCGCCGAGGCGCACATGGGCGTGGAAGGAGAAGCCGGTGCCCAGGATGTTGTCGCCCAGCAGGCCCAGCTCTTCCGCCCGCTTAATGGTGGCGTTGATGTGCTCCACCGCCCGGGGATACTCGGCGCGGATGTAGAAGTAGCCCTCGCTGGCCCCGATGGCGTAGCCGGCGATGGCCATGCCCTCGATGACCGCCAGGGGGTTGTCCTCCAAAATCGAGCGGTCCATGAACGCGCCGGGGTCGCCCTCGTCGCCGTTGCAGACCACATACTTCGTATCGCTCTTCGCCGCCGCCGCGAACTGCCACTTTTTGCCCGTGGGGAAGCCGCCGCCGCCGCGCCCGCGCAGACCGGAGTCCAGGATCATCTGGGCGACCTCCGCCGGCGTCATGGTCATGGCCTTCAAAAAGCCCTGGTAGCCGCCGCAGCCGAGGGCTTCCTCGATCTTGTTGGGGTCGATGACGCCGCAGCCGTGGAGGGCGATGCGCTTCTGCTTGCGGTAGAAGGGGATGTCCTCCATCTTCGTGATTTTTTCGTTTGTCTCGGGGTCCACGTACAGCAGGCGCTCCACGATCTTGTGGCTCTTGAGGTCCTGGAACACGATCTCCTGGATATCCTCCGGCTTCACCAGCCGGTAGAGCGTGTTCTCCGGGAAGATGCGCACGAAGGGCCCCTGACTACATAGGCCAAAGCAGCCGACGACGCGGATCTCGACTTCATTGCGCAGCTCGTAAGTCTCAATCAGTTGCTCAAGCTTTTCCTTGAGGTTCATGGTGCCGGCGGCCATACAGCCGGTGCCGCCGCAGAGCATGACGTAGCGCTTGTTGTCCCTGCCGTTGAATTTGGTTTGCAGCTTCTCGGTAAAATGCCCGATGGCGCGGCTGAGCTCTTCACAGGTCTTATACATGGTCGATGTGCCCCCCTTCCCTGCGGTAGCTGGCGACGATCTGCGGCACGTCGTCCATCTTCACCCGGGCGTAGACCCTGCCGTTGATGGTCACGGCGGGGGCGGCGGCGCAGGCGCCGATACAGCGCAGCGCGTCGATGGAAAACAGGCCGTCCTCCGTGGTCTGCCCCGGCTGGATGCCGAGGATCTCGCAGAACTGGTCGATGACCTGCTGGGCCCCCTTGACGTAGCAGGCGGTTCCGAGGCAGCAGCCGATCACATACTTCCCCTTCGGCTCCAGGGAAAACAGGGAGTAAAAGGTGACGACACCGTAAATTTCCGCGACGGATATTCCCGTTTTCGCGGAAATAACCTCCTGGACATCCAGGGGTACATAGCCGAATTCTTTTTGCACGTCGCTGAGAATCATAATCAGCGGCGTCTTTTCCGCCGCGTAGCGGTCGCAGATCGCTTCGATCTTCGCCACCGCGGCGTCGCTGAGATGGGCCATAGACGCGTTCCTCCTTTTGCTTGCGTAATCTGTGGGCGGATGTAATTAAGCTTTTTTATTGTAACATGATTTTCGCCAGTTTTCCAGAGGCTTCGGCAGGTTTTTTTCGGCAAAATAACGGGTATTTTCAAGGGCTTTCCGGCCATGCGCCCTTTCTCCCCCTTTTCCGTGGGAATCCCTTGCAATTTGCGGCGGCGTCGGCTATAATCTATGCAGTTTGATTCACGGAGGAAAGTGAGAGATGAAAAAGAAAACCCGAATGCTGGCCGGCGGGGCGCTGGCGCTGGCGCTGCTGCTGCTCCCCGGCTGCGGGAGGACCGCCGCCGCGTCATCCACGCCCGCGCCAAGCGCGGAAACGGCCTCGCCCAACGCCGGCATCACGACCCTGACCCTGCCCGCCGCCTCGCTGGAGGAACTGGCGAAGGCGGACGATTACCCCGACCTCAGAGAGCTGGACCTGAGCGGCAGCTCGATCCCCACGGCGGAGCTCCTCGAATGGATGGAAGCGCATCCGTCCCTGAACGTCAAATATTCCGTCCTGCTGGGTTCTGTCCGCGTTTCCCCGGACGCCGCGGAGCTGTCCGCCCCCCCGGGCGTGGGCTATGAGGAGCTGGAAGCGGCGCTGCAATACCTCCCCGCGCTGCAAAAGCTCCGCCTGCCGGAAACGGCGCTGAGCCCGGACCAGCTGACGGCCCTGTCGGAGCGCTATGAGCTGGAATACAGCCTGCGCCTGCTGGGCCAGACCGTGGACGCCGCCACGGAGGAGCTGGACCTCAGCTCCCTGAGCCCCGAGCAGGTCCCGGAGACGGCGGCGGCGCTGGCGTTGCTGCCCGGACTGAGGCGCGTGGAGCTGATGGACGCCGCCGGACAGTGCGCCCTGGGAGCCGCCGAGGTGCGCCAACTGGTGCAGGCCGCGCCCCAGGCCGCCTTCAACTACACCTTCGAGCTCTTCGGCAAGACCGTCTCCACCGCGGACAAGCGCATCGAGTTCGTCCGCCAGCAGATCGGCGACGAACACGAGGCGGAGATCCGCGCCGCCCTGGACCTGATGCCCGCCGGGACCTATCTGCTGATGGACACCTGCGGCATGAGCGACGAGGTCATGGCCTCCATCCGGGACGATTACCCGGACAAGACCGTGGTGTGGCGCATCTTCTGCACCTACTATTTCAGCGCCCTGACGGACGACGAGGTCATCCTCATGACCTTTGACCTGAACAACGAAAACTGCGGCCCGCTGAAATACTGCACCGAGGCCCGCTACATCGACGTGGGCCACAACAACACCCTGACGGACATCAGCTGGGCGGCCAACATGCCCAAGCTGGAGTGCATCATCGTCTCCGGCGCGCCGGTCAGCGACCTGAGCCCCTTCGCCAACTGCCCGAACCTGACCTGGCTGGAGCTGGGCTTCTGCTACTATGTGACGGATCTGACGCCGCTGTCCGGGCTGCGGAACCTGAAGTATCTGAATACCTCCTGCTCCCAGCTGCAGGACATCACGCCGCTGATGGACGTGCCGCTGGAGCGCTTCATGTGCGCCCAGTACCCCGGACAGGAGATTCCCAAGGACCAGCAGGAGGCTTTCATCGCCTCCCACCCCGACTGCATTGCGATTTTCGGCGCTTTCGACTCCAACAATCTGGCGGTCAACAACCCCTACGGCTACGGCTGGCGCTACAACGACGCGGGCATGACCTTCTTTGAGTATTACGCCCGGATGCGCCAGATCTTCCACTACGCCGACCCCAACTGGTACGGCGGCTGGAAATTCGATGTCGTGGATCTGCCGGAATGACAATCCCCGGCAGACAGAGTATTGACATCTTCCGCCGCGCGTCGTAGAATATAGACAATCGCAGGCGCTAACGCCGTGAAAAATTTGACAGGAGGATTTGCAATTATGGCAAAGTACATGATCCAGAGGGCCAGAGGCAGAGAGGGCAGCAGCATTTACGCTTATGAGGCGGCGGGCCACTTTGAGTGCGTCCCCACCCGTCTGTTCGATAAGGATGGCGGCGGCGCCAACGCCATCGACGGCGCGAAGATCATCATGGGCATCACCTATTTTGTCCCGGGCGGCAACACCGCCTTCGCCAGCAACCCGATGGAGTCCATCTACTACATCCTCGAGGGCCAGATGACCCTGAAGGTCGAGGACGAGGAGCCCACCGTGCTGCAGGCCGGCGACTGCTTCCACTGCGTGGGCGGCGTCACCAAGTCCGTCTGCAACGAGGGCGAGACCACCACGAAGATGCTGGTCGTCCTGATGCCTCCGCAGTAATACACAATAAACGGTCCAGGGCCCGCAGGGCTCTGGACCGTTTTTGTTTATTCATAGCGCGTCACGCTCCCGCGGGGGGCGGGAACCGGCTTCGGCTCCGGCCAGAGGCGGAAGCGGGCCACGCGGCGCAGGCGGGTGATGCTCAGGGTGAAGTTGAAGATTTCGCAGAAGAACAACACGGCGATGTAGCCGTTCAGCGCCCAGCGGGGCAGGAGCGTGACCACCAGCAGCACCCCGATGAGGGATTCCGCCACGTTGAAGCACATGCTCCAGAGCATCTGCCCCAGTCCCTTGAGACAGCCGTCGGTCACGATATCCACGTACATAAAGGGCACCAGCAGGGCGAACAGGCGGATATAGCCCCCCACGCCGGCGGTGTGGTAGATGAGCTGCCCCAGGCTCTCCGCGCAGACAAAGAGGAACGCCGCCACGGACAGGGAGAACAGCAGGGTCCAGCGCAGGAGCTTCGACACGGCCCGGTCGATGCGCCCCTGGTCGCCCCGGACCTGGGCGGCGGTCAGCTCCGGCACCGTCAGCTCCGCCACGGCGTTCAGCAGGCAGGAGGGGAAGCCGATTACCGGGAACACCATGCCCGTGATGGTGCCGTAGCCCCCCAGCGCCCGGTCGGCGCTGAAGCCCGCCGCCCGGAGCTTCTGGGGCACCAGCAGGTTTTCCAGGGTGCTCAGCCCCGTGCGGGCGTAGGCCGAGAGGGCCAGCGGCACCGCGATGCGCAGCATCCGGCCCGTGAGCCGGCGGGGTGCCCTGCCCCGGGCCGCGCCCCGGCGGAACGCGAGATACAGCCCCGCGATCAGCAGCAGCGAAACGCCATCCGCCGCCACAGTCCCCTTCGCGATCGCAGCGCAGCAGGCGGAGAGATCCCCGGCGGGGACCCGTGGCAGCAGCATCATCACACTGGCGATGCCGCAGAGCTGTTCCGCCACCTGCACCGCGGCGGAGACCGCCGCCCGTCCCGAGGCGATGAACCAGCCGTTGAACACGCAGCTCAGGGAGATCATGGGGAGGCTGAAGGCCAGCAGCCGCAAGCTCGCCACGGTCCGGGCGTCGCCGATCCAGAGGAAGCCGATGGGCACGGCGCAGAGATATTGGAGCAGGAAGGCGGCGGAGCCGAAAAAGGCGGCGTAGGCCAGACAGCGCCCCACGGCCTGGCCCGCGCCGCCGGCGTCCCCGGCCCCCAGCTCCTCCGCCACCAGCCGCGTCGTGGTGAAGCGGATGCCGGAGATGGCCAGCGTGGCGGTGAACACGTTGACGCTCAGGACCAGCTGCCACAGCCCCAGCCCCGCCGCGCCGATGCGCCCCGCCAGCCAGACCTGGTAGGCCAGCCCGATGCAGCGCATCAGCACCGACGAGGCCGTCAGCAGCGCCGTATCCTTCGCAAGCTTTTTCCATCCAGCCATAGGCAAACCCTCCCGATTATCCTCGGTAAAGGATATTCGGGAGGGCGGGGCATTATGTAGCGGTACAATATACGCGAGAACGCCTCCCCCGCCATTGGCGGGGGAGGCGTTCATGCTTGCTTTATCCGATGTTCTTCGTCATAAAGGCGTCGCAGAGCCCGTGGTAGCAGTAGCCGTCCTCGGCGGTGCGCACGGAATAGTCGTTGTGGAACCGGATCACCATCGTCTGGCAACCGGTGAGGGATACGCTCACGTCGTAAGTCTCTCCGGTGCTGTGGACCAGCCGGGGGGAGGTGTAGGCGGCTTCCCCGTCGCAGAGCACCTCGAACCAGCCGCATCCCCGGCTGTCATCCTCGCGGCGGACCGTGAAGCTGCCCTGCAGCAGATCGTATCCGCCGTTGAGCTCAAAGGTCACGGAAGCCCCGTCCTCGCCCCAGAGCCAGCCCTTTTCGTAGTTTACGCCGCTGAGGGCTTCAAAGACGCTGGCGCTGCGGAAGATGATGCCGTCCTTCTCCGCGTATTCCACCTCCGAGAGGTTCGCGGGGAGATAGCCGGACAGCTCGGTCCGGTATTCCGCGATGGGTTCCAGACGGCGGATGTGCAGGGCGTTGGTCAGCACTTCCACCGCGCCGGGCAGGGAATCCCGGTCCATCGCGAAGGCTGCGCGGGCCGCGGCGATGCTGTCGGCGGCGAAGCGTTCCTCCATGTGGGAAACAGCGGCCCGCACCGCCTCAGCGGGCAGCGCCGGGTCCTCCGTCAACGTATCCAGCAGGGCAAAGGCCCCCTCCGCGTCCCCGGCCTCATAGAGGCCCATGGCCTGGGCTGCCACGCCGTCCAGCTGCTGCAGCATCGACTGGTCGGCATACTCCGCCGCCGCTGCCGTCAGTGCTTCGGTCACATAGCCGCAGCGCTCTGTCTCCTGTTGGATCAGGGCAGCGGCCCCGACGTAATCCCCGCCGGCGGCCAGCGCCGCGGCGCGTTTCAGAAGGTTCTGCTCGAACAGGCCGCAGGTCGCGGCCAGCTTATACTCCAACTTCTCGTTGTAGACCTCATAGCCCAGCAGGGTGGCCTTGCCCGCCTCCAAAGCGCTGATGGCGGCGGCATAATCCCCGCCCTGGATGCTCATATCCGCCGCGCCCCGGACAGCCCCGGCGTACAGCTCCAGGCTCTCCGCCGCCCGCTCCCGGGCCAGGGCGTAGTTGCCGTCGTCCTCCAACACCGTCAGGAACTTGTCATGGGCCGCCAGATATTCCTCCTGCTCGAAAAGCCGCTCCGCCGCCGCCATGCGGTCGCGGGAATCGGCGTAGCTATGGAAATCCTCATAGCTGGCGGAGAGCAGCCGCTCGCCGTTCATGCCGATGCCGCCGAGATTGGCCAGGGCCGAGGCGGCGTTCTCACCGCTGATCTCGTTTTCGGCATACTGGCTCGTGACCCGGTCCGCCGCCCGCAGCAGCGCGGCGGAGATTTCCGCGTCATGCGCCCCGGAGGCCAGCTCCCGGTTGCCCCAATAGATGTCCCGCGCGGTGGCGTAGTCCCCGGCGTTGACCGCGCGGATCACGCGGTTCACCGGCTGTATGAACAGGATCAGCGCCACGATCAGCGCAACCGCTGCCACCACGCCCAGGGTATATAAGACGATCTGCCTCTGTTTTGCCGAGCAGCGAACCCCCATTTTGGCCTCTCGCTGGGATTTCCAGGCCTCCGACTCTGCTGTAATCTGTGTGAACAGAGCGGCCCCGCCTCCGCCATGTCCGGCGGAAGCCATGTTTTTGGCGTACTCCATCATTTTGTCCTCAACCTCGCTTCCTTTTTGACGGTAACAGATTACAACGGAATTGCATCATAATTTTGTCATTTTTTAGAACTTATCGAAAAAATTTAAAATATTTTTTTACTTCCATACCCATTTTGTTTTTCTTTGTTATGTTCTGGAAAACAGTGTTTTTCAATAGTTTTTCTTTCTTTTCGACATAATATTTGTTTCAATTACAAAAAACGGGGCCGTTTACGAATCCTGTAAACGGCCCGTGGTGGGAAAATAATTTGTAACATGTTGGAGAATTATGTTTGCCAAACCGCCCTGCCAGCCCAGCGTCTTAGCGGCCCGGCGATGGTACGGCGTCTTAGACTTCGGCGGTTTTTCCCGCATGGGCCTAAGCCAATGATACTGCCTGCTGGGTAAGTCCAGAGAGGGGCGCCGCAAGCGCCCTCTCTGGCGGCGTTTTTGCCTGCTTTTGTCGCTGTTGACAAAAGCAGGTCGCGCCCGTCCTAAAGGACTAACTTCGTGTCGCAGGCGCGAAACCCTCCCCTTTCGTCACCAATTGCGGATTCGTTTCATAAAAGGGGTGTTTCGTCTGCGGGAGCATCAGTTTCCGCCGGCTCCGTACTGTCCGGCGGAGCTGGCGCTTCTTCCTGCGGTTCCGGCGCGGTTTCCTGCGGCTGTGCTTCCTCCGGCGGCAGTACCACCTCAATCTCCGGCCCTTCCCCTTCCGCCGGGGAACCTTCTCCGGCTTCCGGTCCCTCTGCCGCCGGGGCGGGGCTTTCCTCTGGCTGTTCCGTGTGGAAGGCGCTGTAATCCACCACCAGGTCCGGGCCGGTGAAGCTGCCGTCCAGCTTGCTCCGGGCGCGGGCGTAATCCTCGCTGTCCGGGGCGTAGGGAGTGGGCTGGTAGTTGTTCACGCCAGGGACGCCGGAGAGGCAGCAGGGAATGGCCTCCCAACCCTCCATCGTCAGTCCGCCGTCCGTCCCCCGCGCAAAGGTAACTTTTCCGATGGCGGTGTCGCGGTCCCGTGGGGCGGTGTTGCCGCCGAAGCTGAAGTTGCCCAGGGAGTAGAAAATCACCCCGCCGCCGTATTCCTCCACCCGCTGCAGCACATGGGGATGGCAGCCCCAGACGATGTCCGCCCCGGCGTCGATGGCGGCGCGGCCCACGGCCTCCTGGTCGGGAATCGGACGGTAGACCCCCTCCAGCCCCCAGTGGAGGGCGGCGACGACGATTTCCGCCCCCTGCTCCCGCAGAGAGGCCACGCCGGCCCGCACCTCCGCAACGCTGGGATAGAGCTTGGCGTAGACCCCGACGCTGGGGCCCTCCCCCGCGTCATAGAGCCAGGTCCCGCCGTCGGCGGCCCAGCCGACCCCAACGGCGTCCAGCGCGGCTTCCGTATCCCGCAAGCCCTGGGCCAGATAATCCCCGGCGTGGTTGTTGGCCAGCGTCACAAACTCGATGCCCCCCTCCGGGAACACGGCGGCGTAGGCCGGGTCCGCCTTGAAGGTGAAGGTGTTGCCGTTGCTGGCTTCCGCCGTGGTAAAGGTCCCCTCCATGTTCGCCATGGACAGGTAATCCCCCTCGAAATACTCCCGCGTCGCGGCGAAGGGCCAGGCGTAATCTGTCCCCGCCACGGCCTCGAAGGAGGCGGCGGAGCCCCGCTGGTGCTGGCTGCTCCCGATGGTGCAGTCCCCGACGAAGCTGAGCACAAACGCTTCCGGCTGCGGCTCCGGCGTGGGCGTGGGGGAGGGCGGCGGGGACGGGGATGGGGACGGGGATGG
>JAFUVO010000146.1 GCA_017477525.1 Oscillospiraceae bacterium | reverse complement strand
TTCAGCAGCTCCAGCGCCGACTCGTGGGCGTAGCGCTCCTGCTTCCAGTAGGAGGGCAGGCGCAGGACGCCGCCCAACATGCTGTATTTGATGGAGTTGTGCATCCCCAGCTTGACGTTGTCCTCCACGCTGAGGTTGTCGAACAGGCGGATGTTCTGGAAGGTGCGGGCGATGCCGGCCCGGTTGACCTGGACCGTGCTCATGCCGTGGGTGTCCTTCCCGTCTAAGAGGATCGTGCCCCGGGTGGGCTGGTAGACCTTTGTTAAGAGGTTGAACACGGTGGTCTTGCCCGCGCCGTTGGGGCCGATGAGGCCGGCGATCTCCGTGCGCCCGATGGTGAGGTTGAAGTCGTCCACCGCCGTCAGGCCGCCGAAGTCGATGCCCAGGTGCCGCGCCTCCAAAATCGGCGCGCGGTTGAGATCGCGCTCCGGGATATAGGCGTCGGAGGGCATGGGGACCAGGGGGCTGTCGTTGACGGATTTGATGCGTTTCGCCATGGCTCAGACCCCCTCCTTTTTCCCGCCCCGGCGGGGCAGCAGCTTTTCCAGAAATCCCCGGACGCGGGGGCTGTTGGTGCCCAGCATGACCAGGATCAGCACCACCGCGTAAATCAGCATCCGGTATTTGTCCGAGCCGCGCAGGGCCTCCGGCAATATCGTCAGCGCCGCCGCCGCGACAATCGAGCCGAACATGTTCCCCAGGCCGCCCAGGACCACGAACACGAGCACTAAGATCGAGGTGTTGAAGTCGAATTTGTTGGCGACGATGGTGGAGTAGTTCAGGGCGAACAGCGCCCCGGCGGCCCCCGCCATGGCAGCGGAGGTGACAAAGGCCATCATTTTATATTTCGTCACGGAGATGCCCACGCTCTCAGCCGCGATGCGGTTGTCCCGCAGGGCCATGATCGCCCGGCCCGCCCGGCTGTTGACCAGGTTGAAGATGACCACCAGGCACAGCAACACCAATATGGCCCCGCCGGTGAAGCTGGCGATTTTCTGGATGCCGCCGATGCCCATGGGGCCGGCGATGATGAGCTTGCCGCCCTCCAGCAGCTGCGTCCGGTCCTCCAAGAGGCTGATGTGGAAGCCCTTGGCGTCCAGGCCCACGTAGAGGTTGTTGAATATGGTCTTGATGATCTCCCCGAAGGCCAGGGTGACGATGGCCAGGTAGTCGCCGTTGAGCCGCAGCACGGGGATACCGATCAGAAAGCCGATGATCGCGGCGAAAATAGCCCCGACCACCATGGCGATGGCAAGGCGCAGCGGCGCGGAGGCGACAGCGTTCTGCAGCGCCACCGCGGCGGTGACGCCGGTGAAGGCCCCGACGCTCATGAAGCCCGCGTGGCCCAGGCTCAGCTCGCCCAGTACGCCGACGGTCAGGTTCAAAGAAACCGCCATGACCACGTAGGCGCAGATGGACACCAGCATCCCCCGGAGGGAGGATTTCATGCCAGCCCCGGCCCAGAGCTGCAATATGATATAGGCCGCGATCACAAAGGCGTAGGTGAGAAAATTGCGGCGGGTGGTCTTGTTCATGTTCTTCAGCTTTTCCATGGAGCCCACCTCAAACTTTCTCTCGGATGGCCTTGCCCAGCAGGCCCGTGGGCTTGACCAGGAGCACCACAATCAGCACCGCGAAGACGATGGCGTTGCTGAGCTGGGTGGAGATATAGGCCGCGGACAGGATCTCAATGACGCCCAGCAGCAGGCCGCCCAGAAAGGCTCCGGGGATGGAGCCGATGCCGCCGAACACCGCGGCGGTAAAGGCTTTGATGCCCGGCATAGAGCCGGTGGTGGGTACCAGGGTGGGGTAGGCCGAGCACAGCAGGACGCCCGCCACGGCGGCCAGGCCGGAGCCGATGGCGAAGGTCAGGGAGATCGTCGTGTCGACGTTGATGCCCATGAGCCGGGCCGCGTCTTTGTCCTCAGAGCAGGCCCGCATAGCCTTTCCAAGTTTGCTGCGGCTGATGAACAGGCTCAGGGCGCCCATGATGACCAGGCAGACCACGATGGTCACCAGCGTGACGTAGGAGATGCGCAGCTGCCCCCCGAACAGCTCCACGCCGGTGAGCAGTTGGGCCTGTCCGTCAGGCCCGACGGCCTCCCGGCCGAAAAAGTTGGGGAAGACCTTCGGGTTGCTGGTCCAGAGCAGCAGCGCCGCGTTCTGCAAAAAGTAGCTGACGCCGATGGCGGTGATCAGCACCGCCAGACTCGGGGCGGAGCGCAGGGGCTTGTAGGCCAGCCGCTCGATCACCCTGCCCAGCACCGTGCACAGGGCCATGGCGGCCAGCACCCCGACGACCGGCGGAAGATGGAAATGCCCTACCGCGTAAAAGCAGATGTAGGCCCCCACCATAATGACGTCGCCGTGGGCAAAGTTCAGCATTTTCGCGATACCGTAGACCATCGTATAGCCCAGAGCGATGATGGCGTAGATGCTTCCCAGGCTGATGCCGCTGATCAGAAAACTCAGAAAACTCATGGATACACCTCTCTCCCGGAAAAAACTCGGACGCGCTTATCGGAAAAACGCCCCTTCCGGGCGTCTTTCCGATAAGCGTTCCGATTGCCTGTGTTTCCCTCCCCCGCCGGGGGAGGGAAACAATCGTTGTTTTAGTCAGCGGCCACATAGATGCCGTCGCGGATGACGACGACCAGCGGGTTTTTGGAGACGCGGCCGGTGGCCCCGTCCCAGGTGGCGCCGGTGCCGGTCAGGCCGTCGAAGGTCATGCTGGTGAACTGCGCGAGCATGGCCGAGCAGATGTCCGCGTTGCTCATGTCGGGAGTGCAGCCCGCGGCGTCCAGCGCCTGCTTGAGGGCATAGACGCAGTCATAGGAGTCGGCGGCGAACTGGTTGGGCACATCGCCGAAGCGCTGCTGGTACTTCTCCACGAAGGACACGTTGCGCGCGTCCGTGCCCCAGGCATTGAACGGGGTCAGCAGGTAGACGTTCTCTGCCAGGGAGGTGTCGAAGCCCTCGAGGGTCAGGATGCCGTCCATGCCGTCCACGCCGAACCACACGGGGGCGTAGCCGGCGGCGCGGGCCTGGGCGAAGATCAGGGAGGCGGGCTGGTAGTACATGGGCAGGAACACCAGCTCCGCGCCCTTGGCCTGGGCGTCGGCAATCTGGACGGAGAAGTCGGTGTCGCTGCCGTCGGCGAAGGTGGTGTCGCTGACAACCTCGATGCCCTGGGCCGCGGCCTCGGTGAGGAAGGTCTCGTGGATGCCGGCGGAGTACACGTCGTCGTTCTTCCAGATCACGGCGACCTTGTTGCTGAGGTTCAGGCGGGCGATGGTCTGCGCCGCCATGGTGCCCTGGGCCGGGTCGATGAAGCACATCTGGAACACGTTGTCCTTGCCCTCGGTGGTGGCGGTGGAGGAGGCGGAGGGGGTAATCGAGAACACCCGGTCGTTATAGGCCTCCACGCTGGTGGCCTCAGCGGGCTTGCTGGTGACGGAGCTGATGGAGACCTGCATCCCCCAGTCCTTCAGGGCGTTGTAGGCGTTGACGGCCTTCTCGGCGTCATGCTGGTCGTCCTCGAACTTGAGTTCAAAGTGGACGCCGTCCAAGGCGTTGATCTCCTCCACGGCGATCTGCGCCGCGTTGTAGACCGCGTTGCCGTAAATCGCCGCGCCGCCGGTCAGGGGGCCGGTGCCGCCGAGCTTGAACACGGGGTTGCCGCCCGCGCTGCCGGTGTCCGTGCCACCGGAGGTGGTGTTCGCCGTTGCGCCGCTGCTGCCGCTGTCACCGCAGGCGGCCAGAGCGCCCAGGCAGAGAACGGCGGCCAGAAGCAGGGCCAGGGTCTTTTTCATTCGTTTCATTTTTGTTCCTCTCCTGTTGATAGATTTTTGTTTTCCGCTGATATTCCCGCGCCATAAAGCAAAAAAGGGACATCGCCGAAGCAATGCCCGCCCGGAATGTCGAACAACGCAGGATGCTCACCGGTAAACACGAACAATAATTTAACTGATATTACGGTATTTTGTCAATCACGTTTTGCTGTTTTGGCGATTTTGCCGATTATCACTTGGGAAGAAAGCGCCATATTGTGGAAAAGCCCAACGCGGGGCGGGGACGCAATCGGGCTTTACAAATGCGATACAATGATTTTTTATCGTTTCCCCACCAATTACAGCAACGGAAGTGAGCAGACATGTCAATCTATCTCGACAACGCGGCGACGACGCGGGTGTGTCCCGCGGCGGCGGAGGCGGCGATAAAGGCGATGACGGAGCTATACGGCAACCCCAGCTCCCCCCACCGCATGGGGCGGGAGGCCAAAGCGATGCTGGACCGGGCCAGGGGAAGCGTCGCGAAGGCGCTGGGCTGCGGGGCGGGGGAGGTGTATTTCACCTCCGGCGGTACCGAGGGGGACAACTGGGCGCTGCGCTGCGGGGCTTATTATAACCGCCGCCGGGGCAAGCACATCCTGTCCTCCGCCGCGGAGCACCCCGCCGTGCTCCGGACGCTGGACGCCCTGGAATCCCAGGGCTATACTGTCACGCGCCTGGCGCCGGAGCGGGACGGCTCCGTTTCCGCCGGCGCGGTGGTCGGGGCGCTGCGGGAGGACACCTGCCTGGTGTCCCTGATGCTGGTGAACAACGAAACAGGCGCGGTCACGGATGTCGCCGCCGTGGCGCAGGCCGTGCATGAGCGCTGCCCCGGCGCCCTCGTCCATACCGACGCGGTGCAGGCCTTTTTAAAAATCCCCTTTTCGCCCGCCGCCCTCGGCGTCGACCTGCTGACCATCAGCGGGCACAAGGTCCACGCGCCCAAGGGCGTGGGGGCGCTCTACGTCCGTCGGGGGCTGAACCTGCCGCCGCTGCTGTACGGCGGGGGGCAGGAGGAGGGGCGACGCTCCGGCACCGAGGCCCTGCCCCAGATCGCCGCCTTCGCCGCCGCAGTGGAGGACGCGTTTCCCTCGCTGACAGAGGACCGGGCGCAGATGGCCGCGCTGCGCGCCACGACGGCGGAGCGGCTCATGGCGGAAAACCCCGGCCTGCTGCTGCTGGGCGGGGACCGTCCCTCTCCCCAGCTTCTGAGCCTGTCCCTGCCGGGCTGGCGCAGCGAGGTCCTGATGAATTTCCTGGAAGCCCGGGATATTTTCGTATCAAAAAGCTCCGCCTGCAAAAGGGGAGGGCGGAGCCATGTACTGCAGGCCATGGGCCTGAAAAGCGATGTGGTGGACGGGGCGCTGCGGGTCAGCCTCTCCCGCTTTACCACGCGGGAGGAGCTGGAGGCGTTCTGTCTGGCGCTGCGCCAGGCGCGACAAACGCTCAGGAGTTCGATCCATTGAGCTTTTTTTCTTCGGAGGCGGCTTTGTCCGCCTTCGCTTTTTTTCGCGTCAGGGGCCAGCTCCGCTTCTTCCCCTTTTCCGGCGGCGGGTCGTCGCGGTAAAAGGCCGGTTTTCCCGTTTCGGGGTCGATATAATCCAGATTCATATAAGCTTCCGTCTCGGTCGGCAGATTGCTCCGGGCCAGCTTGCGGTCCACAAGGGTGGAGATTCCAGTGTAAATCACCACAAACACCGGGATGCCCAGCAGCATCCCCGCAAAGCCGAACAGCCCGGCGCCGAGGATAATCGAGAACATGACCCAGAAGCCGTTGATGCCCACCCGGTTCCCGAGGATCTTCGGGCCCAGGATATTTCCGTCGAACTGCTGCAGCACCACGATAAACACCACAAAAATCAGGGCCTTGATGGGGGATTCCGTCAGGATGATGAGGACCGAGGGCACCGCACCGATAAATGGCCCGAAAAAGGGGATGATATTGGTCACGCCCACCACGACGCTGACCAGCAGCGCGTAGGGGATGCGGAGGAGGCTGCAGCTGATAAAGCAGATGATGCCGACGATAAAGCTGTCGAGGATTTTCCCCGAGAGGAAGCCCATGAACACGTCGTTGACAAAGCGCAGGCTTTTGAGCAGCCTTTCCGCGGCCTCCAGGCTCAACACGGCGTAGAGCAGCTTTTTGCAGTGGGCGGCAAAGGTCTCCTTGCTGTAGAGAAGGTAGACGGAAACAATGATGCCGATGAGCACATTGTAAACCCCCCGGACCGCGCCGACCACATTGGCCCCGACGCTGCCGATGGCCCTGGTCAGGTTGTCGAAGGTGCCGCTGAGGTTGCTGGCGTCCAGAATATGCTCCAAATCAAGCACCTTGTCCGCCAGAAACGCCAGGAGGGTGTTTGAAAGGCTGCCGAAGCTCTGCGCCACATCCTCGGACTCGTCGCCCATCAGGCGGTAGAGGTTCACCTGGATCCATTCGCCGGTGCGGTCGATATAGTCGCCGCCGTTGGCCACGATGCGCTGGATGCTGGCGATGACCTGGGGCAGAACCAGGGAAATCAGCCCTGCCAGCAGCAGCAGCAGTGTGAGGATGCAGGCCGTCACGCTCAGGCCCCGCGCGAGCTTGGGAATCTTCTCCTCCTTCTTCGGGTGCCGGCGCAGAAGGCGGCTGCACAGCGGCAGGAACAGGCAGCGGGAGTAGATGCGCATCAGCGGGAACAGCAGATAGGCGATGACCAGTCCCCAGATGAAGGGGCTCAGGATCCCCCCAATGGTCTGGAACGCGCTGCGCACCCGGCCCAGGTTGCTGACCAGGAGGAAAAAGAGGCTGCATGCCGCGATCACAAAAAAGGCTGTTACGCCCCAATATAAATATTTTGTATCCCATCTATACCGTTTCATGCGATTTTACCTCTCGCACCCGCGCTCCCGCCGGGGAAATTGTCCGTTTCTATTTTACGCTTTGCCGCAGTTTTGTCAAGGCATACAGGGCGGAAAAAACGTGGAAAAACATTTATGTCAATCTGATATGGGCAAATATTTCATATGTTTTCGGGACACCCTGTTGAAAAGTGTGTTGATAATGTTAAAAACTCGCCCTTCTTTTGACTTTTCCTGCCAAAGCTGATGCGCCTGAAATCGGATATTCAAAAATAACGCGCCCATGCCGCGTGTTATGTCGTGTCATGTTCCATTCCCGAGGGACATATGCTGGGAGAAAACGAAATCTTGTCCGGAGGTCCAGACCATGAAAAGAATCCTGCTCGTCCTCGCCGCGTTGTTTTTGCTGCCCTGTGTTCCGGTCCGCGCGGATGCCCCCGCCCTGGACGTGCCGGTGCCCTCAGCGCTCCTGATGGAGCGGAGCACCGGGGAAATCCTCTATGAAAAAAACGCCTATGAGCATCTGGCCCCGGCTTCGGTGACGAAGGTGATGACCATGCTCTTAGTGGCGGAGGCGGTCGACAGCGGGACGCTCTCCCTCGAGGACACGGTGACGGCCTCGGCCAGGGCGGCCTCCATGGGCGGCAGCCAGATCTGGCTGGAAGAGGGGGAGAGGATGAGCGTCGGGGAGATGCTCAAATGCGTCGCGGTGGTGTCGGCCAACGACTGCTGTGTGGCCCTGGCGGAGCACATGGCGGGGACGGAAGAGGCGTTTGTGGCCCGGATGAACGCCCGCGCGGCGGAACTCGGGATGCGCGACACCCACTTCCTCTCCTGCTCCGGCCTCAGCGACAGCGAGGACCACTACTCCTGCGCCCGCGATATCGCGGTGATGAGCCGGGAGCTGCTGGGCCATCCGATGATAAGGCAGTACACGACGATCTGGATGGACAGCATCCGCAACGGGGAATTTGGCCTGAGCAACACCAACAAGCTGATTTACTACTACGACGGCGCGACAGGGCTCAAAACCGGCTTTACGAGCAAGGCGATGTATTGTCTCTCCGCCTCGGCGGAGCGGGACGGCATCGAGTACATCGCGGTGGTGCTCCACGGAGCCAGCAGCGCGGAGCGCTTCGAGAGCGCGAAAACGCTGCTCAGCTACGCCTTCGCCAACTACACCCTGGTTTCCCCCGCGGAACAGAACGCGCTGCCGCCGGTTGAGGTCCGCCTCGGGGTCAGCGACGCGGTGCAGCCGGTATTCCCGGAGAACACGGGGATCCTGATGGAGCGGGGCGGGGCGGCCAGCCTGAAGTACGAGTATACGCTGCCGGAGAGCGTCACCGCGCCCGTGGTCCAGGGCCAGTCCCTGGGCAGCGTATCCGTCCTCGCCGGCGGGAAGGTGGTCCGCACCCTCCCCGTCGTGGCGGCCCAGAGCGTGGAGCGCCTGAGCCTCTGGCAGATGTTCTGCCGCGTGACGCTTGGGCTGGTAACATAACATGCCGGGACCCTCTGGGTCCCGGCATGTTATCAGCTATGGCGGTAATCCGCTGAGACATATGTGGTGTAATCTCCCAGCCAGACGAGGTTGACGGTGCCTGTCTCGCCCTTGCGGTTTTTGAGCACGATGGCCTCGGCGGCGTTGGGGTTCTCGCATTCCTTATTGTAGTAGCTCTCCCGGTACAGGGCGATCACCACGTCCGCGTCCTGCTCAATGGCGCCGGATTCGCGCAGGTCCGAGAGCAGAGGGCGCTTGTCCGTACGGGATTCAGCGGCGCGGCTGAGCTGGCTGAGGCACAGCACCGGGACGCCCAGCTCCTTTGCCATGATCTTCATCATGCGGGAGATGTCGGAGACGATCTGCTGGCGGTTCTCCCCGGCGGTGCTCTTTTTGCCGGAGGACTGCATGAGCTGTAAATAATCGACCACCACCAGGTCGAGGTCCGCGACCCGCCGGCACTGGGCGTTCATGTCCGCGACGGACAGGCTGGGGTTGTCGTCAATGAGGATCCGCGTGGCGCTGATGTTCCCGGCGGCCTCCACAAGCCTGCGCCACTCCTCGGAGCTGAGGTTGCCCCGCATCAGCTTCTGGGAATCCACCAGGGCCTCCCGGGACAGCAGGCGAAGGACCAGCTGCTCCCGCGACATCTCCAGGGAGAAGACGGCGATGCTCCGTTTCCGCTCCTTGGCCACGTTCAGGGCGATGTTCAGGGCGATGGAGGTCTTGCCCATACCGGGGCGGGAGGCCACCAGCACCAGTTCCCCGGGGTTGAGGCCCAGTATCCTGCTGTCGAGGTCGGCCAGCCCCGTCGGGAGGCCGGGAATCTGCGCGCCGGCTTCGGCGGCGGCGCTGAGCTGGTCGTAAACCGTGCGGACCACCTCGCTGACGGGCCGCAGGCCGCCGATGCTCCGGTCCTTCCGCAGGCCGTAGACGCTGCGCTCGGCAAATTCCAGCATGTCGTCCGCGCTGCCCACGCCCTCGCCGACCATGTTGCTGATCTCCGCCGCGACCTTGCCCAGGTCCCGCTGCAGGGCCTTGTCCTGGAGGATCTCCACATACCGCTCCACGTTGGCGGCGGTGGGGGTGACGCGCATGAGCTCCACGAGATAGGCCGAGGTGTTCTCCTGCCAGACGCCCCGCTCCTTCATCTGCTCCATGACGGTGACGGGGTCGATGGTCTGGCCGTAGTTGAACATCGCGAGGATGGTTTCAAAAATATCGCGGTTGCCGTTGTTGTAAAAATGCTCCGCCCGCGTTTGCTTGAGCACGTCGGGGACGCAGACGGGGTCAATGAGCATGGAGCCGATCACCGCCTGCTCCGCCTGCAGGCTCTGGGGGACACGGAGGCCCAGCAGCTCATCCACAGCCACGGGCTTACTTGTCCTCCACCACCAGCAGGTGGATCACGCCGCTGACCTCATAGCCCAGCTTGCATTTCACGTCAAAGCTGCCGTAGCCCTTGATGGGCTCGGCCTGGACGATTTTCTTGCTGTCGAGGCTGATGCCGTGCTGGGCCTGCAGCGCGTCGCTGATCTCCTTGCTGGTCACGGCGCCGAACAGCTTTCCGCCCGCGCCGGCCCGTGCCGAAATCTTCACAATGACGTTTTCCAGGGCCTTCGCGTTCTCAATGGCCTGTTCCTTCTCCGCCGCCATCCTGGCCGCGTTGGCCTTCTCCCGCAGCTTTAAGGCGTTGAGGTTGTCCTTCGTGGCCTCGACGGCCAGCTTCCTGGGCAGCAGGTAGTTGCGCCCGTAGCCCTCGGAAACCTCCTTCATCTCGCCCTTCTTACCCTGTCCCTTGACGTCTGCATTGAAAATGACCTTCATGATACGGCCCTCCTGTTTGATTTGATTGCGGGACGGCGGGCGCGCGATGCCGGCCCGCTTCCCCTCCTATTATAGGGGAAATTTGAAAACATGCAAGTTTTTTCTCTTAAAATTCACAGCCCCGGTTCGGCAGGGCAGGGGGGAAAAGCCCCGCGCCCGTGAAAGCATTGCGGCCCCGCCCAAAGGCGCAGGCCGCAATACCCGGGAGTCCTATGTACGAAAAAGGCGGCCGCGCTTCAAAACCGCAGCGTTTCCGGCGCTTCGGTGAAGGAGCTGAACGTGGCTTCCGCGTTTTGGAAATACAGCACCTGCGTATTATCGTCGTCGGCGCTGTACATCGCTTTGAGGCTCGGATTTTTGTCCAGCATGGCCTGTTTTACCTCGCGGCTGTCGTCGTTGACCAGTTCCCCCGCGACGCGGAGCCACTTGCCGTTGTGGAACGCGCAGACCTCCACCTTCGGATTTGCCGCGATCTGTTTGGAGACATTCTTGACCTTGCCGGTCTGGATATAGAGCTTCCCGCCGTATAAAAGCGCGGTCCCGAAGGGCCGCACACGCGGCTGGCCGCCCTCGACCGTTGCGAGATAGTATGTCCCGGCTTCGTCTAAAAACTGAAATACCTTTTCGATCCCTTCCATTTTTTTGCACCTCTTTAAAATTTTAAGTATTTATTTAGCAGCCTTGTGTTTTCTCCCCCGAAGGGGGAGAAAACACAACAGAAATCTATCTTTTTCGGTATTTCCCTCCCCCTTCGGGGGAGGGAAATACCCGCAGCTAAATAGTTGCAAATTTAATACCAGCCAATGCCGTTCTGGTTGAGCATAGTGTAATATTCGATCCAGGCGCGGGTTTCCGCCGGGATGGACAGGAAATCGTCGCCGCCGGATTCCTGAATCTCCGCCGCGGTTTTGCAGGCGCGCAGATAATCGGAGGTCATGCCGCGCAGGCGGCTGGAGAGGTGGTCCAGGATCAGCATCACCTTATCCGGGTTCTTCTGGAACAGATTGGACAACTGCGCGGGGTAGATCAACTCCACGACTGTGCCTTCTTCCAGCGCGACGGCGGTGGCGGAGCGGGGCGCCTGCTCGATCATGCCCATCTCGCCGAAGAACTGGTTCTCAGACAGCTTCGTCAGGAGGTTCTGACCGGGGGTGCCGTAGCCGCTGTAGATGCCCACCACGCCGCGGTGGATGTCATACATGCACTCGCTCTCGTCGTTCTCCCGGAAAATGACGTCCCCCTCGCCAAAGCTCATGGTGTGCTGGACAAAGCCGGCGGCGTGGGGCGCGTTTCTGCGGACAAGCTTGGGCATTTCGACGTCTGCCGCGTCGCGCATTTTGGTATAGATGCCGGCGAATTTTTTCAGCCTGGTCCAGAAGCTCTCCGAGGGTTTCGTTTCCCGGAGGCCACGCGCTTCACTGATGGCGGCGCAAACCTCATTATAATCGCGGGTCAGATCCCGCAGGCGGTCGCTGAGCCGGCGCATCATGTAGATGATCTCATCCGGCTTTTCCTTGAAATACGCGGCCAGCGCCTCGCCGGGAATTTCCACGGCCAGCGTGTCCTCCATGGCCACGGCGGTGGCGGAACGGGGGAGGCCCTCGATCAGCGCCATTTCGCCGAAGCTCTCCCCAGGCCCGACCTCCACCAGCTTCTGCTCGTCCTCCTCACCGTAGGACAGGAAAATTCCCACCTTGCCGCTGAGGACCTCATACATCGTATGGCCCATCTCCCCCTGCAGGAAGATGGTTTCACCCTTCTGGTATTTTTTCTTGTCCAGATTCATGCGCTCTGCTCCTTTCAAACTTATTTCCTGACTGTTTAGAACCCATATGCCTCTAAACAGTCATTCTGATTTACATAACACCTCATGCCTGAGCATCTGAAGCTGATGCGCCCCATAGACCAGTTCCAGCAGGATCATCAGCACATCCGTCCCCGTCATGATAAAATCGAGCACGACGTTCAGCGTCACCGCCAGCACCAGCGCCTCGTCCGGGATGCCCAGCTGGGCCAGAAGCATACCGTAGCAGGTGACCATGGCCCCCGGCACGGGGGGGCAGGCGATGGAAAGCACCACCGCCAGGAGCGCCGCCATGATATACCAGGCGGGGCTGACAAGGACGCCGTAGCTCTCAGCGAAGCAGTAGGCCATGACGGTAAAGGTGACGACGGCGGCGGGCATGAAGGTGACGACGGCGATGGGAAAGCTGAAATCGAACAGGCGCGGCGCAATGCCCAGCTTCCGCCGGCTGGTCTCGCTGGCCAGGGTATAGGAGGCCATCGAGGAGGCGGTGGTCAGCGCGACGAGGAAGGGCGGAAACACCTTGCCCAGCAGCAGGCGCGGCCGGCAGCGGACGCAGCGGCTGACAAACAACAATTCCAGCAGTACCAGCAGCGCGTCCAGGGCGACGATGACGCAGAAGGGCTTCCAGAGCCCCAAGATCTGCGCCAGCGCGCCGTTCCAGAGCTGGCGGGTCAGGGAGGCAAACACAAACACGGGGATCAGCTTGCATACATATTCCATCATCGTCTGGAACACGACGTTCAGCTGCTCCGCCAGGGCGCGGACCCTGTCCGCCCGCTCGCCTAAAATCAGCAGGACGATGCCGGCAAACACACTCAGCACAATGATCTGAAGGATGTTGGCCTCCAGATAGGGCAAAATGGGGTTGCTGGGCAGGATTTGGAAGAACATGTCCGCCACCTGCTGGGCCTGGGAAGCTCCGCCGGCCCCGGTCACGGCGCCCAGGCGGACAAAGGGCCGGGCCAGGGCCAGACTGATGACCGCGGTTATGACGAGGCCGATCAGAAAATTGAGGAGCTGGGTCTTCCCGATGCGGCTCAGGGAGGCGGTGTCCCCGATGCCGAAGACGCCGGTGCAGACGCCGAAAAAGATCATTATCCCCGCGAAGGTGTTGAGCAGCCCGATGAAGGCGTCGAACAGCGGCGTGAGGACCAGTGTGTCGATGCTCTGGCGCAGCGCTTCGGGCAGCAAGCCGCCCAGCGCCCCCGCCGCCGCGGCGAGGAGGACAGCCAGCAGCAGATAAAACAGGCTGCTCCGCCCCCCGGCCCGGGGCGGTCGCAGCAGGACGGAATTGACGCCGCCGCGCCAGCTCCAGGTGGGGGCCGCGCCCAGATTCGCCAGGATCCGCCCGCTCCAGTCGCCGTCCGCCCCGCCGTCCCGGGTGGGGTCGAAGCTCTCGCCGGAATACCGCAGGGAAACGGTCAGCCGCCCGAAGCGCTTCCCCATCCCCAGCATCACGCTTTTCGGCGGCGCGGGGGCGTCCATCAGACGCAGCAGGACCTCCTCCATCGACAACCGCAGGCGCAGGGCGTCACGCCGCGCCAGTCCCGCGTCTGTCAAAAACTTCTGTATCCCGCCGGCAATTTGGTCAACCGCCTCGGGATTCAGGCGGTATTCCTGTTGCGTGAGTGCCATGTATGTCTCCTAAATGGCGTAATCCGTCCAGGACTCTGAACAGCTTCAGCCTGTTTCTTTTTTTCATATTTCATAGTGTTCCCTCCCCCATGGGGGGAGGGAACAGGGGGAATTGGACCAGATTAGGAAAGGACGGGCCTCAAGCGCGCATCTGGCTGTCGCGATAGAGGTAATATACCACGTCGCTGCGCGGGCAGCTGTCGGCGCCGGCAAAGGCGGTGGGGATGCCGGAGAGCATGTTCTGGTTGTTGGCCCAGTTGACTGTGTCAGACTCCCAGGTTGCCACGTTGACATAGCCGCCGCGTGCGCGGTAGATGAAGCTCAGCATCTGGATCTTGGTCACGGGGTCGGCGGGGGCGAAGCGCGTGGGCTCCTTGCCGAGGGTGATGCCGTTTTCCACTGCCCAGAGGATGGGCTTGTAGTAATAGTCGGCGCTGCTTACGTCGGTGAAGGGGTTGGAAGCGCTGTGGGGCTCCGGCTTGCCCATGACCCGCCACAGGAAGGTCACAGCGTCGCCGCGGGTGACGATGGTGTTGGGCTCGAAGGTGTTCAGCGCCACATTGGTGCCGGCGGTGACGCCGCTGGCCACCGCCCAGCTGACCGCGTTATAGTAATACGCGCCGGTGGGCACATCGGAGAAGGAGCTGGCGACCGCGATGGTCAGCGCTCCGGTGCCGAGGGTGTTGCCGTTGGAATTGTAGACCGTAAAGCGGGCAGTGAAGGCGCCGCCGGAGGCGGGGACATAGTAGAGGTTGTTCAGGGCGCTGGCGTTGATGTTGGCGGAGGTGGTCAGGCCGCTCTGGGAGGCGTTCTGGTACAGGGTGCCGTTGAGGTCGGAGAACACGCTGAAGCGGATGTAGCTCCAGGACGAGCCGACGGAGTTGTCTATGGCGCTCTTGAGGATCGTCGCGCCCGTGCTGCCATTGGCGGAGGCGGTGGAGAAGGAGTAGGGGGCGGTGCTGCTGAGGCTCAGGGCCGCGTTGACGCTGCCGTTGGTGATGGCCACCGTCACCGTGCCGGAGAGGGTGTTGTTGTTATAGGTCAGCGTGTAGGGGAAGCTGAAGTTGCCGGCGGATACCGGGGCGGTGTACATCGCCCGGTACTGGGCAAAGCTGTAGTTGGTGTTCGCCCTGGCCGCGGAGCCGTCCGCCATGCGCAGGACGGCGATTCTGTTGTCGCCCACGGAGGAGAAGCGGATGGTGGTATTGTTTTCGTTGAGGCTGATGCCGAAGAGGGAGTTGAACTGGCTCTTCATCGCATCGGAGGTCCCGGTGCCGGTGTAGGGCACGCCCAGGGTCGTGCTCACGCTGGGGTTGTAGGTCCTGTCGCTTCCCGAGACGTTGATGGAGCAGTTTTTGACGACGCTGACGCCGTTGGTGTCAATAATTGTCGCGGAAACCGTGGCGCTGCCGGTGGTGCTGCCGGAATAGACCGTGGCCCTGGTGTCGTTGCCGCTGACCGTGACGATCCTTGTGTTGCTGCTGGACCAGGTGATGCGGTTATAGCGGCCTGTGATGTCCAGATCCACATATTGGCTGGAGTTGGTGGACATGCGCATGGATGTGGGGTCGATGCTGGCGCTGACGCCGGCGCCGCGGATGTAGATCGTAAAGACGCCGGTCATGGTATAGCCCCGGTAAGTGATGGTATAGGGCAGCTCGAAGGTGCCGGCGGCGACTGGCTCAAAATAGGCCAGGATCCAGTCGCGGAAGGTGTAGGTGGTGTTGGCAGAGATCGCCCTGCCGTTGGCCAGGCGCTGTACGCCGTAGCGCTTGTTGCCGGTGGAGGAGAAGGTGATGGAAGCGTCGTCCCCCAGATAGTAGCCGAAGTAGCTGTGGAACTGGTTCGACATGCTGGTGGAGGTGGAGGTGCCGTAGTAGTCGGAGCCCATCGTAACGGTCAGGGTGGGGTTGTAGATGTAGCTGCCGCGGTCCTCCGAAACGGTGACGTTGCAGGTGGCGCTGTGGCTGTTGCCGTTGGCATCCCTCACCGTGGCGGTGACGGTGGCGCTGCCGGTCCGGCCGCCGGAAATGACCGTGACGGTGCTGCCGCTGCCGTTGAGGCTGACGATATTGGTGTTGCTGCTCTTCCATTCCACATCATAGGAGGCTTTGGAGGGGCTGACGCTGAGGTTGATCCACTGGCTGGAATAGGTGTCCATCTTGAGGCTGGTGGGGCTGAGCGAAACGC
>JAFUVO010000145.1 GCA_017477525.1 Oscillospiraceae bacterium | reverse complement strand
CAACCTGGGCCTCAACGACGAGGTGGTGGCCGCGATGATCGAGGCCAACCCCACCCCGGAATTTGAGCGCTTTGTCTATGACTCCTACCGCCGCTTTATCCAGATGTTCTCCGACGTGGTCATGGAGGTGGGCAAGAAGTATTTCGAGCAGCTCATCGACAAGATGAAGGCCGAAAAGGGCGTCACCTTCGACGTGGAGCTGACCGCCGCCGACCTCAAGAGCCTGGCCGAGCAGTTCAAGGCAGAGTATAAAAAGCAGATCGGCTCCGACTTCCCCTCCGACCCCAAGCAGCAGCTCAACGAGGCCATCAAGGCCGTGTTCCGCTCCTGGGACAACCCCCGCGCCAACGTCTACCGCCGCGACAACGACATCCCCTACTCCTGGGGCACCGCCGTCAACGTCATGCCGATGGTATTCGGCAACCTCAATGAAAATTCCGGCACCGGCGTGGCCTTCACCCGCGACCCCGCCACCGGCGACAAGCGCCTGATGGGCGAATTTCTGACCAACGCCCAGGGCGAGGACGTGGTAGCCGGTGTGCGCACCCCGATGCCCATCAGCGAGATGGCCAACAAGTTCCCCGCCGCCTACGAGGACTTCATCAAGGTCTGCGACACGCTGGAAAAGCACTACCGCGATATGCAGGACATGGAGTTCACCGTCGAGAACGGCAAGCTCTATATGCTGCAGTGCCGCAGCGGCAAGCGCACGGCCCAGGCCGCGCTGAAAATCGCCTGCGACCTGGTGGACGAGGGGATGCGCACGGAGGAAGAGGCCGTGGCCATGATCGACCCGCGCAACCTCGACACCCTGCTGCACCCGCAGTTTGACGTCGCCGCCCTCAAGGCCGCGACGCCCATCGGCCGCGGGCTGGGCGCCTCCCCCGGCGCCGCCGCCGGCAAGGTGGTCTTCTCCGCCGAGGACGCGGAGGCCTGGGCCGCCCGCCGCGAGAAGGTGGTCCTGGTCCGCCTTGAGACCTCCCCCGAGGATATCACCGGCATGAAGGCCGCCCAGGGCATCCTGACCGTGCGCGGCGGCATGACCAGCCACGCCGCCGTCGTGGCCCGCGGCATGGGCAAGTGCTGCGTCTCCGGCTGCGGCGAGATCGCCATGGACGAGGACAACAAACAGTTCACCCTGGCCGGCAAGACCTACCATGAGGGCGACTGGATCAGCATCGACGGCTCCACCGGCAACATCTACGACGGCGTCATCCCCACCGTCGACGCCTCCATCACCGGCACCTTCGGCCGCATCATGGGCTGGGCCGACCGCTACCGCAAGCTGCAGGTCCGCACCAATGCCGACACCCCCGCCGACGCGAAAAAGGCCCGGGAGCTGGGCGCCCAGGGCATCGGCCTGTGCCGCACCGAGCACATGTTCTTCGACGGCGAGCGCATCGCCGCCTTCCGGGAGATGATCTGCTCGTCCAAGGTAGAGGACCGCGAGGCCGCCCTGGCGAAGCTGCTGCCCTACCAGCAGGGCGACTTTGAGGGCATCTATGAGGCCATGGAGGGCTGCCCTGTCACCATCCGCTTCCTCGACCCCCCGCTGCACGAGTTTGTGCCCCAGACCTCCTATGAGATCGAGCAGCTGGCCCGGGCCAAGAACAAGAGCGTACAGGAGATCCGCAACATCATCAGCTCCCTGCACGAGTTCAACCCGATGATGGGCCACCGCGGCTGCCGCCTGGCGGTCACCTACCCGGAGATCGCCGCGATGCAGACCCGCGCCGTCATCCGCGCCGCCATCAACGTGCAGAAAAAACACCCCGACTGGAACATGGTCCCCGAGATCATGATCCCCCTGGTGGGCGAGGTCAAGGAGCTGAAATACGTCAAGGACGTTGTGACGAAAACCGCCGACGAGGAGATCGCCGCCGCCGGCATCGCCATGAAGTACAAGGTCGGCACGATGATCGAGATCCCCCGCGCGGCCCTGACCGCCGACGAGATCGCCCGCGAGGCCGAGTTCTTCTCCTTCGGCACCAACGACCTGACCCAGATGACCTTCGGCTTCAGCCGCGACGACGCCGGCAAGTTCCTGGGGGCCTACTACGACAAGAAGATTTATGAGAACGACCCCTTCGCCAAGGTGGACCAGGTGGGCGTGGGCAAGCTGATCGCCATGGCCTGCAAGCTGGGCCGCGAAACGCGCCCCGACATCCATCTGGGCGTCTGCGGCGAGCACGGCGGCGACCCCAGCAGCGTCGAGTTCTTCCACAAGACCGGCCTGGACTATGTCTCCTGCTCCCCCTTCCGCGTCCCCATCGCCAGGTTGGCGGCGGCCCAGGCGCAGATCAAGTATCCGAGAAAGTAAAACTGAAACGGCTGAAACGCAAAGTGCCCGCCGCTTCCCCCTGTTTGGGGGGAAAGCGGCGGGTACTGTTCATTTTTCAGCGCTGTTCTTTTCCTCTTCGGGCGCGCGGCCATACCTTTGGGTAATCTCACGGATACGTCCGGCCAGCGCCATGCTGGCCTCGCCGTGAAGGATGCGCCAGGTCCAGTTGCCGTAGGGGACGCCGGGGCTGTTGATGCGGTGGCCCACCCCCAGTTCCAGATAGTCCTGCATCTGGGCGACGAACAGCCGCGCCGCGCCGCACATGCCGCCCCGGATCATGCCGTAATTGAAGCCCTCGGCGTCGGTCAGGTTCAGGTATTTGACGGCGTAGGCCACCTGCTCCTGGTCCTCCGTTTCGCGCCACTCCAACAGCGGGGCGTTGTCATGGGTCCCCGTGTAGCACACGCAGTTGGGCACATGGCAGTGGGGGAGGTAATTGCTGCTGCCGTCGGTCACGAAGGCAAATTCCAGCACCTTCATCCCCGGCAGGCCGGAATCAGCCAGCAGCTTCGCGACGCCCGGCGTGGCAAAGCCCAGGTCCTCCGCGATAAAGTCGATGTTGTGGAACCAGCTGGTCAGCACCCCCACCAGGTCCATCCCCGGGCCCTTGACCCATTGGCCGTTGCGGGCGGTGGTGTCGCCGTAGGGCACGGACCAGAAGCTCTCAAAGCCGCGGAAATGGTCGATGCGGATTACGTCGTAGAGCTTTTCCGCGCCGCCGACGCGGCGGATCCACCAGCCGTAGCCGTCGCGCTTCATGGCCTCGTAGTTGTACAGCGGATTGCCCCAGAGCTGGCCGTCCGGGCTGAAATAGTCCGGCGGCACCCCGGACACGGCGCTGGGGTAGCCCTTCTCGTCCAGCAGGAACATCCCCGGCTCGGACCAGACGTCGGAGGAATCCAGGGCGACGTAAATCGGGAGGTCGCCGATGATGCGGATGCCCTGGGCGTTGATGTAGCCCTTCAGCTCGGCCCATTGCTTAAAGAACAGATATTGGATATAGATGAACAGCTCCACGTCCTCCCGCAGCGCTTCGCGCCAGCGCTCCACAGCCTCGGGGTGGTGGAGGCGGATGTCCTCTTCCGGCCACTCGATCCAGGCTTTCATGCCGAAATGGCGTTTGAGGGCCATGAACAGGCTGTAATCCGGCAGCCAGCCCCGGTTCTCCTGTTCAAAGGCCGCCACGGCCTCCCGGTCGCGCTCCCAGCCCCGCGCCTTCGCCTTCGCCAGCACCTCAAAACGGGACTCGTAAATCTTCCCATAGTCCACATAGCGCGCGCTGCCGCCCCAGTCGCAGCCATCGACCTCGGCCCGCTGCAGCAGGCCGTCCGCGATGAGCTTGTCGAGGTCGATGAAGTAGGGGTTGCCGGCGTAGGTGGAAAAGCTCTGGTAGGGGGAATCCCCATAACTGGTGGGGCCGAGGGGAAGCAGCTGCCAGTAGCTCTGGCCCGCCTCCCGGAGGAAATCGGCGTAATCATAGGCGGCCTTCCCGAAGGTGCCGATGCCATAGGGCGAAGGCAGCGAAGAAATCGGCATCAGGATGCCGGCGGAACGTTCAATCAAGTCAGTCACTCCTTAATTTATTTTTCAGCCTCGGATGCGCCCTCCCTCTCTGGGGAGAAAGCGCGCAACTGTCCCCGCCGGAGGCGGGGACACGGGATGATAGAACCGCAGTTATTGTATCAGCCCTCGGGGGAAAAGTCAATTCCCCGTCCGGTGCTGCCGGGGTAGCGCTCCGGCACCAGCCAGACCGGGCCGTCGGGCATGTCGGCGATGATGTTGTCGCTCCGCCGGCTGAACAGGGCAACGGCCCCGCCCCGCTTGTAGCAGACGCTGTAAGCGCCGCCGTCCTCCGACGGCTCCGTCAGCGGCACAACGCCCAGGCCGGAGAGGTATTCCACATAGCCGTGGAGCGCCCCGGAGGTGACCCCGGGCCAGGTGATCCGGCAGCCGGTGGGCGGACCGGACAGCTCCTCCCCCGCCGTGGCGACAGTGATGGTCCCGTCCTCCGCCTCCCAATACCAGCGGCACTGGACGGCATAGGGTGTTTCCCAGCCGGGGACGGGGAGCAGCGCGTCCAGGCCGGCGATGACAACACTCTCCCCACCGCCCCCGGCCACCGGCTCCCGGGCGGAGCGCAGCGCGCCCAGCTGTACCGCGGCGTCGGCAATGGCAGCGTCCAGCGCGGCGGGGGGATTGCTCCGCAGCAGGGCAGCGATGCGGGGACAGCCATCCCACAGCGCGGCGCGCAGGCGGGCCTGATACAGCGTGTCGTCCAAGCGCAGCAGCAGGTCCTCCGTCAGAAGGGCCCAGTAGTTCAGCTCCGCGTTGATCAGCCCGCGTTCCCGGTCCGCCCAGCGGGAAAACTCGGTCAAACCCTCGTCGTCGAAGACGGCGGCGCGCAGGGCGGCGGAGAGGTCTAAAAAGGTGTCCATGAACAGCGCCCGCTCCCCGCTCCATCCGCCCTGGGCCATGCGGCGGCAGATCTCCACGGCGGGGGCGCCGGCCAGCGTTTCCGGCAGCCCTTCGGGGAGTTCGCTTTCCGGAAGGGCGCGGGCGGAAACGCTGTCAAAGCCGGCCCCGGCGGCGGCGTGGGCCATGGCCAGGCTGTCCCGCGACTTCTCCTTCAAAAAGCCCCCGGCGTAATCCAGGGCCCAGAGCGTGTCGCCGCAGTAACCCTCCATGAGGTAGAGCAGGTCGAACCAGGCCACCGACAGGGCCTCGGCCACCGCCGGGTCCAGCGGCTCCGGCGTCGGCTCTGGCGACTCCTCCGGCGTGGGCTGCGGCTCCTCCCGCCCCGCGCCGCAGCCGGCCAGCAGCGCCAGGGCCAGCAGCAGGGCGGTCAGCCGGGTCAGCGTTTTCCCGGACACCGCTCAGCGCACCGAAAAGGCGTAGGCCGTCTCGCTGTGCATGGGCTGGCCGGCCCGGAGCACCGGGGACGGGAAGCCCCAGAGGTTCATGCCGTTGGGATGGAGCTGCGTTTCAAGGCAGACACCGAAGAAGGGGCCGTAGGCCGACTTGCCCTTGCCGCGCCGGGGGCTCAGGCCGTTGGCGGTGTAGAGCTGCATCCCCGGCAAATCGGTGGCCACCCGCATTTCGATGCCGGTCTCCGGGCTGTAGAGCACCGCAGCCTCCCGGCCCGAGAGGCAGTAGTTGTGGTCATAGCCCTTCGCCCGTTCCAGCTGCTCCACAGCGGCGTGGATGTCCTGGCCGATGGCCTTGGCCTTGCGGAAATCGAAGGGGGTGCCCTCCACAGGCAGGATGCGCCCGGTGGTCAGGCAGCCGGAGTCGGCCTCGCAGAAGCTCTCCGCGTTGACGCTGAGCAGGTGGTTCAGAACGGTCCCGCCGCCGTTGAGGTTGAAATAGCTGTGGTTGGTCAGGTTGACTGGGGTGTCCTTGTCGGAAAGGGCGTCGTAGACGATGCGCAGCTCATTGCGCTCCGTCAGGACAAAGCGGACGCTGACATCGAGATTGCCGGGGTAGTTCTCCTCTCCGTCGGGAGAGCGGCGGGTGAATACGAGGCTGTCCCCCTGCTGCGCCGGGGCCCAGAACTGCTTGTCAAAGCCCTTGAGGCCGCCGTGGAGGTGGTTTTTCCCGTCGTTTTGCGCCAGGGCGTAGCGGACGCCGTTGAGGGAGAAGGCCGCGCCGCCGATGCGGTTGCCCACCCGTCCGATGGTGGCCCCCAGGTAGTCCCCGCGCTCGGCGTACTCCTGGGCGCTGTCGTAGCCCAGGACGACATCCACCAGACTGCCGCCCCGCCGGGGGACGCGCAGGGACTGCACCGTGGCGCCGTAGTCCAGAATGGTGACGGAGGCCCCGACGGCGTTCTCCATGCGGTAGGCGGTCACGACACGCCCGTCCAGCAGCGTTCCGAAGGGGGTAGAAGTGATGTTCATGTTTTTTTATCTTCCTCTCCGCGCGGGATTGCCCCGCGCTCAATAATTTTCCGCGCGGACCTCAAAATAGGACTGGGGATGGGCGCAGACCGGGCATACCTCCGGGGCTTTCGTTCCCACAACGATATGGCCGCAGTTGCGGCACTCCCAGACCTTGACCTCGCTTTTCTGGAACACCTCCTGCGCCTCGACGTTTTTCAGAAGGGCGCGGTAGCGCTCCTCGTGCTGCTTCTCAATGGCGGCGACGCCTCGGAACTTTGCCGCCAGCTCGGGAAAGCCCTCCGCCTCGGCGGTTTTCGCGAAGCCCTCGTACATGTCGGTCCACTCGTGGTTCTCCCCCTCCGCCGCCGCGGCCAGGTTCTCCGCCGTGCTTCCGATGCCGTCCAGCTCCTTCAGCCAGAGCTTGGCGTGCTCCTTCTCATTGTCGGCGGTCTTGAGGAACAGGGCCGAAATCTGCTCGAAGCCCTCCTTCTTCGCCCTGGAGGCGAAATAGGTATATTTGTTTCGGGCCTGGCTCTCGCCGGCGAAAGCGGCCTCTAAATTTTTCTCCGTCTGCGTTCCAGCGTATTTGTTCGCCATGTTCGTTTCCTCCTGTGTGATGGGTTTTGAAAGCTGCGACGCTTTATAAAATCATCTCTATCATACGTTCAAGCGCGAAAAAAAGCAATAGAAACTTGAAAAAAACCGCGGAGGAGCATATAATTTATATTTTAGAAGGGAGTGACGCGCGCTGTGGATGCGAAACTGGTAAAAAATCTGCCGATCGACTTCAGCCGCTGCGACAGCGGGGGAAAGCTGGGGATACCGCAGGCCTTCGCGCTGTGCATGGATCTGGCGGGGGAACACGCGGAGGCCCTGGGCAACGGGGTCGGCGCGATGATGGAACGGGGACTGTTCTGGGTGGCGGTCAAGACGGTGCTGCGCTTTTTCCGCCGCCCCGCCCTGCTGGAAACCGTGACCGCCGAAACCTGGCCCGAGGCCCCGGGGCGGATGCGGGGCGACCGGGACTATGTGCTCCGCGCCGGGGAAGAGCTTTTGCTCTGCGGCAAAACGGAGTGGACGATCCTGAACACGCGGGACGGCGGGCTGTGGTCCCCCCGGAACGGAATTTACGCGCCCGGGATGGAATTTTCCACGGACCGCTGCTGTCCTGAGCCCTACCACCGCTTCACGGACGCCGCGCCCTGGGAGCCCTTCGCGGAATACACCGTATGCTCGACGGACATCGACATGGGCGGGCACATGAACAACGCCGCCTACGCGCGGATGCTGGCGGGGCTGTTCTCCACGGCGCAGCGCCGCGCCCTCGCCCCCAGGGAGGTGGAAATCCACTACCGCGCCGCCTGCTACGAAGGGGACCGCCTGTCTGTGGAACGGCGGCAGCTGGGAAACACATTGGAACTGCGCGTCATATCCGGCGGCGCCGTCGCTGCGCTGGCGAGAATTTCATTCCGCGAAGAACAGCTATGACGAACAAATTGCAACTATTTCGTTGCGGGTATTTCTCTCCCCCGAAGGGGGAGAAAACACAAAGCAGCTAAATAGATGCCACAAATTTATGAAAGAGGGAAAGAAAATGAAAAAACATATCGTCTGTTTTGGCGATTCCAACACCTACGGGTATTGCGCTGACCCTGCCGACAGCGCGGATGGAACGCAGCGCTTCAACGAGGATGAGCGCTGGACCTGCCGTCTGCAGCAGGCTTTGGGCGAGCGCTATCTGGTGCTGGAAGAGGGGCTCCCCGGAAGAACTACGGTTTTTCCCGATCCCCTGCATGAGGCTATGGACGGCCTGCCGGTCGCCTATCCGATTTTGATGACCCACAGCCCTGTCGATCTGCTGATCGTCATGCTGGGGACAAATGACACCAAAGAGCGTTTTGGCGTCGGCGCCGCGGGAATCGCGGCCGGTATGGAACGGCTGCTGCTGAAATGCCTGTCCGTGGACTGCTGGAACGGGAAGTCGCCCAATATTCTTGTCGTATGCCCGCCGCCCATTGGACCGGCGTTTCACGACGAGGTTATGGGAAACGGATGTCACGAGAAGTCCGCCGCGCTCGCCCCCTT
>JAFUVO010000144.1 GCA_017477525.1 Oscillospiraceae bacterium | reverse complement strand
TCGCGCCTGGGGGAATACACCGTGACCATCACGGCCGCGGACGCGGCGGGCAACAGCGCCAGCCAGAGCGCGACGCTCTACGTCGTCGAGGCCGTGGCAACGCTGGAAGCCGGCAGCGAACCGGTCTACCCCTGGCAGATCGTCCGGCAGTACGGCGACGCCTTCCTGGGCTACACCCTCCCCACCACCGACGCCCTGATTCCCGACACGCCGGGCGCGCGGACGCTGAGCCTCAGCTCCTGGCGGGGCGACGAGCACGCCGTCGGCCTGGTCATCCGGGACACCCTGCCGCCGGAGGCCAGGACCGCCTATGTGGAGTGCTACACCGGCTACCCCTGCCCGCCGGAATACTTCATCGCCGAAGTGTGCGACGCCAGCGGGGTGACGATGGAATTTCTCACGGAGCCGGACTGGAATACCGTCGGAATGGCGGATGTCTCGATTCTGCTGACCGACGCCCTGGGCCACGCCTCCACGGCGACGGTCCAGGCCGGCTTCGTGCCGGACACCATCCCGCCGGAGATCCACGGGGCGGGAGACAAATATTATTATGTGGGCGACGCCGTGTCCTATTTCAGCGGCGTCAAGGCCATCGACAACATTGCCCCGGACTGTGATCTGACCGTCGACAAGTCCCAGGTGGATTACCGCAGCGAGGGCCGCTATCCCGTAACCTACACCGCCACGGACCCCGAGGGCAACAGCAGCTCCGTCACGGTATTTTTCACCTTCACAAAGCCCTCCGTCACCGAGGAGGAGCTGGCGGCTTATGTGGACGGAATATTCGCTGAGATTCTGACCGATGGAATGTCCCTGGCGGAGCAGGCGGCGGCGGTGTACGACTACATTTTCACCCAGGTCTATTACATCGGCTCCACGGACAAGAGCGACTGGCGGGCCAACATCTACGAGGGCCTGACAAAGGGCTACGGCGACTGCTACACCTCCTGCATGGTGGTCTGGTACATGTTCGACCGCCTCGGTGTGGACGTGGCGCAGGTGGAGCGCTACCACGGCTGGACGCGGCACTACTGGGTGCTGGCGAACCTGGGCACCGGCTGGTACCACGTCGACGCCTGCCGCGCCAACCCCACGGGCCGTCCGATTTACATGAAAACCACTGCGGAGCTGCAATACTTAGACGGCGACGGCTACTTCTGGCGCTTCGACTCCGCCCTCTACCCCGAAGTCGCAACGACGCCATATGAGGCGCCATAACACGTATTCCCCCCGAAGGGGGGATACGGGATCAGACGGTGAAGCCATGCGAATCAAAAACATCTTACAATATCTCGAATCCACGGCGGAGCGCATCCCGGAGCATCCGGCCTTCTGCGACGAGGACGCCGCGCTGAGCTTTGCCGCCCTGCGGGAGCGGGCGCGGCGGGGCGGCTCGGAGATTCTGCGCCGGGGGCTGCGCGGCGAGGCCGTGGCGGTGTTCATGCGCAAAAGCCCCGACATGCTCTGCGCCTTTTTCGCCGCGGTGTACGCCGGCTGCTATTATGTCCCCGTGGACGCCGGGATGCCCCCGGGGCGCATCCGGGGCATCCTCAAACAGACCCGCCCCCGGCTGATCGTTTCCGACGGCAGCGGCTCGGCTTCCTTGGAGGCGCTGGGCTGGGCGGACCGGACCATCGGCGCGGCGGAGCTGTTCTCCGCGCCGGAGGACCCGGCGGCGCTGGCGCGGGTGCGCGCCGCCGCGCTGGACATCGACCCGGTGTACGTGATTTTCACCTCCGGCTCCACCGGCGCGCCCAAGGGCGTCGTGTGCTGCCACCGCTCCATCATCGACTACGCGGAGGCCATCTGCCCCGTCATCGGCGCGGATGAAAACAGCGTGTTCGCCATCCAGACGCCGCTGTTTGTGGACGCCTGCCTCAAGGAGATCCTGTCCGTGCTGCGCAACGGGGCCAGCGCCTGGCTCATGCCGCAAAACCTGTTCATGAACCCCCTGGCCGCCATCGGCTATCTCAACCGCCACCGGGTCAACAGCATCATTTGGGTGGCTTCGGCGCTGACCATGCTATCTGGCCTCGGGGCCTTTGAGGACGCGGCGCCGGAGCATCTGAAGCTGATCTGCACCCAGAGCGAAGTCCTCCCCGTGCGCCAGCTGCATCTGTGGCAGGCCGCCGCGCCGGGGGCGCGCTTCCTGAACTTCTACGGCCCCACCGAGTGTACCGGCGCGTCCTTCTATTATGAGGTCGACCGGGACTTCAGCGAGGACGAGGCCCTGCCCGTGGGCCGGCCCTTCGACAACACCGGCTTCCTGCTGCTGGGGGAGGACGGCTCGGAGGTTCCCCCGGGGGAAACCGGGGAAATCTGCCTCCGGGGCACCAACGTCAGCCTGGGCTACTACGCCGACCCGGAGCGCAGCGCCGCCGCTTTCCCCCCCAACCCCCGGAACAGCCTGTGGCGGGAGACCATCTACCGCACCGGCGACCTGGGGTATCTCAACCCCCGGGGCGAGCTGATGTTCCTGGGGCGGCGGGACAACCAGATCAAAAACATGGGCCACCGGGTCGAGTTAGGGGAGATCGAGGCTGCCGCCGCTTCGGTGGAGGGCATCGAAAGTGCCTGCTGCCTCTGGGACCCGGAGCGGCGGAAGCTGATTCTGTACTACATGGGTTCCGCGGCGGAGGCCCAGGCCCGCGCTGCCCTGCGTTCCCTGCTGCCACGCCATATGCTCCCCGGGCGCATATACCGCCTGGACGCCCTTCCCCTGCTGCTCAACGGCAAGGTGGACCGGCAATCGCTCTATAAGGCATATCAAGAGGGCGGAAAACCATAAATACTGTCCATCATTTCCCCCTTACGGGAGAAATTGATTCATAACAAACCATCAAGCAAGAGGAGAGGATTCTAAAATGAATGAGGTAATGGAGATTCTTGAGAGCATGAACCTGGGCGTGGACCTGGAGATCTGCGACGATCTGGTGGACGGGGGCATCCTGACCAGCCTGGATCTGGTGAGCCTGGTGTCCGAGCTCAGCGACGTTTTCGATATCACGATCCCCGCCCGGGAACTGGTGCCGGAGCACTTCAACTCCGCCGCCGCCATCTGGGAAATGGTCGAGCGGCTGCAGGACGAGTGAACGGCGATGCTGTTCACCTCCTACCGTTTTCTCGCGTTTGCCGCGCTGCTGTTTGTACTGTACTATCTGGTTCCGCGCCGCTTCCAGTGGCTCCTGCTGCTGGCGGCGGACGCGGTGTTCTATCTCTGCGCCGGCTGGCAGGGGCTCTGCTTCATGGCGGCAACGGTTGTCGTGTCCTGGGCGGCGGGGCGGGCGATGAAACGCTCCTTCGCCGCCCAGCGGGCTTTTTTGAAGGGGCCGGAGGGCAAGGCCCTCGACCGGGAAGCCCGGAAGGCCTTTAAAAGGGGGCGGGAGCAATACAGGAAAACCGTGTTTGTCCTCGCGCTCTGCGTCGACATAGGGATCCTCGCCGCGCTGAAATACGCCAACTTTGCCATCGCCAACCTCAACAGCCTGTTTTCCGCCGGCCTGGCGGAGGTGGACTGGGTGCTGCCGATGGGCATCTCCTTCTACACCTTCCAGACCGTGGGCTATCTGATCGACGTGTACTGGGAAAAAGAGGAGGCGGAGGACAACCCGCTCCGGCTGGCGCTGTTCACCTCCTTCTTCCCCCTGCTGGTGCAGGGGCCGATCTGCCGCTTCGGACAGCTGAAAGAGGGGCTGTTTGCCCCCCACGCCCCGGAGGGGCGGCGCATCGGCTTCGGCCTGCAGCGGATGCTCTGGGGCTACTTTAAAAAGTTGGTGGTGGCGGACCGTCTGGCCCCGGCCATCACAGCCCTCTGCGCCGGCCCGGAGCCCTACGGCGGCGGCTACGCCGCCCTGGCGGCGCTGCTCTACGCCGCGCGGCTCTACGCCGACTTCACCGGCGGCATCGACATCGCCATCGGCATCGGCCAGGTTTTGGGGGTGGAGCTGCCGGAGAACTTCCAGCGCCCCTTCTTCTCCCGAAACATCACCGAATACTGGCGGCGCTGGCACATCACCATGGGGGCATGGTTCAAGGACTATATTTTCTACCCCATTTCTGTCTCCCCCAGCCTGCTCCGTCTGTCGAAGCGCGTCCGGGGGCGTTTCCCGAACCTGGGGAAGAAGCTGACCCTCTACTGGGCCACAATCGTCACCTGGTTCCTCATGGGCCTGTGGCACGGGGCCGCCTGGAGCTTCGTGGTCTGGGGCCTGCTCAACGCCCTGTTCATCCTGGCGGCGGAGGAGTTCAAGCCCCTGTCCCAGCGTTTCCGGGCGCGCTTCCCGCGCCTGACGGAGTCCGCGCCCTACCATGGCTTTGAAATGCTCCGCACCTTCCTTCTGATGTGCTCCCTGCGGATGTTTGACTGCTACCGGAGCGTGGGCGCGTCGTTCCGGGCTTTCGGCTCCCTGTTCACCGGCGGGCGCTGGGCAGAAGCCTTCTCCGCCCCGCCCCCCGGCCTTTCCGCCGGGGACTGCGCCGTCGCCGCCGTGGGCGTGGCACTGATGGCCGCCGTCAGCGCCTGGCAGCTCCGCCGCGGCAGCGTCCGGGAAAGCCTGGCCCGCCACACCGCCCTCCCCTGGGCCGCCAGCCTCGCCCTCGCCCTGGCCGTGCTGACCTTCGGCGCCTACGGCGTGGGCTACGACAGTACGCAGTTTATCTATAATCAATTTTGACAAATGGACAGGTGACACCATGCGGCAACGCAGGAATGACGCCGGCGAAGCTCTCGGCTCCATGCCGGTCAGGCTGAAAAGTCCGGATTACGGAACCGGAGAGTATCGCAGTGGTATTTTCCCAGAGGTAAAATGGGAAGAATATCGACAGGAATATGCGGACAGCGACGGTTTCGATCTCCGCAATATGGAAGAAAACGGAAACTACTGTATGGAAGTCGAACTTCCCAAAGGGACGGTTCTGATTCGATATGGTTCAGAAATGGGCCGGTTTACCGC
Organism: Oscillospiraceae bacterium; assembly: GCA_017477525.1. GTDB lineage: Bacteria > Bacillota > Clostridia > Oscillospirales > Oscillospiraceae > RGIG7114. Next base: position 1,880 of record JAFUVO010000144.1, on the reverse strand, counting down.
GCCAAAGCATACGCCATATGATGCGCTCGGGCTTCCCTATGTCCGGGAAACGGTGGAGTACCACGAATATGAGGTCGTTGCGGATTCCATCAAGGTATTTTGTCGGGTAAAGCGTGGAAGGGTTGCCCCTATGTTCGACAGCGACGGCGGCGGAATCCAATATCTGCATCCCCAAACGATACTGGAACTGACAAGGAGAAAGCATGTCCTGAAGGAGTTAATACCATGACAAATTATCCTGCGTTGATATCGCGAAATGAGCAAAATATGATTCAAAAAATGGAATTAACGTTGAAAACAAACGGCATTCCCCCTTACTATTTCCATCTGGGCGGCTACGCGGAAGAATGTGTATGTCTGGAACGCCGGAACAATGGATGGGAAGTCTATGTGGGGGAGCGCGGCAGCCACTTTGACACCACAGGCTATGACGAGCTGCTCCTCGCGTGTATCGAAGTGTTCGACAGGCTTGCCGACAGCGACAGCCAATTCCAGAAAATGCTGCGGGAATACCGCTACTCCCTGCGCCGGGAATCCGCCCGCGGAAAGAGCGCGGAATCCCATATTTCCGCTCCATAGGGCCAGGTGCCGACAAAAATCTATGAACAACACAAAGACACGAAGCATTATCCTCATCGGAGCGCTTACCGCCGTGGTGTTCTGCGCTGCCGTCTGGCTGTTGGGGCGGCTGACGCGGCCGAAATACATGTCAGGTGTGCTGGAAGGGGCCATGACTGCGGACTATTATGACGAAACGGTCCCCCACGACGTCATCTTCATCGGGGACTGCGAGGTCTACGAGAATGTCTCCCCCGTGGCCATGTGGCGGGAGGCTGGGGTGGCCAGCTATATCCGGGGCTCCGCGCAGCAGCTCATCTGGCAGTCCTACTATCTGCTGGAAGAGACTTTCGCCCGGGAGAGCCCCAAGCTGGTGGTCTACAACGTCCAGGCGATGCACTATGCCGAACCCCAGAGCGAGGCATACAACCGCATGACCCTGGACGGGATGCGCCTGAGCTCCCACAAGCTGGCCGCCATCCGGGCCTCCATGCTGCCGGAGGAGGAGCCCCTCAGCTACCTTGTCCCCCTGCTGCGCTACCACTCCCGCTGGGACGAGCTGACGGAGGAGGACTACGACTACTGGCTGCGCCGGGAGCCCGTGACCGTGGCGGGCTACCTGATGCGCGCCGATGTCAAGCCCATGCGCCGCCTCCCCGCCGCGCCGATTTTGGACGACTACGCCATCGGGGAGCGCTGCTGGGAATACCTGGACAAAATCGACGCCCTCTGCCGCGCGCACGGCGCGACGCTGCTGCTCATCAAATCCCCCAGCATCTGGCCCCACTGGTACGACGAGTGGGACGCCCAGTTCGTGGCCTACGCGGCGGAGCACGGGCTGGATTACATCAACTTCCTGCCCATGAACGACGAGCTGGGCATCGACATGCAGACGGACACCTACGACGCGGGACTGCACCTGAACATCTACGGCGCGGAAAAGCTCTCCGTCTGCCTCGCCCATCTGCTGCGCGAGCGCTATGGCGTCCCCGACCGGCGGGGCGACCCGGTTTACGCGGCGGACTGGGAGAAAAAGTGCGCGGCATACGACGCCCTCCTGGCGGCGCAGTTGGCGGAGATCGAGGAGTACGGCTACCTCAAAAGCTGGACCCTGGGACAATCTCACGATCAATAAATTTTCAATTTCTGTATTCCCTCCCCCTTCGGCGGGAGGGAGAAAATAGATTCAAAAGGAGTTCAAATCACATGAAAAAAACCGCAATCATCGGACTTTTGGCCTGCGCGATGCTCACGGCCTGCGGCGGCGAAGCCGCGCCGGCGGCAACAGCCGCCCCAGCGGCCACTCCCGCGCCGGCTGCGAC
>JAFUVO010000143.1 GCA_017477525.1 Oscillospiraceae bacterium | reverse complement strand
GGCCGTAGAGGGCCCGGACCGCGCCGGGGGACAGCCGGCCACGGCTCAGGCGGGCCGCGGCGTCCAGGCGGGACAGCTCCCCTTCCCTGCCCCTGGACACAAACCAGCGCCGCGCCGCCAGCGCCGTGGCGCGGCCAGTGGCAGATGAAGCAGCCAGCTCCAGCGCCGGCCCCGGGGCGTTTTCCCGGCAGCGGTCGGCATCCACGTCCCGGACGGGCGCGCCGAACACCGCCTCCGCCCTGTTGACCACGAAGGACGGCAGCGCCGGTCCGCCCTCCGCGCCCATGGCGCACCAGCTCAGGCAGATACTCTCCGAAGGGAGGGTCAGGCAGTTGTAGATCAGGGCAAACTCCCTGCTCAGCCGGCCGTCTGCGCTGTCGCCCAGCTCAATGCCCGCGATGTGCAGGGTTTCTCTGTCCGCGTCGGAGAATACCCCCGCCTCCGGCGAGACACTGGGCAGCGTCTCGCTGTCGCAGCCCAGCACAATCAGGTGGCGGATGTGGCGGCGGCGCATACGCCCCATATCCCCCGCCCCGACCCGGTCGAGGGTCATCGGGATGGTTCCGATATCGTAGGCAGAGAGCACGAGGCAATACAGCTCCCCGAAGCGCTCCGCGTCCATCTCCGCGTCCCCCAGGATCGCCGCGGCCTGTTCCAGCGCCCCGGCGGCAATCTCCCAGAGCTGCGCGTACTCCGCCGCGGTCTGCTCCATTCCCGCCGCGCAGAGCTCCAGCGCCCGCGCTTCCAGCCGTTCCGGCAGCGCCAGCGCGTCGAAATACGCCGCCAGCGCCTGCGCCTGTTCCGCCGCCGTGACGGCTTCCGCGCTTTTTTGGGCCAGCACATGCAGCGGGGCGACGGCCCGGCGGCGAAGGGCGTTGATATGTTCCAGCGCCTCCCGGTCCGCATCCTGAAATTCCCTTCCGAAACCGGCGGGGTGCAGCGCCCAGTCTTCGTCAGAGGACCAGGCCCCGCCGTGGAGAGTCCAGAGGAAGGCGTAGTCCTCCAATTCGTCGCACTCCTCCCGCGACAGTCCCGCAAGCCCCGTTTTGAGGCAGGCGAATATGTCGTCATACGCCCAGCCGCGGGTGACAGCGGCGTAAGCCGAGACAATCAGCGCGGGGAGCGGCTTTGAGAGCACGTCAGAACGGACCGCGGCATAAAGGGGGACCCCATAGCGGGCAAAGGCGGTTTCAAGGGCGGGACGGTAGCGCTCGAAATCCCGGGCCGCCACAGCGATATCCCGCCAGCGGCAGCCGGTTTCCCGCGCGAGCCGGACGCAGCGCGCCGCCGCCGCCTCACACTCCTCCGCGACGGAAAAAGCGCGGTAGAGCTCCACACTGCCGGGGGCGTCGCATTGCGCCTTCCCGAAAGCGAACAGCTCCCTTTCCAATACTCTCATCGGCGTGTCCGCCCCCGCGGCAGTATAGATCTCAACCGTACACTCCACATCCAGGGTCCGCGCCATCTCACGCAGACGCACAGCCGCGCGGCGGCTGGGTTCAAAAACCTCGTGGTCCTCTTCAAGACCGGGGCAGCTAAGACAGACCGTGACCTCTGCCCCGGCGCGCAGCAGCGCTTCGATGACACGTCCCTCCTGGGCGGTGAAGTCGGTGAAACCGTCGATAAAGCAGCGCCCGGCGGCATAATTGCTCCGTGGGAGCTGTTCGGCCAGGAGCGTCAGCCTATCCGCGGGGTCCAGCCCGCTTGCCGCGGCTACGGCGTCATAGGCTTCGCTGATGAGCGCCAGCTCCGAGAGCTTCAGCCCCAGGGTGTCTCCTATGGGCAGGGATCGGAGTGTGTCCGGGGACACGCAGGCGCTTTTGCACTCGTCAATCGCCCGCAGAAGCGACTGCTGCAGCGCCATCTGCCGCCGCGCGGCCCGGAACACGTTCAGCCGGGGGCCGACGGCCTCCAGCGCCCGGGCCAGACAGAGCAGCCGCCCGCCGGGGTCCAGCGCCCGCCGTCTGCCGGTTCCGAGTTCCGCCTCCACCCGCGCGGCCAGACGGGAAAAGGACAGCACCTCAGCATAGAGGCTGAGGCTGTCCCCGCAGACGCGCAGGAGCTCTGTCTCGGCCTCATGGCTGTACTGCTCCGGGACCAGGAGGATGTTGTTTCCCAGTTTTTGTTCCGCAAGGCGCTGAATCTCCCGCATGACAGCGGAGGTTTTGCCGCTTTTGGCGCGGCCCAACAGCAAATGCAGCATCGCTTTCCCCTCTCCAACAGCATTTTCCCCGCGCATCTCCGGCACGGGATACAGTACGCCCGCCCTGTTGGGCGGGCGTGGATTATTCTATCATAGCCTCAATCTTTTCCTTGCCGACCACACCGACGGAAACGGCGGCGGCTTTCCCCTTGCGGAAGCAGATCAGCGTGGGGATGCTCTGGACGCCGTAGGCATTGGCCAGCCGCGGCGCCACGTCTACGTCAAGCGCACAGAATTTTACCTTGCCCGCGTATTCCCTCTCAACCTCCTCCAGCACCGGGCCCAGCATCCGGCATGGTCCGCACCAGGCCGCCCAGAAATCCACAAGCACCGGGGCGCGGGACTGCAAAACCTCTTTCTCAAAGTTTTCCGATGTGAGTTCGATGGCCATAGTCGCTCATCCTTTCTTTATTAAGTAACTCTTTCGTATCTATTTGGCTGCCTTGTGTTTTCTCCCCCGAAGGGGGAGAAAACACAACAGAAATCCATCTTTTTCGGTATTTCCCTCCCCCTTCGGGGGAGGGAAATACCAGCAGCTAAAGTTACCGTTTCATCTAAACCGCCAGCTGAATTAAAAATACCGCAACGCAGCAGGCGGCGGCGACCGGAAACAGCCCCGCGCCGAACCAGGCCAGTACAACGCCGATGACCAGCGCGGCCAGCCCCGGCAGCAATTCGACAAAGGGCGCGTCCAGATTTCCCAGAATCGCTGGGAACGTCATTACCGCCAGGGTCACATAGGGGACATAGTAGAGGAACGAGCGCAGAAAGCGGCTCTCGATCTGCCGCCGGATCAGGGTCAGGGGGAGGACGCGGATCAGGTAGCTGACCCCGGCCATGACAAAAATATAGGCATAAATATTATGTGTCATGCCGTGCCTCCTTATCCTCCTTCACCGGGAACAGCGCCGCGGCTGCTCCGGAAATAGCGATGGTCAGAATCAGAGTCTTTGTCCCGGCGGAGAGGCCGGAAAACAGCGGCAGGACCGCGAAGGCGAAGGAGGCGGAAAAGCTCAGCACCACCAGAGCGCCCACAACGCGGTCTTTCCGCGCCGGAGGGATGATGATGGCGATGAACATGCCGTAGATCGCAACCGACAGGGCGCTGACCACCCGCGCGGGGAGGATGTTCCCGGCGGCGATGCCCAGCGCGGTACCGACAGCCCAGCCCGTCAGGTCGACGGCATAGGCCCCGTAGATATAAATCGGGTCGATGTAGCCGGGGCGCATAATCGCCAGGGCGAAATTTTCATCCGTCACGTCAAACGCAATCAGAAAGCGGTGGAAAAAAGGCGTTTCCGGGGCAAAGCGCTGGCTCAAGGCCGTGCTCATCAGAAGATAGCGGGCATTGGCCACCAAAATCACCAGCGCCACCTCCACATAGGCCGCGTCCGCGGCAATCAGCGCGAAGCCCGCGTACTCCCCCGCCGAGGCGTTGTTGAGCAGGCTGGCCAGAAAGCCCTGGAACGCCGTCAGTCCGATGTTGCCCGCCGTGATCCCAAGGGAGAAGGCGACGGCGAGATAGCCGACGCAGATCGGCATCCCGTCCCGCATCCCCGCCAGAAAGCGGCGGGCAGGGCTCTGTTTTGCTTCGGAACGCTCCATTCGGGCTTGTCCCCTTTCGCTTTGTCTTATAAATCACAATCTTACACGCTTCGCCTGTTCCTGTCAATTATTTTTCGTATTCAGAACCACACGATAGAGGAAGGTCACGATCTGCGCCCTGGTGCATTCGGCATCGGGAGAGAACAGCCCCTCCCCTGTTCCCATGGTGACGCTGGTTTCGGAGGCCCAGCCGACGGCGGCGGCATAATAGGCGTTCCAGGGCACGTCGAGGTAGGGGCTGAGGCCAAAGGCGGAGGAACCCCAGATCCGCCAGAGGAAGGTCACGATCTGCGCCCTGGTACACAGTCCGTTCGGGTCAAACATGCCCATGCCCACGCCGCCGGTTACGCCGTTCTGGACAGCCCAGCGCACCGCGTCGTCATAGTACGCCCCCGACGGAATGTCGTAGAAGGGCATATCGCCCGGCGCCGGTTCCGGGGCGCCGGCGGCCCGCCAGAGGAAGGTCACGGCCTCGGCCCTGGTGCAGATCCGATCCGGGCCGAACTGTCCGACGGCGACACCGCCTGTCACACCTGCCTCAAGCGCCCAGGATACCGCTTCGATGTACCAGGCCCCTTCCGTCACATCGACAAAGCTCATGCCGCCCCCCGTCGAAGGCAGGGGCCGGAACACCGGCTCCGGCGCGGGCTGCGTCACAGGCTCCGGCTGCGCAGCCGGAAACGTGGGGCGCACGGCGGTAAAACTGATGTTGCGCACACACTGGCGGCTGTACAGCGATCCCGTGGTCCCGGTCACGGAGAGGTAGGCCAACTCGGGCAGGGACAGCCCTCCGGCGGAGACCCACAGGGCGCCGTCGATTGCCACGGCCAGCGCCCCGTCCGTCCCGCTGATATTGAGGCTGTGCCAGTTTCCGTCACAGATGTAGGGACAGGGTTGGCTGTCCGCCACCAGGGCCGCCGCGCTTCCCGCGACGATCCCCACATACTGGCCGTAACCGTTCCAGCCGTCGGAGCGGTTGGAATCCAGCACCACCGCGACCATATCCGGGTCCGGACGAAGGTTCAGCCCCTCCCCTCCCAGGGCCGTCCCCGGAGGGGTACCGACAGTCGAGGTCAGCATCACGCCGATGCCCTCCCCTGAAGCATACGCCCCCGGTTCCGCGCGGTACTCGAGGCTGATTTCAAACCCGCCGGAGGTATCGAGCGGAAAGTTCCAGGCCGCCATGCCCCGTTGTTCCGCGGCCATGTCGGTCAGGAGGATGATACCGCCGTCATAGAGCGCCGGGCCGTAGAGCAGGCCGTCCGCCGCGCCGGGCTGCTCGGCGGCGAGATACGCGCTGATCAGGGGCATACCCCAGCCGTAGCGCGTGTCCCGCCCCGGTTCCCCGCGGTCCAGACAGCAGCTCTGCAGCGCCGCATAGACTTGGGCTACGGAATACGCCGGGTGCAGCAGCTTGACGTAAGCTGCTGCAGCGGCGATATAAGGCGCGGAAAAGGATGTGCCCGTGGCAAGAATATATCCGCCGGTCACGGAATCCAGGGCGGTCAGATTATCTCCGGGGGCGCAGAAGTCGATAGCGGCGCCGAAGTTGGAGTAGTCGGAGAAATTAAGCGCTTCGTCTATGGAAGACACGGCGAGGGTATAGGGACTGTAAGCCGGATAGATGCCGGACACGTTGGCGGAGTCGTTGCCCGAGGAGCAGACAAAGGGGATCCCCGCCTCATACAGCCGCCGGAGCGGGATATCCCACTCCGTGTCCGCGTCGTCCACGACGCCGATGCTCATATTGACCACATCCGCCCCACAATCGAGGGCGTAGAGCATCGCGTTGGCAAAATTCAGGGAGCTGGCGTAGCCGAAGCGGTTGAACACCCGGAGCACCAGCAGCTCGACATTGGCCGGGGTGCTGTCGGCGATGAGACTGCACACGGCGGTGCCATGCCCGGGTTCACTGTTCTCCGCCCAGTCGTCTATCCAGTTGGTCATGCTGACAAAGTCAAAGCTGTAAGGGGAAATCCGCCCCCGGAACATGGGAAGCCCGGTGGCGCAGCCGCTGTCCATCACGGCCACCGTGGCGCCGCCGGGAAAAGAATAGGCGGCGTTCAGCACACCCTCCATGCCCATCGCGCCGGCACCCCAGGACATGCTCTCCCTTTGGGCGCGCACCGGCGCGTCAGGCCAGCAGGCACTTTCCCCGTATCGCGACCGGAACAGGGCGCAGGCCCGCTCCGCCGCCTCGGGAGTGGCATATTGCAGCACATATTCCCCGCAGGAGGGACAGGAGAGCACCCGCTCCGCCCCGAAGCTGTCCGGCAGCCGGGGCGCGAAAAGCACAAGCCGGCGGGAGGCGAAGCCCCCCTCCCCCGCTGCCGCGCCGCCGTCCCAATGGGACGCCAGCTCCACGAGCTCCGCCGGTCCCGCGGCGGTGGGATAGCCGCGCTCCGCCGCCTCCGCCGCCAGGGCCGGCGCAGCGGGAAAAAACAACTGCAAAATCAGCGCCGCAACCAGCGCGGCGCGAAAGAAACGCTTCATCTGCCCGCCCTTTCGGTTCAAACTAAAACAGGATTTTAACATTTGCTCTCCAGCCAGGACAGCACATCCTGGCAGACTTCGTCCCGGTTGATCTCATTGAGCATTTCGTGGCGGCCTCCCGCATACAGCTTCAGGCTTACATCCAGCATACCGGCGTCGAGAAAGCTCCGGTACGCGCGTATCACGCCCTTGCCGTAGGCGCCCACCGGGTCGGCGGCCCCCGACATAAAATGGACCGGGAGGCTTTTTTCCATCCGCGCGAGATTTTTTTTGTTCTGGTTGAAGGCGATGCCGTGCATCATCGCGTAGAACAGCTCCGCCGTGGGCACAAAACCGCAGAGCGGGTCAGCGACAAAGCGGTCCACCTCCGCCGGATCCCGGCTCAGCCAGTCGCTGACAGTGCGCAGGGGGACGATGCCCCTTGTGTAGCTGCCGAATGCCATATTGTTCAGCTTTTCGCTGCGGTAGTGCCCGCCGCGCCGGGCGATCTCGCGCTTTCCCAGCAACAGTCCCGCGGTCACCGCCGCCGGCGGCTGCTGGCCCGTGCCGGAGAGAATCACTCCCCGCAGCCCATGGCCGCAGCGGATCAGGTAAGTCCGCGCCAGAAAACTCCCCATGCTGTGCCCGAAGAGAAAATAAGGCAGTCCGGGATAATCGCCGGAGGTGCGGGTATAGAGCCGCCGCATGTCATCCACGACGAGCTCCCAGCCCCCCTTTTCCGCGAAGAAGCCCAGATCTTTCGGATCCTGGACGCTCTTTCCGTGGCCAAGGTGGTCGTTGGCCGTCACCACATAACCATGGGAGGCCAGAAAAGCGGAAAAACCATCGTAGCGCTCCACATGCTCCGCGATGCCGTGGGCAATCTGTACCACCCCGCGCGGGGTCCCCTCCGGGAGGCAATACCTCACGCGCAGCTGTGTCCGCCCATCGGACGAGAGCATTCTTTCGTCATGGAATGTCGCCATATCTGCCGCCCCTTTCTAAATCAGTTGTATTATCCCTTCATACAGCAGCTGGAAACGCTCGCCCACCATGCGTTCTCCGTGGTAGTGGCCGAAGAGCCATCGGCGGAAACGGGTTTCATTTTTGACGCGCTCCAGAAAATACGTAAGGCCGTCGTAGAGGCAGGGCTCGCAGCCCATCTCGTCAAGGACGCTGTCGGGGGCGCAGTGGGTGATGATATAATCGACCTCGTGGTTGACCCGCTCTAAATTGCGGAGGGCTTCGCCATATTCCTCCGTGGAGGGAAGCTCCTGCTCCCACCAGCTCAGGTGCTTGACGCGGAACATCCCCCGCCGGAGCCGCAAAAGACAGTAGTTCCAGGCGAAATCGGGATCGTCCGGGTCCAGGATGCCGTCCCGGACATCCACGCTCCGGGCGCCGCCCATGGTAAAAAAGCTGTGTCCGGCAAGGGTAAAAACCTGGCCGCGCATCAGGTGGAGGACATGGGGCCGGATGCGGTGGACCCGACCGCCCTGCCACTCCTCCACCGGATAGCGATACAGCTCGTCGAAATTTTCGTGGTTCCCGCAGACGAACAGCGTGGTAAAGGGCAGCGCTTCCAGCCAGTCCAGCGTCTCCGTGTCCCCCGGTTCCCCGTCCCAGACCCCGCCGAAATCTCCGCAGATAATCATATAATCGCCGCGGCCCATATCCTTCCGATCAGGAAACTCCGCTGCCTCAAAGCGGCTGAAAATCCTGTGTGTATCCCCCGTGCAATATACGCCCATATTTCCCCATTCCCAATTCCAGATTCCTCATGATAAGAGCGAGATGTAGGTATCCTTGTCAAATAATTATACAATCAGAAACAGACTTCGTCAATGTCCGGCAAAAATTTTTAAGCAAGGAACAAGAGCAATCTGGTTATAGGCCCAGCCTATAACCAGATATCCACAGCCCGTATTGGACAAAGGCCCGCCCCCGGCTTATAATACGGCCATACAAACAAAAACAACGAAAGAGGTAACATCATGAGTAACTATAAATTTGAAACCCTGCAGATCCACGTCGGCCAGGAAAAAGCCGACCCGGCCTCGGACGCGCGGGCGGTTCCAATCTACGCGACCACATCCTATGTGTTCCGCAATTCCGCCCACGCGGCGGCGCGGTTCGGTCTGGCGGACCCGGGCAACATCTACGGGCGGCTGACCAACTCCACCCAGGGCGTGTTTGAAGAACGCATCGCGGCGCTGGAGGGCGGCGTGGCGGCCCTGGCCGTGGCCTCCGGCGCGGCGGCCATCACCTATACCATTGAGGCATTGGCGAAGCAGGGGGAGCACATCGTCTCCCAGAAAACCATCTACGGCGGCTCCGTCAACCTGCTGGCCCACACCCTCCCGCTCTACGGCATTGACACGACATTGGTGGATATCCACGACCTTGCGGCAGTGGAGGCGGCCATCCAGCCGAATACCAAGGCCATCTACATCGAGACACTGGGCAACCCCAACAGCGATATCCCCGACATCGACGCCCTGGCCTGCATCGCCCACCGCCACGGCCTGCCCCTCGTAATAGACAACACCTTCGGCACCCCCTACCTGATCCGCCCTATTGAGCACGGCGCGGACATCGTGGTACACTCCGCCACCAAATTTATCGGCGGCCACGGCACGACCCTGGGCGGCGTCATCGTGGACGGCGGGACCTTTGACTGGGCGAAGAGCGGAAAATACCCCTGGATCAGCGAGCCGAACCCGAGCTACCACGGCGTAAGGTTCACCGAGGCCGCGGGCAAGGCCGCCTTTGTCACCTATATCCGGGCGATTTTGCTGCGGGACACCGGCTCCTGCATCTCCCCCTTTGCCGCCTTCCTGCTTTTGCAGGGGACAGAGACCCTGTCCCTCCGCCTGGAGCGCCACGCGGAAAACACGAAAAAGGTCGTGGAATACCTCGCCGGGCATCCGCTGGTCGAAAAGGTCTACCACCCCTCCCTGCCGGACCATCCCGACCATGCGCTCTATGAGAAATATTTCCCCAATGGCGGGGCCTCCATCTTCACCTTCGACATCAAAGGCGGCCAGGAGGAGGCGTTCAAGTTCATCGACGCCCTGGAAATCTTCTCCCTGCTGGCCAACGTCGCGGACGTAAAGAGCCTTGTGATCCACCCCGCGACCACGACCCACTCCCAGCTCACCGCTGAGGAACTGGCCGGCGCGGGCATTTTCCCGAACACCATCCGTCTCTCCATCGGTACGGAGCATATTGACGACATCATCGCGGACCTTGAAAAAGGCTTCGCGGCGGTGAAATAAGAGGCTGTAACCTCAGAGGCTGTATTCACAGTCGCTCCACACCGTCTTGGCGGGTCTTTTGCCGCCATACTTCGTTGTTTTTCCTTGCCATACATACAGTATGGCTGCGTCAAAACGCCTCGTCTGGCGTCAAAATCCCTCGCCAATCCGGCGCATTTTGACTGTGAATACAGCCTCTCAGTCTCGAAATCCCCTCCATTTCTCTTTGGCAGCCCCGCCAGAAAGCGGGGCTGCTATATTTTTATGAATCTGTCCGCTGCCGTTCTACCAGCCCCGCGAAGAAACCGCCTTTCGCGACCAGCTCGTCATAGCTGCCCTCTTCTACGATCCGCCCGCCGTCCAGCACCAGAATGCGGTCACAGCGCCGGACGGTGCTCAGGCGGTGGGCGATGACCAGACGGGTACAGCCCATGGCGTCCAGGGCCTCCGACACCCGCCGCTGACTGCGGTTGTCCAGGGCGCTGGTGGCCTCGTCGAACAGCAGCAGCCGCGGCCGGGGCGCGATGGCGCGGGCAATCATAAGCCGCTGCTTCTGCCCGCCGGAGATCCCGCCGCCCCCCTCGGAAATCAGGGTGTGCATCCCCATGGGCATGGCCCGGATGTCGTCGGCGATGCAGGCCTTTTCCGCGGCCTCCCAGGCGTCGGAAATGGTCAGCCACGGCGCGGAGAGCACAATATTGGAATAGATATCCCCCCGGAACAGCCCGCCCTGCTGCATGACAGTCCCGATTTTCCTTCGGAGCGAGCCCAGGTCAAGGCCGGCAATATCCCGTCCGTCATAGTATATCGCGCCCTTTTCCGGGGTTTCAAAGCCCAGCAGCAGCCGTAACAGGGTAGATTTTCCGCAGCCGGTCCGGCCCACGACGGCGACATATTCCCCGGGGCGTATCTTCATTGACAGGTCGCGGAGCACATAGGGCGTATCCTCGCTGTATCGGAAAAACACATGATTCAGCTCAATGCCGCCTTTCAGGTCTGCCACGATTTCTTTCCGCTCCAGCGCCTCCGGTTCCGTATTCAGGAACGGCCTCGCCATCTCCAGAATGGGCCGGATCCTGGCGGCGGAAATGGCCGCGCCTGTGAGCATGGTAAACGCGCCCATCAGCGCGCCATAGGCCGCGGTAAAGGCGAAGTATGTGGACGGGTCCAGCCCGCCCCTCACCGCCAGAAAATACAGGAGGATATTGGAAAACAGGGAGATGCCGGTGCTGATCGCGGCGTTGACCTTGAGGAAAAGCGGCGGATTGTAGGAGAGCTCCGCCCCTTCCGCGTACAGGTTCAGCCAGCGGGCGAAAATGCGCTTTTCCGCCCCGGCAAGCTTGATTTTCTGTACGCCGGATATGACGGCATAGCTCATTCCGCTCTCCCTGGCGGCATGTTCAGCCCTCTTTTTGCTGATGCCGAGCTCCACCCGCGCCGTCAGCACCGAAAAGCCCACCGTCGCCAGAACAATGGCGAGGGAGGGCAGCACCAGCATCGGGGCAAAATGGAAAATCTGCGTCACATAGAGCAAGGAGCTGAGACTCGTCAGGCCGGCGGTCAGGACGAAGTTCATAAGCAGGGAGCAGAGCTGATTTACGGACATGCTGCGGCTTTTGAGCTCTCCCGCGCTGTATTGACGAAAAAAACTCGCCGGAAGGGACAGCAGCCGCATCATCATCGACGCCTGGACGCCCAGCTCCGTTTTTGTCTCGAGGCGCTTGGTGAGAAGGGTCCGAACCGAATTGAGGAGTTGGGCGGAAAGGGACACGCAAAGCAGGCAAACGGCGGCCCCGAGCAGGGCATTGGTCCTTCCGCTGGCCAGGACCGGTCCGGTCAGCGCCCTGGTGATGCGGGGGACCAGCAGGCCAACGCCGGAAATGGCAAAGGCCGCGAGGATGACGTATGCCATATCCCGCATGGTCACGCAGCGCTTCATGTACAGGACCAAGTCGGCAATTCCGATTTTTCGCAGCGGGAGCGGACGGTAAAAACAGATCGCGCCTGTTTCAAACAGCGCCTCCGTTTTGGCGTCCAGCCGGACGCGCCGTCCGGTTTCCCCGTCGCGGAAATAATAGCCGCTGACGCTTCCGGGCAGCAGCGCCGCGGGCATCCCGCCGTCCCGTCGAAAAGCCAGCATCGGCCCGTAGGCGTCCCTGTACCAACCCTTTGTCAGCTCAACCTTCCGCCACATCATGCCATAGGGACGAAGGCAGTACGCAAGCTGCTCCTCCGGGCCTTTGATATCCTCCGGGAGCTCCACGGGCCTGAGGTGATAGTATTTCAGGATTTCATCAATCGCGTTTTTTGTGATGGCGCGCCCATCGCCGATGCGCTCCGCGCCCCTCCGGCCCATGACCACGCCCGCGACGCGGACAAAAGCGTCCTCTAACTGCCGCCGGTCGGCCTCGCGCCGCTCCTCGATCTGATTTCCAAACCAACCCATGCAGGAACCATCCCCTATTCGCTGGCCACCAGCCCGCCATAAACCCCGCCGGCGCGCATCAGCTCGTCGTGTTTTCCGCGCTCCACAACCTCGCCGTGGTCAAGGACAATGATCTCATCGCAGTCCCGCACCGTGCTCAGCCTGTGGGCGATGACAATGCAGGTGATGCCCCGCGCCCTGACAGCGTTGATGACCTCGTATTCCGTCTTCGCGTCCAGGGCACTGGTGGCCTCGTCCAAAATGAGGATCGTCGGGTCCTGGGCCAGGACCCGGGCGATTTCCAGCCGCTGCCGCTGTCCCCCGCTGAGCTCCCGGCCCCCGTCCGACAGTCTGTGCTGGTAGCCGCCGGGCATCTGGACGATGTCATCGTGAATCCGCGCGTCCCTGGCCGCCAGGATCATTTCAAAATCCATGATCGTATCATCCCACATTTTGATGTTGTTCGCGATGCTGTCCTCGAAAAGGGTGATTTCCTGGTCCACCACGGCGAGCGAACCGGTCACGACCTCCCGGGGATAGGCGCTCCGGGGTTTTCCGTCAAAGAGGATCTCCCCGCTCCAGGGCTGGTACAGGCCGGAGACAAGCTTTGAAACCGTGGATTTTCCGCAGCCGGAGGGCCCCACCAATGCAACGCGCTCCCCGGCTTTGATGCTGAGGGAAATATCCCGGATCAGCGGCGCGGCGAGCCGGGAATAGCCGAAGCTGACATGCTTCAGCTCCAAATTGCCGCGCAGTTTTTCCAGTTCCACGGTTTCCCCGCATTCCGCCTCCCGCAGGGCGGGATCCTCCGGATACTCCATGACGTCCTCTATCCGCTCCATCGAGGTCCGCATCTCCTGGACTGTCTGCCCCGCCCCGACCAGGGTCATTGCCGGGGACATGAAGGACCCCAAAAAGCCCTGGAACATCATGACCGCGCCAAGGCTGAAGCTGCCGCGCATGGTCAGCCATACGCCAAGGAGCAGCACCGCGTAGTTTGCGAACGTCCCGACGAAAGCCGGGATCGTCCCCAAAAACCGCTGTGTTTTTTCCGCCTGTACGTTCTGGGTGTTCACAGACGCCTGACACCCCGCCCACCGCTGAAAATAACCGTTCTCCGCGCCGCTGGCCTTTATCGTCTCAATCATCTCGATCCCGGTGACGGTAGCGCTCTCCAACTGCCCCGCGTCGCGCATCCGCACCCTGGCGATGTTCATGCGCTTTGCGCTGATGATGCGGGCGATCAGGGTGTTCAGCAGCAGTGAGCCAAGGCCGATGGCCGTCAGCAGCGGGCTTTGCTTCAGCATCAATACGAGATAGAATACCGTCATAATGCTGTTGAGCAGGAGCGGGGCGAAGGTGTTTGCCAGCGTCCCGGCAATGGAGCTGTTCAGGGCCAGCCGGGATTGGATATCCCCCGCCATGCGCTGGGAAAAAAACTCCATGGGCAGCCGCAAAACCTTCCACAGGTAGGAACTGCTGCCGATGATGGCCATTTTCCCGTTGATTTTCAGGGAATATATCCCCTGCACCCAGGCCACGGCAAGCTGCGCCAGCGCCAGCAGGGCCATCACGGAGAGGAAGGGATACAGCCACTCCGCGTTCCGCCCGGTCAGCAGACGGTCCACAAAAATGCGGGATGTGACGGAGTTGACGATCCCGAACAGGTAAGCAATGGCTGTGGCGAGGCCGGCAAAGGCTACGGCCGCGCCGGCGCCCTTCAGGCGCTTTCCGGCGAAGGACAGCGTACTGCGCCGTTCCCCATCGGGGCGGAAACCTTCGGAAGGGACGGGGACAATGACAACGCCGGTAAAGGAACGGTCAAATTCTTCCCAATCCACCCGAACCGCGCCGCGGGCAGGGTCATTCAGATATGCCTTTTTCCCGCGGAATCCGTCCAGCACCACAAAATGGTTCATATTCCAGTGGATAATGCAGGGAAATTCACCTCGTTCCCGGAGCGATTCCGGCGTCAAGCGGTAGGCGCTGACATCGAAGCCGTAATGCTTCGCGGCGAGGCAGATGTTTTTGGCGTTGGAGCCGTCCCGGGAGACGCCGCAGGCCAGCCGCGCCTCCTCCAGCGGCACCCATTTTCCGTAATAAGCCATGACCATGTCCAGAGCAGCGGCGCCGCATTCCAGCGCCTCCAGCTGCATGACCACAGGCACCTTTGCCACACCCTTTGTCAAAGTGGCCCCGGCTTTTTTTACGAACACAGCCCTCACCTGCTTTCCAGCAGAAACATGAGCGGTTGAATCTGTTCCACGATGATGGCAGCGTCATATTCCCCATCCGGCAGAAGAACCTCCGCCCGCGCCGTGGTCCTGCCATAGGCGTCGGTATCCACGGAAACGATCCGGTATTCCCGCGACGCGATGCGGACCGGCATCCCGGCCGCCATCTTTTCCGCTCCCTGCCCGGCCGGAACGATCTCCGCGGCATGTCCCCTGATGACCGCCCTGGCTTCCACTGCCGTTTCCAGTGTTCCCACCGCGGACCAGGCGAACAGCCCCGCCAGCAGCAGGATGACTGCCGCGAGCACGGCCCAGATTCCCGGATTCGTCACGCGAAGATAGTCGGTAAGCTGTTCCGGCGAAGCAACACGCTCCATGGCCCGCTGCCGGAACAGCGTCTTCCCCTGGTTTTCTGACATTGCCGTACCTCCCTGTTTCCTTCCGCAAAATATAAATATAGCTGTGTTTTCTCCCCTTTTCAGGGGGAGAAAACACAGGGCTGAAACAGATATTTCAGAAGCGGAAAAACAGCCAGGTGACGACGATGCCTGTGGCAAAGGAGACAAGGGCGGTCAGGAAATAGCCCAGGACAATGCTGCCCCGGGAAGGCTCCTCCCGCGCCGCTGCCTCCCGGCGCTGACGTTCCGCCGGACTGCGGGATGGGGCGGGACGTTCCGCGGGGCGGGGCTTGATTTTCGGCTTCGGCTTCGCCGCTTCCTCCTGGGCCACCTCGCGGTCATCCGCGCCCGCGTCAAAGGAAATTTCCGTGCGCCCTCCCGCTCCCTTGCGTACAAAAGCCCGCGTAATATGTTGGTCCTCCGTCACCACAAAGTTCTTTTCAAAAACCGTGATGTTCCCGTTGCGCAGGGCCAGGGTATGGCGGCCAGTCACCGTATTGGTGGTCAGGTATCCCTGCCCTGTCAGGGTGCCAACCGGAGTATCGTCCAGGAGGATGCGAAATGACCGGCCATCCCCTGCGATGGAAACGTCCTGCATCACGATCACCCGGTACAAATCATTCAGATTCAAAACCCTTTATCCCCCTCTCCCCCCGTTTCAGATCTCCACGGGCCCCAGGGCTTCATGGAGCACTTCCGTTATGGCTTCGGAGAATACACGGTCGGCGTGGCTGTGGAGCGTTTCCAGAGTCTCCATCACCGCCGGAAGCTTGATGTTGCCGGCGGAAAACAGATCCTGGTCAAAAATAAACCGTGTCTCCGGATCCCGCAGCGTCTGGACGCCGTTTGCCGTGCGCACAGCGCGATTCACAATACCCGGTCCCGCGTGGAGCTTCAGGCTGCTCCGCGCGTCCAGCTTCATCTCCACCTCCGTGGAGCAGCGGCTCACATCCTCCTCCCGCAATCCGTCATCGTCCAGGGGGCCGAGATACTGGGGCTGAAACAGATCATTCCAGCGCCGCTCCCCCAGGTCCAGCTTTGCCCGGGATATGCCGTTGAGATACCGCAGTCCTACCCTTTCAAAATACGAAGGCCGGTACAGGCGGATAAACTGCGCCAGCGGCTCGTCCAGCATTCCGGCAAAATCCTCCCAGCTCGTATAGCGCATGGTGCTCAGGGCGATAAAATTTTTCGTCATGCTCAGCTTGTATGTCCCATCCTCCGTCAGGAAGGTGTGGTTGCGCACACTTCCCCCCTGCGGCCCGGGGCTCTTCTCTGTCTGGCAGACATAGCGGGGAAAAACAGCCCGCACCGTATCCTGGAAATCCGCGGGCTCTTTTGCCTCAATCGTGAGGATCGGGGGATAGCGCAGCTGGCATATCACTTCAATCAGCTGTGATTTTTCGTAAATATAGCGTTTTCCGTCGGCGGAATTCATGCCTATGGCCTCCTTATGGTATCAGTTTCACAGGGGCCGCTAACATTATAGCGGCGCTCCGAAAGAAAATCCAGCAACGAAGAAAGGGCTTGTCCGGGGATATTGCAGTCCAGAAGCAGCGAGATATCGCCCACGGCATCCCCGATAGCGTCCGGGATTGCGGAGGAGGCGTAACCGTAATAGAGGCTGTCCTCGGCGGCGGCGCTGTAATCGGCGGAAAACCATGCCAGGCCGGTGGCCTCCGCGCCGTCCCTTGCCTCCGCCCCGCCTGGGGACGCGGCCAGGATGCTGCGCACCCGCGCCGCCTCAAACAACAGCGTGTCCGTGCTTTCCCAGTCCGCCGCCGGGTCGCTGGCGCACCAGACGCCCAAGCCCCAGCCTTCCCCGGCCAGAAACCGCACCCGGTCCGGGTCCTGGCGGATATCCTCTGCCGTCAGGAAAAAACACGCGGAAAAGCCCAGACGGTCCAACTGGCTGAGCAGCTCATCACCCGGCATACCGGCAAAGCCGAGCAGCACCCTGTCCCCCTCGTGGGTCCGAGGCGTTTCCGAAGGCTTAGGTTCCTGGGGCGGCGGGGAAGCCGCGGAGGCGGCAGCGTGGTAGCTCTGGTAATAGCTGCGCATCAGCGACCGCGCGGCCCGAAGAAATTCCGTATCGCCCAGCACCACCGCATTGGTCGTAATGCGCAGGATGCTTCCGTACTCGTTCCCGGCGATGACAGAGTAACTCATGCCGAAGTAACGGCACATCAGCCCCACCGGGACATACACTGTCCCCCCCTGCATCACCGCGGAGGCGGCATAGTGGTTATCGTTTCCGTCATAGGTATCGCCGCTGTTCAGATCGAAGAACAGCTGCTTTTCCGCAGTGGAAAAATATGCGGTGGCCGCGCTGAGAAAATAGGAATAGGACAGGCCAAGGCCATAGCCGGTAAAAACATAGTAGGGGACATAATTGACCCCGCCATATACCGATACGCAGTTGACCAGCTCCTGCGGCATCGTCTCATTGATCGCGATAAATCCCAGACGGTCGCCTTCCGCGTCCGACGCGGCCGGCAGCAGCGCCAGCAGCAGCGCGGCGCTGAGAACAATCGCTATTTTACGGCGCATTTGACCGCCCCCTTTCGCCCGCGGTGTCCCGGCGGCTGAATCCGCGCCAGTTCCCTGCTTGAATTTTAATGAGTATAACACAGTTTTCCCGGAACATCAAGCTTGACGCCCGGCTTCTTTGATGGCATTTTATGATTTTACTATGAAAGCTTCGCTTCCACAGTAAATATTTGATTCAACGCCTGGTCCGCACAGCGGGCCAGATGCGAAAAAACCTCCATGCGCCTGTAAACTTTCATCTATCGTGGCGCGCCCGCGGCGCATGGAGGTTTTTGAAGAAATTGAAAAGTTTTGCTATCATTTTTTCTGAAGTTGTGATATACTCTGTTTTGAATATACAGAAATGAAAGATCCGCGCGGTTTTTCGAGGCATCGGCCGCGTGGTGAAAATGATAACACAGGGAGCAGAGATATGAAAAAAATACTTGTACTGGAAGATGAGGACAGCATTCGGAGCTTTGTCGTGGTCAATCTCCGGCGGGCGGGCTACGAGCCCATCGAAGCGCCCACCGGCGCCGAGGCGCTGGAAAAGCTGCGGGCCAACCCGGATATCGGCGTAGCGCTGCTGGACGTGATGCTGCCGGATATCGACGGCTTCGAGGTCTGCCGGCGCATCCGCGCCGCGGACAGCCGCATCGGCATCATCATGTTGACGGCAAAGAGCATGGAAATGGACAAGCTGACGGGCCTGAGCAGCGGGGCGGACGATTATGTCACAAAGCCTTTTTCTACCGCGGAGCTGACGGCCCGAATTGACGCGCTGTACCGGCGTATCGGAAGCGGCGCGGAGGAACAGGAGGAGGACGAGCTCCGCCAGGGGCCCTTTATCCTGAACATGCGCACCCGTGTCCTGACCAAAAACGGCGAGCGGATCAAGCTGACCCAGATCGAATACGCCCTGATGAAGCTGTTCATGTCCTCCGCCGGAAAGCCGCTGAAGCGGGAGGAAATTCTCAACGCCGTCTGGGGGCGTGAGAGCGGCGCGGAAGAAAAGGTCGTCGACGTCAATGTCCGCCGCCTTCGCATCAAAATTGAAGAAGACCCGACCCTCCCGGTCTACCTCGGCACGATATGGGGCTACGGTTATCAATGGAACACCTGACGGAGCATGACGGTACGCCAGAGGCGGCGGTATCCGCCGTGCCGGAAGCAGAGGTACCCGTTCCGACCCGCGCCGGTATCCGGGTCCGCTGGCTGCTGACCTGTCTGCTTCCCGCTTCTGGAATTATTGCGGCTGCCGTGATCGCGCTGTGCCTCTACCTCTTCTTTACGGAATCGGGGCTGAAGCTGCGCTCTGTTGTTTTCTTCTTCGCCGTCGGAGTCGCGGCGATCCTGTCGATGTGGCTGCTGTGCGACCATTTCATTCGCTCCGTGACCAGATCCGTGTCCCTGCTGCGCTACCAGGCCAGGCGCATTGCGGAAGGGAGCTATGGCATCGTCACTGAAAAGCTCCGTGACGACGAGCTCGGCGATCTGACCGACAGCATCAACGAGATGAGCGGGGAACTGGCCCGCAGCACTGCCGTCCAGACGGAATTTATCTCCTCGGTCAGCCACGAGCTGCGTACCCCCCTGACGGCCATCATGGGCTGGGCAGAAGCCATGAGCTACGATGACGCCATCCAGGGAGAGAGCCGCCGGGGCCTGAGCATCATCGCCAAGGAGGCGGGGCGGCTGACCAAGATGGTTTCGGAGCTGCTGGAATTTACCCGCATCCAGGACGGGCGCTTCACGCTGAATGTGGAGCTCATGGACCTGGCCGCGGAGGTGGAGGACGCGGTGTTCTCTTACCGCAACCTCAGCGCCCAGGAGGGCGTGGAATTGCGTTATGAGTGTGACGAGGAGTCGATTCCGCTTATTGAAGGCGATCCGGAGCGGCTCAAGCAGGTGCTGCTCAATGTCCTCGACAACGCCGCGAAATATGGGCGGGACGGAGAGAGCATCGAGGTGGCGCTGGCCGCAGAGGGAGAGGACAGCGTCACACTGACCGTCCGGGACCACGGCCCCGGCATCCCCGCTGACGAACTGCCCCATGTCAAAGAGCGCTTCTACAAGGGCTCCTCAAAGCAGCGGGGCAGCGGCATCGGGCTGGCCGTCTGTGAGGAGATTGTAAACCGCCACGGCGGGACGCTGCTCATTGAGAACGCGGAGGGAGGCGGCGTTCTTGTTACCGTCATTCTCCCGGTGCGGCAATCCATTGAAAAGGAAATGACCAATGACAAAAAACAGCGAAAATGAAGCCTGCCCTTTCAAGACCAGCATCGGCGGCCAGGCGCTGCTCGAGGGCATTTTGATGCGCGGCCCGGAGAAACAGGCCATTGTCTGCCGCCTTTCGGACGGGACGCTGCAGGACAAGGTGGAGGAAGTTAAGCCCAATCCCCTGGCAAAAATCCCCTTCCTCCGGGGCGTCCCCGTGTTCCTGAGCTCCATGGTCAGGGGCATGGAGGCCGTAACCTATTCCGCCGGACTCCTGCCGGAGGAAGAACAGGGCGAGCCCGATAAGCTGGACCTCTGGCTGGAACGCCATCTGGGGAGTGAAAAAGCCCAGAAGGCCGTGATCGGCGTGGCTGTGGTCCTGGGTCTTGCCCTGTCCGTAGGGCTGTTCGTGCTCCTGCCCGCCTTCTTTTACTCCCTGCTGCCGGACAGCATCCATCTTGTCCTGCGCTGCCTGATGGAGGGCGCCGTGCGCATCGTGATTTTTCTCCTCTATCTCTGGCTCATGACGCGCCTCGGGGATATGAAGCGCCTGTTCGCCTATCACGGCGCGGAACACAAGTCCATTTTCTGCTATGAAAAGGGCCTGCCGCTGACGGTCGAGAATGTACGCCGCCAGAGCCGCTTCCATCCCCGCTGCGGCACCAGTTTTCTCGTGGTTACAATGCTGATGGCGATTTTGGTGGTGTCGGTCATGACCTGGGTACTGAGCCTGATTCCCGGCGTTGCCGCCCTTTCCCGCGTCCCGGCCACCCTTGTGCGCATTTTGGGCAAGCTGATCGTGCTGCCCGTCATCGTTTCCGTGACCTATGAGCTCAACCGCTGGGTGGGACGGCATGACGGCAACCCCCTGGCCCGCGCCGCCGCCTGGCCGGGAAAGCAAATCCAGCACCTGACCACCCGGGAGCCTGACGACAGCATGATCGAGGTGGCCATCGCGGCGCTGAAGCTGGTGATTCCCGAACAAAAAGGCGCGGATGCCTGGTGAGTCCATGCCGCGCACATATAACGACCTCTGTCTCTCCCTGAGCCGCCGTCTGCGCGATGCGGGGGTGGAGGCCCACAGCCAGGAGGCCCGCTGGATCGTCGCCGCCGCGGCGGGAAAAGGCCAGGCGGAGCTGCTGCGGGACCTGCGGCTGTACACCTCTGACGGGGTCGCGGCCAGGGCGGAGGCCCTCGCTGTCCGCCGTCTGGCCGGGGAGCCCGCCGCCTATGTCCTCGGACGCTGGGAATTTTACGGCCTTGAATTTGTCGTCAGTCCCGAAGTCCTGATCCCGCGTCCCGACACGGAGGTGCTCGTAACCGAGGCCGCCGCGCGTATGGAGGGACGGGGGGACATACGTTTTCTGGACATGTGTACCGGCAGCGGCTGTGTGGGCTGCGCTCTGGCAAAACTGCTGCCTGACAGCCGGGGAATCTTGCTGGATATCAGCCCCGGCGCCCTGGCGGTGGCGCGGGAAAACGTCCGCCGCATGGCCCTGTCCGGACGCCTGGAGTGTGTCCGCGCCGACGCATTCCGTCTGCCTGGGGCGGGGTTGGGGAGCTTTGACCTGATCGCCGCCAACCCGCCCTACATCCGTACCGGGGAGCTGGCGGGGCTGGATTCCTCAGTCCGGGATTATGAACCCCGTACCGCCCTCGATGGCGGAGTCGACGGCCTTGATTTTTATCGGGCAATCCTCTCCGATCTCCCCCCGCTGCTCCGGCCCGGAGGCTGGATTGTCCTTGAGGTGGGCGAGGACCAGTCGGAGGACGTGGCGCTTCTGCTGCGCCGTGCCGGCCTTCGCGGCATTGGAGCCGCGCCGGACAGCAGGGGGTATGCGCGTGTTGTGTACGCGAAAAATTAAAGCTATAGGAGAACATATATGGCAGAGAAGAAAAAGCCCCTGGAAACCCCGGGCCCGGCCAGCGATAAGAAAAAAGCGCTTGAAACCGCGCTGGCCCAGATTGAAAAAAATTACGGCAAGGGCGCGATCATGCGCCTGGGCGAGGATATCCCCGTAAACGTGGAGGCAATTTCCACCGGTTCGCTGTCGCTGGATATCGCGCTGGGCGTGGGCGGCGTCCCGCGGGGGCGCATTATTGAGATTTACGGCCCGGAGTCCAGCGGTAAGACCACCCTGGCCCTGCACATCCTGGCTTCCGCCCAGAAGGGCGGCGGCGAGGTGGCTTTCATTGACGTGGAGCACGCGCTGGAACCGGCTTACGCCCGCGCCCTCGGCGTCAATATTGATGAGCTGCTCATCTCCCAGCCAGACACCGGCGAACAGGCGCTGGATATTACGGAAGCGCTTGTCCGCTCCGGCGCGGTGGACGTGGTGGTGGTCGACTCTGTGGCGGCCCTGGTCCCCCGCAGCGAACTCGAGGGCGAGATGGGCGACAGCAGCGTGGGCGTCGTGGCCCGGCTCATGAGCCAGGCGCTGCGCAAGCTGGCCGGCACCATTTCCAAAACAAACTGCATTGTCGTGTTCATCAACCAGCTCCGTGAGAAAATCGGCGTCATGTACGGCAACCCGGAAACGACCCCCGGCGGCCGCGCGCTGAAATATTTTTCAAGTGTGCGCATTGACGTCCGCCGGGTCGAAACGCTCAAAAACGGCGGGGAGATGATCGGCAACCGCACCCGGGCGAAGATCGTCAAAAACAAGGTGGCCCCCCCTTTCAAGGAGGCGGAGTTCGACATCATCTATGGCGAGGGCATCAGCAAAATCGGTGAAATCATCGACCTCGGCGTCAAGCTGAACCTCATTGAAAAGTCCGGGGCATGGTTCACGGTCAATGGCGAACGCTTCCAGGGCCGGGACAACGTGAAGGACTATCTGATGAAAACCCCCGAGGCCGCCGACGCGGTGGAGGCGCAGATTCGCGCCAATTCCTACAAGCTGCTGAGCCCCCAGGCCCTCAAAGCCGCCCAGGTGGCTGGCCGCGCCGTGGACATCAGCGCGGATGACTTTGAAGGGTAAAAAATCGGGTTTCCCCTCAGACGCGCCATGACAATTACGGAACTTCGGCAAATCAAAAACGGCCGCTTTTATCTGACGCTGGAAAACGGCGAAGGCTTCAGCGTCGGCCCCAACGAGGCGGCGGACTTTTCCCTCTACGCAGGCCGGGAGCTCTCCGATGGGGAGCTAAACGCGCTTCGCGGCGCGGCCTCGCTGGGCCGGTGCAAGGAGCGGGCGATGCGAATCCTCGGCGCGCGCCCCATGGGGGAACAGGAGCTTTACGAACGGCTCATAGAAAAAGGAGAGGCGGAGCAGGACGCCGCGGAAACCGTGGCCTGGCTTGTCCGGCTGCATATTTTGAATGACGCGGATTACGCCGCGATGGTGGTCCGGCATTACGCCGCGAAGGGCTACGGGCCGCGCCGCGTCCGGGAGGAGCTGCGCCATAGAAAGCTTCCCCGGGAGCTCTGGGACGAGGCATTGGAGGCGCTGCCGGAGCAGGAGGAGCAGATCGACCGGCTGCTCCGCAGCCGTCTGCGCGGCGCGGACATATCCGACCGCGCCGCCCTGAAAAAAGCCTCCGACGCGCTGCTGCGCCGGGGCTTCGGCTGGGATGAAATCAAAGCCGCCGTCGAGCGGTGCCAATCTGAATAAACGCTTCCCCCGCACACGCGGGGAACGAAGGTGTATGCTATGGCAAATGAAACAATAGCCCTGATATCCCTGGGCTGCTCCAAAAATCTGGTCAACAGCGAACAGATGCTGTGCCTGCTGGATGACGCGGGATTTTCCGTCGTACCCGAGGCTGACGGCGCCGACGCGGTGATTGTCAACACCTGCGGTTTTATCGACGCGGCGAAAAGCGAAGCCATCGACGTCATTCTCGAGATGGGGGCGCTCAAGGCCGCGGGCCGGCTGGGAAAGCTGATTGTGGCCGGCTGCCTGCCGGAGCGTTACCGGGCCGAAATTCGGACGGAGCTGCCGGAGGTGGACGCGCTGGTGGGCGTAGGGAGCTTTGCCGAGATTGTCTCTGTCCTGCGGGAAACCTTAGACGGGGGCTGTCCTGAGCGCTTCGGGGACCGCTGCGCGCCGGTGGACGAGGTGGGACGCTTCCTGACTACGGGTCCGGGCTGGGCCTATCTCAAAATCGCGGAGGGCTGCGACAACCGTTGCGCCTTCTGCGCCATCCCGGACATACGGGGCCGCTACCGCAGCCGCCCTATGGAAAACATTCTTGCGGAGGCCGGGGCCCTGGCCCAGTCCGGGGTACGGGAGCTGATCGTCGTGGCCCAGGACATCACACGCTATGGCACGGACCTCTACCACCGCCGCGCCCTGGCGGAGCTCTGCCGAAAGCTGTCCGAGATCGGCGGCATAGAATGGATACGCCTGCACTACCTCTATCCAGACCTCTTTGACGATGGGCTGATTGACGAGATCGCCGGCAACGACAAGATCGTCAAATACCTCGATATCCCCATCCAGCACATCAACGACAATATTCTGCGCAGCATGAACCGCCGGGGAACAGGGACGGAAATTCGCGCCCTCTTCCGCCGGCTGAGGGATCGCGTTCCCGGCCTGGTATTGCGCACGAGCCTGATCGCCGGCCTTCCGGGAGAGGGGCCGGAAGAATTTGAGGAGCTGTGTGATTTTCTCCGGGAGGCCCGCATTGAACGGGCCGGGGTTTTCCCCTTCTCCCCGGAGGAGGGTACGCCCGCCGCTGAGATGGATGACCGCTGCCCGCCGGAAGAGGCCCAGCGCCGGGCGGAGCTGGTTATGGAACTGCAGGGGGAAATTATGGACGCGTTTCAATCCGCCCAGATCGGTAAAACACTGCGTGTACTCTGCACCGGCGTTGACGGCGCTTTTCGCACGGGCCGAAGCTGGGCCGATTCCCCTGACATCGACGGGACAGTCTATTTCACCGGAAGCTGCCCGCCCGGGGAGTTTTGCCCGGTGCATATCACGGGCCTGATGGATGGGGAACTGATGGGAGAGGAGGCTGTGTCATGCTGACCACAGCAAGCAAACTGACGCTTCTGAGAATTGTACTGATTCCGCTGATACTGCTGCTGCTCTACTTGGGCTTCCCCGGCTCAAACTGGGCGGCGCTGGCCCTGTTCATTGTCGCCAGTCTGACGGACCTTTTAGACGGTTATGTCGCCCGGCATTACCACCAGGTCACGGACTTCGGAAAATTTGTAGACCCTCTGGCAGACAAGATGCTGGTGCTGAGTGTGCTATGTTGGTTTGTGGAACGGCTTCGCTTCTCCGGCGTGGTGCTGGCGCTG
The DNA here is from genome assembly GCA_017477525.1 of Oscillospiraceae bacterium. Lineage (GTDB taxonomy): Bacteria > Bacillota > Clostridia > Oscillospirales > Oscillospiraceae > RGIG7114. Next base: position 3,783 of record JAFUVO010000143.1, on the reverse strand, counting down.
GTCCTGTTCCGGGAGTTTGCGGTCAGCGGGATGCGCCTGATCGCGGCGGAGCAGGGCAAGGTCATCGCCGCGGCCTGGAGCGGAAAAGTCAAGACCGCCTCCACGATGGTATGTCTTTGCCTGATGCTGGCCTTTGAGCTCCCCTGGCTCGACGCCCTCGGCGCCGCCGTGATCGCTGCCACGACCCTCTGGTCTGGGGTGGAGTATTTCGCGAAAAATTACAGCGTTTTCGCGCAGAAAACGGCCGAGTAGACTGGTTCCATTAAGGGACCATTCTACCCGGCCTTTCCCCTATTCTATAGCCGCGATCAGCGCGTCAACTTCCTCCGGCCTTGTCGCCCAGCTTGTGGCAAAGCGGACAATGCTGTGCGAATCGTCATTTTTTTCCCAGAAACTGAACTCGACCTTCTCCGCGACGCGCTCCATTGTGGGATTGTCCAGCAGCACAAAAATCTGATTCGTGGGCGAAGCGAAAGCCAGACGCCAGCCAAAGCGATCCAGAAATTCCCCGCGCAGCCGCTCCGCCGCGTGGATCGCCGGCAGGCCAATGCTCAGATACAGCCCGTCGGTAAACAACGCGTCAAACTGCAGCCCCAACAGACGACCCTTCGCCATCAGCGCCCCGTGCTGTTTCATGATGGTAAAGAAATGCTCCATCCGCCCGCTGTCGGAAATCACAACGGCCTCCCCGAACAGAGCCCCGCACTTTGTCCCGCCGATGTAAAACACGTCACAGAGCCGCGCCAGGTCCGGCAATGTCACGTCGTTGCCCGGACAGGCCAGGGCGTAAGCCAGCCGCGCCCCGTCCAGATACAGCGGAATCCCAAAGGCGCGGCAGACCCCGCTGATTTCTTCCAGCTCCGCGAGGGAGTAGAGGGTGCCATACTCGGTGGGCTGGGAGATATAGGCCATGCCGGGCATCACCATATGGGCGCGGTTGGCGTCGGTATTCCAGCGCTCGCAAGCGTCACAGATGACACTGGCCCGGAGCTTTCCGAATTGCTGCGGAAGCGTCAGGACCTTGTGGCCTCCCCACTCAATGGCCCCTGCCTCATGGCTGCTGATGTGCCCGCTCTCCGCGGCCAGCACACCCTGCCAGGGCTGCAAAAAGGCGTCGATTACCACTGCATTGGCCTGGGTTCCGCCGCAGAGGAAATGCACCGCCGCGCCGGGACAGGAGCACGCCGCCCGGATTTTTTCGCGGGCGGCCTCACAAAACCCGTCAAGGCCGTAGCCGGGGGTTTTGAGCAGATTTGTCTCGCACAGCCGCCGCAGCACTGCGGGGTGCGCCCCCTCCTGATAATCAGAAGCGAAATACAGCTTTTCCATAAAGCAGCCTCCGTAAAGATTATGTATAATGTGTGGCATGTATCCTCCCCGAAGGGGGAGGATACATGCCACCGTGAAGCTCTCCCCCGCAGGGAAAGGATACCGTCTAAATCGTCGCGATTATTTATGATACAACTTCTTCACCTGGTAGCGCGGCTCGCAGGTGACGTTGACGCCAAGGCTGGAAAAGGTGTTCTCGTCCACGCGGGAAAGGATGACCGAGGAATGGGCCTCGCAGCCGCGCAGCATACTGAGCGCCTCCATGGCCATCTCCGCCATGGGGTTCGTCACGGCGCAGATGCTCAGGGCTTCCAGCGTCTCGTCCGTGTGCAGCCGGGGGTTGTGCCCGCCCAAATGCTCCACCTTGAGGTGCTGGATCGGTTCGATGATGTTCGGGGAAATCAACATGGTTTTCTTGTCAATGTCCGCCAGCGCCTTGAGGGCGTTGAGCAGGCAGGCACTGGCCGCGCCCAGCAGCGCGGTGGTCTTTCCGGTGATGACGCGCCCATCCCCCAGTTGGATCGCCATCGCGGGGCCGCCGGTCTCCTCGGCGCGTTTCATCGCCGCGGGAATCGCGGGGCGCTCATTGGCGGTGATGCCCTCGTTCTGCATAATAAGCTCGATTTTGTGGACCTCGGCGGGCTCCGCCAGCCCCTGGCGCAGCCGGCATGCGGCGGCATACCAGCGCCGGATGATCTCCTCCCTGCTGGCCTCCCGGCAGGCCGCGTCGTCAACGATGCAGTAGCCGGCCATGTTGACGCCCATGTCCGTCGGGCTGCGGTAGGGGCTTTTCCCCCGGATGCGCTCCAAAATCGCGTTGAGCACCGGGAAAACCTCAACGTCCCGATTGTAGTTGACTGTGGTGTTGCCGTAGGCTTCCATGTGGTAGGGGTCGATCATGTTCACGTCGTTGAGATCCGCGGTAGCGGCCTCGTAAGCCAGGTTGACCGGGTGCTTCAGAGGCAGGTTCCAAATTGGAAAAGTCTCAAATTTGGCGTAGCCCGCGCTGACGCCCCGGCGGTGCTCGTGGTAGAGCTGGCTCAGGCAGACAGCCATCTTTCCGCTGCCCGGGCCGGGAGCCGTGACAACGATCAGGCTGCGGCTGGTTTCAATATAGTCGTTCCTGCCGTAGCCCTCGTCGGAAACAATCAGCGGGATATTGGAGGGGTAGTCGGGAATCACATAGTGGCGGTAGGTGCGCACTCCGAGGGCTTCCAGACGCTTCTGGAATTTTTCGGCGGCGTGCTGGCTGCGGTAGTGGGTGATGACCACGCTGCCGACATACAGCCCGATCTCCCGGAACGCGTCGATGAGCCGCAAGGCGTCCTCGTCGTAGGTGATGCCCAAATCGCCCCTGCGTTTGTTGCGCTCGATATCGTCGGCGGAGATCACCAGTAAGATTTCCGCCTCGTCCTTCATTTCCAGCAGCATCTTCACCTTGCTGTCCGGCTGGAAGCCCGGCAGCACCCTTGAAGCGTGGTAATCGTCGAACAGCTTGCCGCCAAATTCCAGATAGAGCTTCCCGCCAAACTGCGCGATGCGCTTGCGGATGTTTTCCGACTGCATTTTCAAATATTTCTCGTTGTCAAAGCCGATGCGGTTCATGGCGCTCCCCTTCCCGTCTCTCCGTTTCTCTGTTCCGCGTTTCCAAATCAACCTCTGTATTTTACAATAAAGCCAGCCGGGGCGCAACAGTTTTTTATGGGATACTTGAAAAACGCCTCGCTGGGGCTTATACTGAAGCTATGGAAATGATAGAGAACAGCCGAATGGTTTCTTCTCCCCCAGCGGAAGAGACAGAAATAAAAAATGCCCGGCCCGGCGCGGGCGTCCTCGACGTCTATGTCGCGGCGATTCCCGAAAATTTCACGCCGGTTCCCCTCCCCCCGCCGGAGCGCGGGAGGGAAATCATGGCCCCCCGCAATGAGACACTGCGCCGGGAGCGCTGCGCCGTGTGGACGCTGCTGCTGCGGGCCTTGGAACGCTCCATGAAACTCTGCGCGGACACGCTGCGCTTTGAAAAACTGCCGGAGGGCAAATGGGTCTGCGACCAGGCGTTTTTTTCCCTGAGCCACGCCGGCGGCGCGGTGGCGGTTGCCGTGTCGGACGCGCCTGTGGGGGTGGATTTGGAGGGCGAGGAGGAATTTTTCTCCCGCTTCCGCAACATGGAGAAACTGGAACGCCTGGAATGTAAGGTCTGCACCCCGACGGAGTTTGCCGCAATTCAAAGCGTGAGCGATTTTCTGGCACTGTGGACGAAAAAGGAGAGCATTTTCAAATGCGTCGGCGGCCCGTATTTCGACCCAGCCGCGACGGATACGGCGGCCCACGCGACCGTCACCCGCTCCTTCCCCCTCCCCGCGCGCTACACTGTCTCCGTCTGCTCCGCGCAGGTGGAGCTTCTGCGGTGGATTCGGGAACAGCTATAAAAATTCTTACCCCGCCTTTCTTCGG
>JAFUVO010000060.1 GCA_017477525.1 Oscillospiraceae bacterium | reverse complement strand
CCGGTGTAGGAGATCACCTTATCTGCGTCCGCGTTCTGCACCACCCGGATGCTGCCGATGCGCACCGTGCCATAGGGGAACAGATCTTCGTCTGTAATCACGATGCTCCTGGCGGCGCCCACATCATGCAGCCCGGACCAGACGGCCAGGGCGGAACCCGCCCTGGTAAGCTTCCGGGAGGCGATATACAGCGGCAGCGCCACGCAGACGGCGCAGGAAAAGGTGGCGGAAACGGCGGACATGACGGAAATGCAGTGGACCACGGAGCCGGCCCGGCCCCTGGCCAGGCTGCTCAGCAGCCCCAGGAGCACCGAGGCAATCAGCAGGAAGGGGCTCAGAGCGGCGTAGACGCTCTCGCCGAGATCCGCCTCCTCGCTGCGGGCGATAAAGCCAGTCGCGTTCCGGCGGAGCTTGAAGAGCGTGATTTCCCCGGGGGACAGGGCCGTATCGCTGCACACGGAGTAAGCGCTCTTCCCGGAAGAGAGCACCCGGCAGACGCCGCGCCCGGCGCGGCAGTTGAAGTAGGCCCCCCACAGCAGGCCGGTCATGGAGGCCGCGCTGACAGCGCAATAGGGCAAGCCGTAAGCGCCGTTGTTGGTGCCCGCGAGGATCATGGCGTCCAGTACGCTCAGCACACAGGAGGCGGCGGCCAGGCTCTCCGTACCGATTTCTCCGAAGGCGAAGCCCATCAGGCCCCCGGTGAACAGGTCCAGGCCGCAGAGCATAACGCTCAGCTCCATGAGGAGCAGCAGGGCGGAGGCCACGCGCACACTGCTGCCCAGCACGCCGCCCAGGGGCAGGAAGCTGCTCCAGGCGCAGCTGACATAGAGCATCAGCAGGGTCAGGACCGTGGCTGCCAGGGCGCGCAGCCGGAGGGAAACCTCCTGGCTGGTGTAGAGGTCCAGAGCTTTTTTCGGGTCCGGCTCGTTCCCCTCGGGGGCGGCGGCGGCGGGGGCTCCCCTGGCCCGCTGCTCCCGCCGCAGGGCGATCAGGGCCAGCAGGCCGACAAGCGGCGCCAGAATGCGCTCGCTTTTGGATTTTTGTTTGCCGCCGCGCCGCGCCGTTTCCGGCGGCGCTTCCCCGGCAGCCTGGGCGGAGGCGTAGTCCATATCCTCCCAGTCGTCCGTCAACTCCTCCGCGCTTGTCTCCGGCGGCGGGGGAACGGAAACGGGTTCCCCGAACTCCGGCTCCGGCGCTTCAGGCTCAGCTTCCGTTCGGGGCGGCTCCGGCGCGGCCTGCGGAGGCGCTTCCCCGAGGCTGCCGTTCAGAATTTCAAGATTGTCCTCCTGGATTGCGTCGTCCACGCTTTTGAGCACCAGCCGCTTGCTCCGATCCGCGGGCGCTTTTGCCTGCGGACCGGGGCTGCCGGAACCGCGAAATTCATTCAGGATCGCGTCCAGATCAAATTCATTCGCGATGGTACTCACCTCCTCCGACAGTGGAGCTGCCTGCCGCGCCGCCGCGCTGCCGCAGAACCTCGTACATCAGCACGCCCGCGGCCGTGGCGGCGTTCAGGGAATTGATGTGCCCGCGCATCGGTATCGTGACCAGAAAATCGCACTGCTCCGCCACAAGCCGGCCCATGCCCTCGCCCTCGGAGCCGATGACGAGGCCCAGCGGCCCGGTGAAGTCCGCCTCCCAGAGGCTCCGCTCCGCCCGGACGGCGCTGCCGAAAATCCACAGCCCCCGCTCCTTGAGCTCCCGGATGGCGGCGGAGAGGTTCGGGACGCGGGCGACGCGGACATGCTCCGCCGCCCCGGCGCTGGCCTTGTCCACGACGCCGGTGAGGCCGGCGCTGCGGCGCTTGGGGATCACGACGCCGTGGGCCCCGGCGCACTCCGCGGCGCGGAGGATCGCGCCGAAATTGCGCGGGTCGCTGATCTCATCACAGAGGATGACAAAGGGGGCTTCCCCCGCCGCCTCCGCGGCGGCGAGGATATCGTCGAGGCCGCAGTACTCCCGGACGGACGCGACGGCGACGACGCCCTGGTGGGCCCCCGTGGCGCTCATGGCGTCCAGCTTCCGGCGGTCGGCGCTGACCACGACGATGCCCGCGTCCCGCGCTTTGGATGCGATATGGCCCAGCGTTTTATCCGTGTCTCCCCGGGCAATATAGATCTTATCGATGCCGCGCCCGGCGCGGAGGGCCTCGATCACCGCGTTGCGGCCCTCGATCAGGTCCTCTCTGTCTTTCTCAAAAGGCATGGGCATCTCCTCCGTTTTTCTCTCTTTCCGCAGTGGGGCAGGGGCTTACAGGTACTTTTTCAGCGAATCAACCGCGTCTAATTTCTCCCAGGGCAGATCGGCGTCGAGCCTGCCGAAATGGCCGTAGGCGGCGGTCTGGCGGTAGATGGGGCGGCGCAGGTCCAGACGCTCGATGATCTTCGCGGGGCGCAGGTCAAATTCTTTCCTGACAATCTCTTCCAGCTTTTCGTCGGGCAGCGCGCCGGTGCCCCGGCTGTCTACCAGGACGCTGACGGGCTTTGCCACGCCGATGGCGTAGGCCAGCTCGATCTGGCACTGCTTCGCCAGCCCGGCCGCGACGATGTTCTTGGCGATATAGCGGGCCATATAGGCCGCGCTGCGGTCCACCTTGG
>JAFUVO010000142.1 GCA_017477525.1 Oscillospiraceae bacterium | reverse complement strand
GCCGCCACGCCCTCGCCGCAGTGGGGGCAGACCCAGCCCTCGGGCAGGTCCTTGAAGGCGGTGCCGGGGCGCACCTCGTTGTCCGGGTCGCCCACTGTGGGGTCGTACTCGTTGCCGCAACCCAGGCAGACGCCCAATTTGCGCTTCTGCGGGGGCGGCTTGGGGACGCTGCGCTTCATCTTGACCATCGGCGGCGCGGGGGCCTTTTCGCCGCAGTCGAGGGCCTTGGTCAGCAGCGGCAGGATCACGTTCACGTCGCCCACAATGCCGTAGTCGCAGTTTTTGAAGATTTTCGCGTTGGCGTTGGTGTTGATGGCGACGATGGTGCTGGCGTCCTTGATGCCCTTGAGGTGCTGCAGTGCGCCGGAGATGCCGCAGGCGATGTAGAGATTGCCCTTGAACTTCTGGCCGGACATGCCGACGTAGCGGTCCAGGGGGACATATTGCAGGGTCTCCGCCACGGGGCGGGAGGAGCCGATGGCCGCGCCGGCGGCTTTCGCCAGGTCCTCAACCAGCTTCATATTCGCCTTCTCGCCGATGCCCTTGCCCGCGCTGACCACGCGCTCGGCCTGGACGATGGGGGTGTCGATGGGGATGCCCACGGAGAAGTCGTGGCCGTCCTTTTTCAGCGCCGCGACAACGGTGTTGACCATCTCCTCCGGGTCGCCGCCCTTGAGGATCTGTTTTTTGCGCGGGCCGGTCTCGCCGCCGGGGGCGGCCTTCGCCACGGGGGCGGGGTCGGCCTTGCCGGCCTTGCCCAGGATGGACGCGGCGATGACCACATCCTGGATCTCGTTGGTGCCCTCATAGATGGAGGTGATCCGCGCGTCGCGATAGAAGCGCTCCACGGGCATGCCCTTGAGGAAGCCGGTGCCGCCGTGGATCTGGATGGCCTCGTATGTGACCTCCTGGGCGATGTCCGAGGCGTATTTTTTCGCCATGGCGGCCTCCATGCCGTAGGGGGCGTGGGCCTGCTTCAGCTCCGCAGCGGAGTAGACCAGGAAGCGGGCGCAGCGCAGCTTGGTGGCCATGTCCGCGATTTTGAAGGCGATGGCCTGCTGGGTGCAGATGGGACGGCCGAACTGGACGCGCTCCTTGGAGTATTCCACCGCCGCCTCATAGGCCCCCTGGGCGATGCCCAGCGCCTGGGCCGCGATGCCGATGCGCCCGCCGTCCAGGGTGCCCATGGCGATTTTAAACCCCTGGCCCTCCTTGCCCAGCAGATTCTCCTTCGGCACGCGCACGTCGTTGAAGTTCAGCTGGCAGGTGGCGGAGGAGCGGATGCCCATCTTGTCGTAGTGGGGCTCAAAGGTGAAGCCCTCCCAGCCCTTCTCCACGATGAAGGCGGAGATACCCCGGGTCCCGATGCCGGGGGTGGTGACGGCGAAAACCACATAGGTGTCCGCCTCGCCGCCGTTGGTGATGAAAATCTTCTCGCCGTTGAGCAGATAATAGTCGCCCTTGTCCTCCGCCACGGTCTCGGTGCCGCCGGCGTCGGAGCCGGCGTTGGGCTCGGTCAGCCCGAAGGCGCCGATTTTTTTGCCGGTACATAGGTCGGGCAGGTATTTCTTTTTCTGCTCCTCCGTGCCGTAGGCGGCGATGGGGTAGGTGCCCAGCGAGGTGTGGGCGGACAGGATGACGCCCGCGCCGCCGTCCACCCGGGCCAGCTCCTCCACGGCGATGGCGTAGCTCAGGATATCCTGACCGGCGCCGCCGTACTCCTGCTCGAAGGGAAGTCCCATCAATCCCAGCTCACCCATTCTGGCCACAGCCTCTTTGGGGAAGCGGTTCTCCTGGTCCAGCATAAACGCAATGGGTTTGATCTCGGCCTCCGCGAACGCGCGCACCTTGGCGCGGAGCTCCTCATGGGCCTGCGTGGTTTGGAAATTCATGCGATTTCCTCCCTTTCCTGAGATTTGGACCTGCCGCGCAGGTCCAGGCAGGGTATTCCTGCCTCATAGAATACTCACTTCGACACATTTTGTCAAGATGTTCAAATCCAACTTTTAAATTTTTCTGAATTTTGTAATCTTTTCACAATGCGCCGAAGGCGAACACGCAGGACAAGGCCCCGGACCCTTCGGGTCCGAGGCCTTGCCTTATTCCGCCTCCGCCGCCGTGGACAGTACGGTGTCGGGGTAATAGTGGGCGAGGATTTCCGTATAATCCGCGCCGCCCTTCGCCATCAGGTTTGCGCCGTGCTGGCTCATGCCCATGCCGTGGCCGTAACCGCTGACGCGGAAGACGAAGCTTTTCCCGGCGGCGTCCCAGGAGAGGCTGAAGTCGGTGGAGCGCAGGGTGAACATCTGCCGGAGCGTCAGGCCGCTGACACTCTGGCCACCGATTTCGACGCTCTCCACCCGGCCCGTGGCGTTGAGGGCGATGGGCCCCAGCCAGGCGGCGGGGTCGCCGCCGTCCAGCTTCGCGTCGGGAAAGGCCCCGAGGACGCAGGCCTGAAATTCCTCCGGCGATACTTCGACGGTGGTGTTGAGCCCGGACACGGTCTCCGGCGTTTCAGGGGAGCTGACGGAGGACAGATAGGGCAGGACCATCCCCAGCGACTCTCCCGCCTCTGTTGTTCCGGCGGAGGAGGCGTGGAACACCGCCAAAACCGGCGAGGACTGCCAGGCCAGGTATTGCCCGTCCGTGTCGCGGATGGCCTGTTCCAGCTTTTCCCGCCGCAACTCGTATTTCTCCCCCCAGCGCTCATGCAGGGCCTCGTCCCCAATCCACGCCGCGCAGCAGCTGGGGGAGGTGCAGATGTCCGCCTCCGGGTGCGTGGCCTTGTGCCGCTCCCGGTAATACAGGGCATAGGAGCGCAGCGCCACCGCCTGGGCCTTCAGCGCCTCGCTGTCAAAATCCGCGGGCATCTCCCCCGCCAGAGCGTGGAGGAGGTACTCGTCCATGGCCATGTCCCTGTCGCCGTCCTCGGTATGCACCGTCAGGATCAGGGAAGCGTCCAGCGGCGCGGGGCCGGCCTCTGCCGCCTCCGCCGGGGCTTTGCCCGAAACCTCCGGCTCCGCCTCCGGGACTGCGCCGAACCGCGCCGGGGTCAGCAGCAGAGGCAGCAAAAACGCCAGCGCCACCGTGAATGCCGAATACCAGATCGCCCGTTTCATGCCCACCACGCCTTTCCAAAGCCGGGATTGACGGAATCCCGGACAGGGTATAAAATAGAGAAGCTGACCGGCGGCGCCCCAAAGCGCCGCGGGGATACGGTATCATATTATTGGGGTGGAATTGCATTTATGCTGAAGCTTCAAAAAAACGCGGTGGCCGTCACTGCCGCCGCCCTGGTGCTGGGGATTTTCGGCGCGTTTTTGCGCTGGCTCCAAATCATGAACCTCTATGAGGCGGAGACAGGGCTGCCACGGGCGGGGACCGGCACCAGTTATCTGTTTCTGCTGTTTTCCGCCGCGGCGATGGCGGGCCTGGCGGTGCTGACGCTGTTCACGGTGCCCCGGCGGGTGGGCATGAGCGGCACGGCGGCGCTGCTTGCCCCCGGAAAGCTGCCCGTGGCGCTGGCCTGGCTGCTCTGCGTCCCGGCGGCGCTGGGGGGGATCATCCTGATGTTCACGGCGGGC
>JAFUVO010000141.1 GCA_017477525.1 Oscillospiraceae bacterium | reverse complement strand
GTGCCGCGGCTGCCCTTCTGTCCGCTGTCCCAGGCCCTGCGCAGGGCCTCAAGCTCCGCTTTCGCGCTCCGCTCCCGGTCCCGCAGCGTCGCCGCCCGCTCGAAGTCCTGGGCCTTGACGGCCTCGTCCTTCTCCGCCGCCAAGGCGTCCAAGCGGCCCTCGGCCTCCTGCAGCTCCTCCGGCGGGGTCAGCTTCTCCATGCGCACCGCGGAGCAGGCCTCGTCCACCAGGTCGATGGCCTTGTCAGGCAGATAGCGGTCGTTGATATAGCGGGCGGAGAGCCGGACCGCCGCCTCTATGGCCTCATCCGAGATGGTCAGCTTGTGGTGGGCCTCGTAGCGGTCCCGCAGCCCCTTCAGAATCGCGACGCTGGCCTCCGGCGTGGGCTCGTCCACCGTCACCGGCTGGAAGCGCCGCTCCAGGGCCGCGTCCCGCTCGATGTGCTTGCGGTATTCGTCGAGGGTCGTCGCGCCGATGACCTGGATCTCCCCCCGGCTCAGCGCCGGCTTGAGAATATTCGCCGCGTCGATGGCGCCCTCCGCCGCGCCCGCGCCGATGATGGTGTGCAGTTCGTCAATGAACAGCACCGTGTCCCCGGCCCGCTGGACCTCCTTCAGAACGTTCTTGATCCGGTCCTCAAAGTCTCCCCGGTACTTCGTCCCCGCCAGCATCCCGGTCAGGTCCAGGGAGACAATGCGCTTGCCCCGCAAATCCTCGTGCACGTCGCCCTGGGCCACCCTGCGGGCCAGGCCCTCGGCGATGGCGGTCTTGCCCACCCCCGGCTCGCCGATGAGCACGGGGTTGTTCTTCCCCCGGCGGGAGAGGATCTGGATGACGCGGCGGATCTCCGTGTCCCTGCCGATGACCGGGTCCAGCTGTCCCTTCCGCGCCATGTCCGTCAGGTCGCGGCTGTACTGGTCCAGGGTCCGCGTCTCGTTCCGCCGGGGGGCGGAGCGGCCAGGCGCCGCCGCGCCCACCGCCGCCCGCCCCGGCCTGGGGGGCTGGGCGCCCACGCCGAACATGGCAAGGAGCTCGGAATAGAGCTTATTTAAGTCCAGGCCGGTGCTGGTGATGATGCGGGCCGCGGCGCTGTCCGGCTCCCGGAGGATGCCCATCAGCAGATGCTCCGTGCCGACAAAGCTGTGGCCCAGCCGCCCCGCGTCGCCGATGGCCAGCTCGATCACCCGCTTCGCCCGGGGGCTCAGGCCGGAGATCGGTGTCCCCGGCTCCCCCCTGCCCACGTATTTTTCCACCAGCTCCGTGAGCAGCCCGTCGCTGAGGCCGTTTTTGCGCAATATCCGCGCCCCCTGGCCGGCCTCCTCCCGGAGGATGCCCAACAGCAGGTGTTCGCTGCCCACATAGCTGTGGCCCATTGCCTCCGCCGCCTCCTGGGCCTTTTCAAAAGCGGTCTTGGCCCGCTCGGTAAATCTGTCGTTGCCGTTCATTCCGTTCCCTCCATCGCCCTGAGCCGGTCGCGCAGCTCGATTGCCTTTTCAAAATCCTCGCCCTCGACGGCCTCCTGGAGCTGCCGGCGCAGCGCCTCCGCCTCCCGGCGGGCGCGCACCTCCGCGCCGGCGTCCCCGGGAATTTTCGCCTCCGCCTCGCTCAGGGCGCGGCGGGGAAATGCCGTCCTGTCCGGCACGGCAAGCATATCACGGATGGGGCCGCCGAAGCCGTCGAATGCGGACAGCACCCGCGCGGGCATCAGCATTCCGCCGAACAGTCCGCCCAGCATCTCACCGAACACCTGCATGGTATCATCCGCAAAGGCGTTTTCAAGCCCGGCCTCCTCCGCGCACTTCGCGCAGTAGCAGTGCTCCTCGTGCTGTCCGTTGACGGTGCTGCTATAAAAGAAGTTCGCTTCATTTCCGCATTTTTCACATTTCATGGTCATAAACTCCCTTCCGATTTTTGGCGTGTTCCAAAATCAGTAGAATCCAGAATCAATTTTTCTTGGGGTTGTGAAAAAAGTCAGTCTTTGCTAACGAGAATAAAAACGCTGTCATTGCACACCAGTCCGCGCTTTTCGCGAAGGCGAAAATGCAGTGGTGTAAGCAATCCCCCACCAGTTGCAACTGCCTTTTGAGCAAAACATTTACCGCCAGCCCCTGTATTGGGGGATTGCTTTCACCAGTGTGCGCACTGGTGAAAGCAATGACAGCGATTCTTTTTGCCGTAATTTTGCTGGATTCGCAATTTTCTTGCGATTGACTTTGTTCACAGCCCCTTTGTTTTTGGAACACACCCGATTTTTATTTCAAATTATCCTGTTTTCACTTGAAATTCGCCGCCGGGGATTCCAAAGCGTTTCCCGCTGGAAATCATACCCGCCCCGCCGCGGGAATATGCCCGCTATTCGGAAATGAGGGTGACGAGCATCTGCTTTAAAATCCCGGCCCGCACGGTGTCGCGCTCCGAAGCGGGGACGGCCCGGAGCGCCCGGTCGCTGACGGCGGCCAGCAGCAGCCGCGCGGTGGCGCGGTCCACCAGGCCGGCCTCGTAAATGTTGGAGACAAAGGCCCCGGCGGTACGCGCTTCGAGCCGGTCGCCCACGGCGTTGACCGTGTGCATGATGAGCTCCCGGGGGCTGCGCTGTACCCGCGTGATGCGGATATAGCCCCCGCCGCCCCGCCGGCTCTCCACCACATAGCCCCGCTCCGGGGAGAAGCGGGTGGAGATCACGTAGTTGATCTGGCTGGGCACACAGGAAAACCGCTCCGCCAGCGCGCTGCGCTGCAGTTCCGCGAAGCCCTCGCCGCTGCCCTCAATGGCGCTCAGGATAAAATTCGCGATCAAATCGCTGGTCGCCATATCCTTTCACCTCTTTGATATTCCCTGACCTTTGGCCGCTTCCCTGAGAGCACCCCTGATTGCGTCCTCTTCCCTCCGGGAGAGAACACAAGGGTGGGGGAAACAGCTGTCCGTCGATATGCTATTATAGTCAGGAAAGGTCAGAATGTCAAGAGCAAATTTTTGACCTTTCCTGATGTTTCAACGTGCCCCGGCCGGCGGTTACAAAAAATACAGTTTGACAAACGTGAAAACTATGCTACAATGGGCAATAGGCGCCGGTGTGCTGCGGCCGCGGCGCTTACATATCAAAAATAAAAATAGGAGGATACGACAATGTATGTAATCAGTGACGCCTGCATCTCCTGCGGCTCCTGCGCCGACGGCTGCCCGATGGGCGCGATCTCCCAGGGGGATTCCCAGTATGTGATCAGCGACGCCTGCATCGACTGCGGCTCCTGCGCCGACACATGTCCCATGGGCGCGATTTCCCAGGGCTGAGCCCTGCAATCGGAAATCCCGTATTGCCCTGTTGGCCAAAGAGGCGGATGGCAAAATGCCATCCGCCTCTTTTGGCTTTTCATGGGTGTTTATCTTTTCATTGCAATCGGTGAAAGAATATGCTATGATATCAGATTGAAAAAGTTTTACGCGGCATCCAGCCGCGGGAAAGAGGAGCGGATAACATATGGAACATTCCGAAAAAACCCTTGACAAAATCGTGGCCCTGTGCAAAAATCGGGGCTTTATTTTTCCCGGCAGCGAGATCTACGGCGGGCTGGCCAACTCCTGGGACTACGGCCCCCTGGGCGTGGAATTCAAGAACAACGTCAAAAAAGCCTGGCTGCAAAAGTTTGTGCAGGAGAGCCCCTACAACGTCGGCCTCGACGCCGCGATCATCATGAACCCCCAGACCTGGGTCACCACCGGCCACGTCGCCAGTTTTTCCGACCCGCTGCTGGACTGCAAGAGCTGCCATGCCCGCCACCGGGCCGACAAGCTCATCGGCGACGAGTTCCCCGACGTGAACACCGACGCCATGAGCTTTGACGAGATGGACGCCTTTATCGCCGAGCACGAGGGCGTGGTCTGCCCCGTCTGCGGCAAGCACGACTTCACCCCCATCCGCAAGTTCAACCTCATGTTCAAAACCGCCATCGGCGTCACCGAGGACAGCAGCAGCACCGTCTACCTCCGGCCCGAGACCGCCCAGGGCATTTTCGTCAACTTCGCCAACATCGCCCGCACCACCCGGCGCAAGCTCCCCTTCGGCGTCTGCCAGGTGGGCAAGGCCTTCCGCAACGAGATCACCCCCGGCAACTTCACCTTCCGCACCCGGGAGTTTGAGCAGATGGAGTGCGAGTTCTTCTGCAAGCCCGGCACCGACCTGGAATGGTTCGCCTACTGGAAGGACTACTGCACCAACTGGCTGCTGTCCCTCGGCCTCAAAAAGGAGCACCTGCGCCTGCGCGACCACGAGCCGGCGGAGCTGGCCTTCTATTCCCGCGCCACCACCGATATCGAGTACGCCTTCCCCTTCACCGACTGGGGCGAGCTCTGGGGCATCGCCGACCGCACCGACTACGACCTGGGCCGGCATCAGGAGGCCAGCGGCAAGGACCTCACATACTTTGACCCTGACACCAACGAGCACTACATCCCCTATGTCATCGAGCCCAGCCTGGGCTGCGACCGCGTGGCCCTGGCCTTCCTCTGCGACGCCTACGACGAGGAGGTCGTCGGCCAGGACAAGAAGGGCAACGACGACGTGCGCACGGTGCTGCATCTGCACCCCTTCCTCGCGCCCTACAAGTGCGCGGTGCTGCCCCTGAGCAAAAAGGAGATCCTCTCAGGCCCGGCCCGGGAGCTGTATCAGGAGCTGTCGAAGGAGTTTATGTGCGACTTCGACGAGACAGGCTCCATCGGCAAGCGCTACCGCCGCCAGGACGAGATCGGCACCCCCTTCTGCGTCACCTTCGACTTCCAGACCGTGGGCGACGACAGCACCCCCGCCGACGGCTGCGTCACCGTCCGGGAGCGGGACAGC
>JAFUVO010000140.1 GCA_017477525.1 Oscillospiraceae bacterium | reverse complement strand
TGGGGCGGGGCGCGCCGGGAGCCGGGCGCGCCTCGCGGCGCTCCGGGGCGGCGTCCCGTTCCAGATGCTCCGGCGGAATCTCCTCCACGAAGCGGGACAGCCGGTTGCTGGCCGTTCGGCCGAACAGCATCCGCTGGCGGGCGCAGGTGAGGTAGAGCCGCCGCTCCGCCCGGGTGATGGCCACGTAGGCCAGCCGCCGCTCCTCTTCCAACTCCTCCGGCTCCCCGATGGCCCGCTGGCTGGGGAACAGCCCTTCTTCCGCCCCCGCCAGAAACACCGTCGGGAACTCGAGGCCCTTGGCGGAGTGGATGGTCATCAGCACCACGCTGTCCGCCTCCTCCATTTTGTCGAGGTCCGTGTACAGCGCCACGTCGTCCAGGAAGCCCGCCAGGGAGGCGTCGCCGCTCTCCTTGATGTAGCTGAGGATGTTGCTCTTGAGCTCCCCCATGTTTTCCAGGCGGGCGGCGTTCTCCGGTGTGTCCTTGGCCTTGAGGGCGGCGGCGTAGCCGCTGCGCTCCACCAGCGCGTCATAGAGGACGTCCGGCGGCTCCGTTTCGCTCAGG
The DNA here is from genome assembly GCA_017477525.1 of Oscillospiraceae bacterium. Classification (GTDB taxonomy): domain Bacteria; phylum Bacillota; class Clostridia; order Oscillospirales; family Oscillospiraceae; genus RGIG7114. Next base: position 3,930 of record JAFUVO010000140.1, on the reverse strand, counting down.
GCCCGCAGCTCGTCGATCAGCACCGCGAACTGGCGCAGGCGCAGTTCGCCCCGTTTCAGCTCCGGGTAGCTGTTGGCGTGCTTTACCACCTCAAAGATGGGCAGCCCCTGTTCGGCTGCGAGGGCGGCGGCGCTCTCGATGCTGGCCTGCCCGATGCCCCGGGCGGGGACGTTGATGATGCGCAGCAGCCGCAGGTCGTCCGCCGGGTTGGCGATCACGCTGAGATAGGCCAGCATGTCCTTGACCTCCGCCCGGTCGAAGAACTTCATGCCCCCGTAGACCCGGTAGGGGATGCCGCTGCGCTTGAGGGCGTACTCAATGCGGTTGGACAGGGCGTTGACCCGGTACAGCACCGCGTGGTCCCCCCAGAGCCCGCCTTTGGAGCGGTTCTCGATGATCTTGTCGGCGATGAACTGGGCTTCCTCGTGCTCGTTGTCCGCCACATGCAGCACCGGCTTCTCCCCCGGCTCCGCCGCGGTCCAGAGCTGCTTCCCCTTGCGGGCCCGGTTGTTGGCAATCACGCTGTTGGCCGCGTCCAGAATGTGGCCCGTGGAGCGGTAGTTGCGCTCTAAGCGGATCACCCGCGCGGCGGGGTACTGCTTCTCGAAATCGAGGATGTTCCGGATCGTCGCGCCCCGGAATTTATAGATGCTCTGGTCGTCGTCCCCCACGACGCAGATGTTCTCATAGCCCCCCGCCAGCGTGGAGGCCAGGAGGTACTGCAGGTTGTTGGTGTCCTGGTACTCGTCCACAAGCACGTACTGGAAGCGCCGCTGGTAGCGGGTGCGCAGGTCCTCATGGTCCCGCAGCAGCAGCACGGTGTCGAGGATCAGGTCGTCGAAATCGAGGGCGTCGGCCTCCCGCAGGCGCTTGGCGTACTCCGCGTAAATGTCGCCCAGGCGGCGCTGGCGGGCGTCGTAGCTCTTTGCCGCCGACACGGCGAACTCCTCCGGGGAGAGCATGGCGTCCTTCGCGGCGCTGATGGAGGACAGCACCCAGCGGGGCGGGAACAGCTTTTCATCCAGATCGAAGTCCCGCAGGATGCGTTTCACCAGGCTCTGGCTGTCCGCGCTGTCGTAGATGGTGAAATTGCGGCTCAGGCCCAGGCGCTCCGCGTCCCGGCGCAGGATGCGCACACAGGCGGAGTGGAAGGTCTGGGCCCAGACCTCTTGGGCGGCGGAGGCCCCCAGGGCCTTTTCCAGGCGGCTTTTCAGCTCCCCGGCGGCCTTGTTGGTGAAGGTGATCGCCAGCACCCGCCAGGGGGCCACCGGGTCCACCGCTGCCTTTTCCCGCGCCTCCGGCGATGGCCCTGCCTCCATCAGCGCGATGTCCGCCTCTGTCGCGTCCTCCGGGACGTAATCGCTCTCCCCGGCGCTGCCGTAGCGCAGCAGGTTGACGATGCGGTTGATGAGCACGGTGGTCTTGCCGCTGCCGGCCCCCGCCAGCAGCAGCAGCGGCCCCTCCGTGGACATGACTGCCCGGAGCTGTTCGGCGTTGAGGAAGGCGAAATCCGATTCAATCAGTTTTTTTCTGGCATTGAGATAGCGTTGTCTGAATTGCGCGTCCATATGTGATGCACTCCTGTCAACCCCGGCTTCAGGGCAATTTTATTTCTTCCCCGTAATCGTGTCGAGTACGCTGCCGAGGGTGGATTCCACCAGGATGCTGGTGGCGCTCTCGCCCTTCAGCACCTTCATCGCCCGGTCCTTCGCCTGCTTGTCCGCCGCGCGGTAGAGCTCCACCAACTTTTTTTCCGTCGCTGTCAGCTTCATCGACGTGCCCGTCGATGAGGACGAGGGTTTCTTTGCCGCGGACGATTTCGCCGCGTTCAGCAGCGAGGCCTGGGTCACGCCCGTGGCCTTGGCGATCGCCTTGAGCTGCGCCTGGGTCAGGGTTTTGGTTCCCCGCTCCGCCTGGCTGATGTCCGAGGCGGAGAGCCCTGCGATTTTCCGCGCCAGCTGCTCCTGGGTCATCCCCGCGCCGGTGCGCGCCTCCTTAATACAGGTCCCTACCGATTTTGCCGCCATGTCCGCGCCCTCCCTGTTTTTTGATAATGAAAACCAACACGCTGTCATTGCTCACCAGCGCGCACGCTGGTGAAGGCAATCCCCCTACCAGTTGCAACCGCCCTTTGTACGTAACATTCACCGCCAGCCCCTATATTGGGGGATTGCCTTCACCAGTCTGAGGACTGGTGAGCAATGACAGCGTATTTGTTACGATTCGGAAGCGGTATATTTTTCCGGTTCATGCGGGTTAGGGTTCTAAACAGTTCCCCCTGCCCAAAGAATACCATATTCCGGCGGATTCCGCAAGAGCGCCCGCGAGGGGAAATTGACCTTCGCGGGGGCGTAGAAAGTTTTTCCCGCCGCTCCGCCGCGGCTTGTGCAATCCTACAAGATTTCGCCCCGGACGCCCCCTGCCTCTTGATTTCCGCCGCCGGTTGTGCTATCCTTCCAGAAAATATGAATTTTTATGTAGAAGGAGAGGGCCCATATGAAGTCTGTATTCCACGGCGCGCGGATATTTGAGGGCGATGGCTTCTCCGTCGGGGATATATATGTTTCCGACGGAACGGTCGTTCCCTCTTTTTCCCCCGATACCGCCGCTTCCGAAACCCAGCTTTCGGGCTTATTTCTGTTTCCCGGCTTTGCGGATGTGCATGTTCACCTCCGGGAGCCGGGCTTTTCATATAAAGAGACAATCAAGACCGGCACCCTCGCGGCGGCCCGGGGCGGCTACACGGCGGTCTGCGCCATGCCGAACCTGGACCCGGCCCCGGACACGGCGGAGCATCTGGACGCCCAGCTCGACATCATCCGCCGGGACGCCTGTATCCATGTGCTGCCCTACGGGACCATCAGCATGGGGGAACGGGGGGAAACGCTCAGCGGCATGGAGGCCCTGGCCCCCCGTGTCGTGGCCTTCTCCGACGACGGGCGCGGCGTCCAGAGCGACAGCCTCATGCGTTCGGCGATGGAAAAGGCGAAGTCCCTAGGGAAAATCATCGCCGCCCACTGCGAGGACAATTCCCTTTTGCGCTCTGGCTACATCCACGACGGGGCCTACGCCCGCGCCCATGGCCACCGGGGCATCTGCTCCGAGAGCGAGTGGGGGCAGATTAAGCGGGATCTGGCGCTGGTAAAGGAGACCGGCTGCGCCTACCACGTCTGCCACGTTTCCACAAAGGAGAGCGTCGCCCTGCTGCGGCAGGCCAAGCGGGAGGGGCTGGACGTCAGCTGCGAAACCGCCCCCCATTACCTGCTGCTGGACGATTCCATGCTGGAAGAGGACGGGCGCTTTAAGATGAACCCCCCCGTCCGGGACAAGGCCGACCGGGAGGCGCTGATAGAGGGCATATTGGACGGCGCCATCGACATGGTCGCCACGGACCACGCCCCCCACAGCGCGGCGGAAAAGGCCCGGGGTCTGGAAAAGAGCCTCATGGGCGTGGTCGGGCTGGAAACCGCCTTTCCCCTGCTGTATACCTATCTGGTGAAGCCGGGCATCCTGCCCCTGGCGCGGCTGATTGAGCTGCTGAGCGCCGCCCCGCGACGACGATTCGGCCTGGGTACGGTCCTGGAACCAGGGACGCCAGCGGATTTCTCCGTCTGGGACCTGGACCGGGAATACGAGATCGACCCGGCGGAATTTCAGTCGATGGGCCGGGCCACGCCCTTCGCGGGCTGGAAGGTATGCGGGCGGAACAAAATGACCGTCCGCGGCGGAAGGATTGTGTGGGAAGAAGCTTGACAGGTGTTTCTCCCGCCCGGAGCGGGGGAGGCGCAGGAAAAGGAGAGGATACTGTATGAAACGCACGGACATCCACAAGGTAATGATTATCGGCTCCGGCCCCATCGTGATCGGGCAGGCGGCGGAGTTTGACTACGCCGGCACCCAGGCCTGCATCGCGCTGCGGGAGGAGGGCTA
>JAFUVO010000139.1 GCA_017477525.1 Oscillospiraceae bacterium | reverse complement strand
GCTGTTCGTCGCTTTTACTACCATCCTATACGCTGCGCTGTGCTTTTCGAGTATAAAGCAGATAACCAGTAGCATGTAAATACACAATATGTTGTGTTTATTTGGCGCTTCAATTCGCAAAATAGGCGACTAAATAGTTACAAAATAATTACATTCGCTCGTGTTCACCATGAGCTGATACTTCAGGAATCTCCTGTATCGCTCGTCGGAGATGACATATTCGGGGTTATACGTCCCTGCAAGAATCCCAGCTTCCTTTCTGGTCAGCGGGATGATCGTGCCTACATAATCGAGGTTCTGCCCCGTGGCGGTGTCCAGATCGGTTTTTTCCTCCAGATCGGTGAATACAGACTCAATCTCCTGAAGCTGCTTTGCGAAGGCTTCGATCAGGCCCTCAATGTTCTTCTTGCCAAGGAACTCCTGCGGTATGTCACGGAACCAAGTGTCAAGAATCTGCATCGAATCTTACCTCGATCCGGGTGTCTGCTATCAGCACCTTCTTTCTGGATGTGACCATGATATTCTGGAGCTCATATTCGGAATCCTCCGGGACGTAGGTAGAGGAATCGGAGTAATTTGCGACGGAAGCGTGGACATAGCCGCTGAACTCGGCGAACCGATTGACATACTCCCATACTCCCTGATCTGAGGTGTGGAAGATGTGCGGCCCGTAGCGGTGGACGACGATGCCGTCCACCTCATCACAATGGGCGTTGCCTCCAATATGGCTTCGCCGGTCTATCACGATGCAGCTTCGTCCGTTGTCAGTCATCATTTGAGCGAAAACGGCTCCATACAGGCCAGCACCAACAATCAGGTAATCATACTTCATTCAGTCCTCCTCGTGTTCAATGGCTATGGCTTCGTTTAATCAGGAATGCCTTTCTCCCGCTTTCATAAGACGCACTATTGGAGCCAAGTCAGCAGCTTATCGGCTCCAGGACAATGGATATGTTCGTTGTAAATCTCTATGAATTTTTCGGTCATAGGTTGCTCTCCCTCTCCAGATTACAGATAGATTATCGAAGCAATGAACGCGGCTCCGGCAATGCCGAAGGTAGCGACAGGGGCGAAGTGCTCGAACCAATGTCCGTTTCGAGCCTCGGCACCCTCAAATCCTGAGAGCGCCAGAACGATCAGCAAAATCACTCGAAATGCAGTCACCATACATTTACCTCATCATGTGGCCGGGGCGATGACGGGCTGCGCCGCACCCTCTGTGGCTCCTTCGGCTGCGCTCTCCAGCTTTTTCGCCCTGTTCAGAGTCTCAGACATGACGTACATGGCGTCCTGAAGCGTCACGGTCAGCATCGTATTCGTGTTCTTGTCCCGGATGGAGAACACGTCGTTCTCGACGCTCGCGTAAATGCTGGCATTGTGCGGCCCCATCTGTCTGAATCCTTTATCGAGAAACCGAGTGCTTGTGCATTTCGCATCCATCCTCACCCCATCCGCCGGGAAATCCGACGGTGTGGGAGCCGCTTTCGTCTCCCCATTAACGATAATCCGTTTATTCATGCGGTTGCTCATACTGGTATCCTCCCTCGAAAGCGTCGGAGAGGTCTTCCTCCTCCGGTCCTTTGCCTACATAGTCTGCCGCCGCCTGTTCTCCGTCGATCTCATCCTCGTCGATACTGGACAGGACCTCGTTGCAGTCGGTACACTCGATGGATACATTGACGATCCGTTCCTGGCCGTACCCGACACAGACGACCCGATGGCCGACGTGTGGCCTCAGCTTTTCGGCGGAGCAGAAGAAGCGGTCGGTCGGCCTGAAGCCAGAAGACAGGACGACGCGGTTTGCTGTTGTTCTCATGGAGTAGTACCCAGCGCCCTCTGTCACACGCATATCCTCGCCGATGAATCCCATAAGGTACTCGAACGGCGATGGGGACTTCTGTTCTGCGGGAAACGGTGCCGTTTCATTCGGCTTGCTCTCAGGCTCGGCTTCAGCGCCGCTGTGTTCAGGGAGCATGGCGCGTCCGCCATCTACCGGCAACTGTGCCTCAGACTGCCGGACGGGATCTTCGTCGCCCTGCCCGTCATCTTTGACGACGGTATAGTCTGCGTCGAAAATGGTCTGCTGTGCCTGAGCAACGGGCTTCAGTACAAACTCTCCGAGGTCATCGTCCCATACAAGCTCATAGCCGTCGGTGTTCATGCTGCCCTTGCTCTCGTCCTTGATCTGCATGACGGAACTGACCTTGTGGGACAACTTCGGGAGGAGCACCTTTCTGGTGTCGCCCTCAATATTCGGGTCGAAGTTCTGAACGACGCTCATCACCATCTCGACATCGACCTTGATGGTGAGGGAGCCGTCGGAGCTTCCCTTGTCCACCATGTTCTTCAGGAGCCTTTGGAGGACTCGCTCTGCGTCCTGCACAACAGGCACAAAGGCTTCGTCGCTGAAGTGCAGGGTCTGCTCGTACATGTTCACTTCTGTTCCACCTTTCCAAATCTAATGTTGCGGTCGATCATGTACTGGCGAACAGACATGATCTCATCCTTCGTCCCGTAGACCGTAAATGACGCTTTGTACTGCTTGGGCTTCGGCCGGTTGATAAAGGGGTCCTCGGCCGGGGGATCAGCCGGTGGTGCGTCGTGGTGGGGCTGTTCCGGCGGCGTATTCTCGCTGTCAGAGGTTTTCGCGGGAGGATTCTCGGTCTCATCGACCGGCTGGATGGTCTGCTGCGCTTCCCTCGCAGCGGCCTCTCTCTCAGCCTTTTCGCGTTCGGCTCTCCCGCGCTCGGCCGCCTCCTGCCTGGCGATGGCCTCCCGCCGTTCCTCGTCTCTCCGTTTCATATCTTTCAGCCGGTACATCTCGCCGTAGGCTTTCCCGGTATCCAGCGTTCGCAGGTATGCGTCCCGAACAATGAACCTGTACTCATCCTCAATCACCTGAATGTTTTCCAGATCCAGACGGATGCGATCCACCTTGTCTTTGATGTCGCGCTTCGCGCTGGCGAGGCTGACCGAGACGTTCAGATACTTCTTATCGAACAGCCTCTCAAAGTCGATGGCGTCGTCGAGGCCATCCCTGATCTCATCGAAATACTTCCGCAGAGTGTCCTTCTTCTCGGTCTTCTGACGCTCCTCGTAGTTTTTGATCTGCGTGTCGATCTCCTCGATGGGGCCGTCGATCAGGGCAACGACCTCCTTCACCTCGGCCTCGAACTGGTCATACGGAGCCATGACCTCTTTTTTGACCTGGACTCGCCGGTCAGATATGGCCTTCTTCATGGCGTTCAGCCGCGCTCTCTCGGCCTTCGCCTCCTTGATCTGGTCCTCGGTGAAGACGATTCCTTTGTACCGTTCCGTGATGCCGGAGATCAGCTCCATGAAGGCTTCGCGGTTCCAGTCAATATGCTTCAGGAACTGCCCTTGCTCCGGGTTTTGGATGACTAAACTCAGCTCGGTTTCCATGTAAATTACTCCCTTCTTGAAAATCTTCCGCCGCATGTATGCTTATGTGCTTGCTTCCACCTCCCGAATGATGACCACGACTCTCGGCTCGTCGGAATAGAACTTTCGGACCTGACAGTCAACGATCTGCCTGTCATCTCGGTATGCAATTCCGTTGAGCGAGTCTGCGATTGACTTGATAATGTTATCAACGTCCGGGACCTTCAAAGGGCGGGCCTTACCAGATAACATCATTTCTCTCTTTTTCTTGGACACGCTCTTTGGCGGTTGGTAGTACGCAATAACGCGCATATCCAACATAGCTACATCGGAAAATCTAATACCGCCGCATTGGGATTGATATTCTATCTTAACGAGGTTTTCGTAACGAGCCGTTTTTTCCGGCGTGTATGTTCTACCAGACCTGCCATCAAACCTTGGCCTCCCTTTTCCAGTGGGGCAGCCAGGTACTGAGAATTTAGCAATCATTGACCCGCGTCCATTTCTTCCCATTAACTATGTTTCTGATTGTCACATCAGAAACGCCAAACCTTTTTGCAAGGGGTTTCGCTCCAAACGTAGAATCTCCTTTGACATGTACCTTCCTGATGTAGTTAACCTGTTCCTTTGTGAGCTTTGCGCTCTTTGATTCATCGCCGGATTTCATCAGTGAGTTGCTATAAGCGTGGTCTACATTCTCGGCTCCCGTGGCCCATTCAAGATTTGACACATGGTTGTTCTTCTTGTTTCCGTCAATATGGTTCACTTCTGGCTTATTCAATGGATTTGGGATAAAGGCGGTTGCAACAAGTCTGTGAACCTTCATGTTGACGTCTTTGCAGTTTCCATGCAAATTGACCGTAAGGTATCCGCTTCCCTTTCCCGTTCGATACGGTTTTAGTGTTCTTCCCTTTATCCAGCTTTCTCCACCTGCTCGAATATAATCGTCTTCGGTAGCATCCATCTGCAAACATAGACGCTACTGAACGGTGGATTCAGCGACGGTTTTTTCTCGGAGTAGTCCTTAAAATAGGCGATCCGTTTGTTCATATACATGATCTCGAAATCGTGATCGCGGAACATTTCAAACCGCTTCTGACTCTCAAATAAGCCGACAACACCTACCAGCATCGCAAATGGCTTCCGAAGTTCAAACAGGCGTTTCAATACATCGCCTTTCAAAGAGTATGGAGGGTTGCTAATGATACAGTCGCACTCAGGCATCCGAGGCTATTTTGATCAGACTGCTTCTCATGTCCTCCGGCTTCCCATTGTCGAACTCCTTCAGGAAGCGGATCGTAGCACCCTCGATGCTCCCGGCCTGAGTTGCAAGGGGCATCATCCGTCCAATCGGACACTCCTTCTTGCAATAGAGCGTTTTCAGCTCCGGGCATCCGTACAGGTCGGCCATCAGGTTCACCTTGTCAACAGGGACTACTTTCGTATTGCCGAGTTCATAATCTGCAAGCGTGGAAACCGAAACACCGAGCAGCTCCGCAGCCCCTTCCCGGCTATATAGCTTCTCGTTGGTGATTGCGGCCTCTTTTCTGGCTCGAAAATACACATTATCGTTGTCTTTCATACAGCCACTTCCCATTTTAATCGTCTGTAACTTCGGATATAATTCCAATTACCAGTTGGAATACGCCGTGTTCGGGACGTTGAGCGCATCGCTGATAAGCGCCGCCGTCGGATACGACCGTACCCTTTCATTGACCACGGCAGACGTCCACTCCCTCGACTTCCCGATGGCTTCAGCCAGGTCATTCATATCCATGTCTCGGTCGATCATTACCTTTTTGACCTGCTTCGACCACTCGGAATGCGGTCTTTTCATAGGGCTTCCTCCTTTCACTCCACATTTGGAATTTACAAATCAAGCTACCCGTGCTATACTGAAAAACAACGGACATTTTTGGGGCGTTTCTCCACTTGAATTTGTAACTATACTTATTCTAACTGGATTACTCCAATTTGTCAATAGCGAAATTGGATTTTTCTAAAATGAGGTGCTTTTATGAATCCTATCCTGCAACGCCTCCTCGACATCATGTCTGAGAAGGAAATCACAGCCAAAAAGGTCACAGAAGACTGCAACATGTCAGCCTCGTCATTCACAGATTGGAAGAAGGGTAAGGCAAGTCCAGGCGTGGAGGCCATCTCCAAGCTGTCTGACTACTTCCACGTTTCCACCGACTATCTCATCAAAGGCAGGGAGTTCGAGCGTGATCCTGAGCCTGATACGGAAGACGCAAGCGACGACCAGCCAGATGTACAGCAGGTTCCGCCAGCAAATTATATAGAGTTCTCCAATCCCGTTGAGACGGAGCTGCTTGCCAAGTTCCGACGGCTCCCGCCCGAATATCAAGGCAAGGCATTTTCCTACATCGACGGGATGCTCGCCGTACTGCCGCTCGCTGGCGAGGGGAAAGAATCTGTAAGATCTATCAGCTAAACATCTACTGGGAGGACTGGGACGAATGAAAAATCTATTCATCGGCAACGAACAGCTCCAGGTTGGAGGCCGTGGAATCTCTGTTACGGTGAATAACTTCTGGCGGTGGGCCGGCTCCGATCTCAACGACACCGCCACGCGCTCCGTCTTTGCTGAGTTCCTCGTCGCTTCCTCTCTGGAGATCCTCGCGGACGGCAGGGCGACGGATCGGTCATACGATCTACTCTGGCCGCAGGGTGATGGTGCCGGAATCCGCGCCAATGTACGGACGGCTGCCTACATCCAGACTGATGACGCAGAGCACCCGGACCAGATTTTCTTCGATCTCGGTTTCCGGGACCGTTGCGATGTGTTTGTCTTCTGTGTCTTCAAGTCCATGACCCCGGAACAATCGCCGCTGGATACCGAGCTATGGGACTTCTATGCCCTCCGTTCCGGGGAATGGGATGGTATAGGAGAGGAACGGCGAAGCGCGACTGTGCCGGCGATATTGAGGCTGGGGCCGGTCTGGTCAGACTACTATGGGATAGGTGAAGCAATACAAAAAACTATGGCCGCCCGTTGAGGTGGCCATTTTCGTGTGGGGAGGATATACAATGCCAGTTCAAAGAGGATCGCTCGAAAATCCAAAAACAAGAGCGCGGGTGGCAATCTACGTCCGCGTCTCCACATTGTACCAGGTGGACAAGGACTCGCTGCCGATGCAGAAGCAAGACCTCATTGCCTACGCCAAGCTCATTCTCGGCACCGAGGACTATGTGATCTTCGAGGACGCAGGGTACTCCGGCAAGAACATGGACAGGCCAAAGTTCCAGGAGATGATGTCGCAGATCCGCAGCGGTGCCTTCACTCACCTGCTCGTCTGGAAGATCGACCGCATTTCCCGCAATCTGCTGGACTTCGCTGGGATGTACTCGGAGCTGAAAGACCTCGGCGTCATCTTTGTGTCGAAGAACGAACAGTTCGATACCAGCACCGCGATGGGCGAGGCCATGCTGAAAATCATCCTCGTCTTTGCGGAGCTGGAGCGCAACATGACCTCCGAGCGCGTGACGGCCACCATGATCTCGCGGGCAAACAACGGCCTCTGGAATGGCGGCAGAATCCCATACGGCTACGGCTATGATCCAGACACAATGACATTCTCTATCAACGAGGGCGAGGCCGCTGTCGTCAGGCTGATCCACGATCAATATGAGGAGCAGCGTTCGCTGGTACGGCTGGCACGTTATCTGAATGAAAAAGGGTATCGTTCGAGAGCTGGAAACTATTGGTCTCCCATCTCAATACATATCATTCTGAAAAACGTGTTCTACTGCGGAGATTACAGATACAATGTCCTTAAAGAAGGGAACAGGCAGAAGGTCAAAGATGAATCTGAATGGGTCACTGTTCTCGACCACCACGTTCCAATCATCTCCCGTGAGCAAAAAGAACGAGTCATTGCCACACTGAACGCAAACAACAAGCTCCGCAAGAGCAGAACTCACGCGGGGAAGCATACACATGTTTTCGGCGGCCTCTTGTTCTGCGGCAACTGTGGAAAGGCGATGACATCCACTCCGAGCAATTTGAAAGCCAGCGGATGGAGGTACTCAAACTACCTCTGCCCGACAAAGCGAAAAAGTGCGACGTTATGTACTGGCAAATCGACATCAGATCCAATCGTCGGCGAGTTCGTATTCAACTACGTCCTGAATATGCTCAACGCCCAGCGTAACTTCGATGCCATTAACTCCCCCGATGAGTTGCAAATCGCCCTGTTGACAGGTGACGCTTTCTGTCACATACAGAGCATCGAACCAGATGGCCTGAACGACCTGTTCAACGTCCTCATGGATGGAGGGCTATCCGGTGAAGTCTACGGGAAGTCCGTAAAGGTGAAGGCAAAGCCAAAGGCCGACTCAGAGCTGAGTAACCTCCGGGCAGAGAAACTCCGTCTGGAGAGGGCGCTGGACCGTCTGACGAATCTCTACCTCTATTCCGACGACGCGATGAGCGAACGTGAGTACATAGTCCAGAGATCCAAACTGACGGAATCTCTGGACGAGATCACGGAGCAGATCGGCTTCGCCTCCTCAGACTCATGGCAGCATTCCGTGACGGATGAGGTCTTTATCCAGAGGGCCAGCGAGTTCGTAATCGCGCAGAAGTTGACTGAGCGGACGTACATAAGTTACAAGCGACTTGCAATGACCGTGGACAACTCGGTCCTGAAATCATTTGTGAACAGCATCATTGACAGCATCACAGTCACAGACGGGATTGTCAGGACCATCGTTTTCCGCAACGGGCTGTCCCATACCTTCATCTTCCGCGCGTGAAAAAGAAAAAGCCCTGGGCTGCCGGAGATCCGGCCCCAGGGCTTAAACAGGTCAAATTACTTCACAAATGTGCGTTTTTGATTTACTTTATGAGCATGGCATCGCCAAAGGAGAAGAACCGGTACGATTCCGCCACGGCCTCGCGGTAGGCGTTCAGGATGTGCTCCCGGCCCGCGAAGGCGGAGACAAGCATGATGAGGGTGCTCTCCGGGAGGTGGAAATTGGTAATCAGCGTGTCCACGCATTTGAAGCGGTAGCCGGGGTAGATAAAAATATCCGTCCAGCCGCCGCGGGGGCCGTCAAAGCAGCCCTCCGGCGTGGCGAAGCTCTCCAAAGTACGGCAGGAGGTGGTGCCCACGGCGACCACACGCCCGCCCGCGCGTTTTGTCTCTGTGACAATCCGGGCCGTCTCCTCCGGGACGACGCAGTACTCGGAGTGCATCTCGTGGTCTGAAATATTCTCCTCCCTGACCGGGCGGAAGGTCCCCAGGCCCACATGGAGGGTCACATAGCACAGCTTCACGCCCATGTCGGAAATGCGTTCCAGCAGCTCCGGCGTAAAGTGCAGGCCCGCCGTGGGCGCGGCGGCGGAGCCGGGGACGCGGGAATAGACGGTCTGGTAGCGCTCGCGGTCGGAGAGCTTTTCCCTGATATAGGGCGGCAGGGGCATTTCGCCGAGGCGGTCCAGCACCTCCAAAAAGATGCCCTCATAGCGGAAGCGCACCAGCCGGTTCCCTCCCTCTCCCAGCGCCTCCACTGTAGCGGTCAGCATACCGTTGCCGAAGGACAGCTCCGCGCCGGGGCGGAGCTTTTTTCCGGGGCGCGCGAGGCACTCCCAGAGATCCCCTCCCCTATCCGTCAGCAGCAGCACTTCGCAGGCCCCGCCGCCGGGCAGGCGCTGGCCCAGCAGCCGCGCGGGGAGCACCCGGGAATCGTTCATCACCAGGCAGTCCCCCGGGCGCAGGTATTCCGGCAGCTCATGAAAATGCCGGTGGGCAATTTGGCCCCCTTCCCTGTCCAGCACCATCAGCCGGGAGGCGTCCCGCCGCTCCAATGGCGTCTGCGCGACCAGCTCTTTGGGAAGCTCAAAATAGAAATCGGAAGTTTTCATTGATAACCGTAGCTGATTCCAACCTTTGTATAGTAGAATCCCAAAATCTCCTTGTAGTCTTTTCCATAGATCTCCGCCATGGCGTAGGCGCCCCACTGGCTCATGCCGATGCGGTGGCCGTAGGGTCCGCGGGTCCACACGTCGCCCTCATAGGGGTCCTTCACGCCCCGGAGGTAGGGGTAGGCGGTACCGTACCTGTCCTCGCTGTTGATGGTGGAGCCGCCGTCCGCCGCGCTGAACATGGCGCTGATGACGCGGCCCTCATAGGTCAGATACTGGTTTTCCGTGGCCGCCACGGCGTTCCGTATGGCGACGGAGTCCGTATAGCCCAGGTACACCTGGCTCCAATCGTCGGCGGTCAGGTCAAAGCCGCTGCTCTCCTGGTAATCGCCGATGTAGACGTGGTACATCATATAAGTACGGGCGGCAACGGCCTGGGCCTTGAGGGCCTCTGCCGGGAAGCCGCTGCCCATCTCCCCCGCGCAGACCCCCTGAACGTAAGTCTCCACCGGGACGGTGTTGACCACGGTGAGCTTGTCGTTCCCTAAGTTGGCGCAGGAAAAATCCCCGTAATAGCGCCGCCCGGAGAACCAGGTCAGGGCCTCTTCCCCGCTGCTGAGGGGGTGGATGGCGAGGTAGGCGGCTGGGCCGCTCTCCTCCACGCTGTACAGCAGCTCGCCGCTCACGGTGGAATAAATGCCGATGCCCGTCCCCTCCAGCGGGCGCATGGTCAGCTGCGTCTCTCCGGTCCGGGCGTCCTCGTCGAAGGGCACGAAGCGCTCGTTTTCATCCAGCCGGCCGAAGGCGTAGCCGCTGCCGACAGCGTTTTCCAGCCGGAATGTCTCCATGGAGCTGTCGCGGTTCTCGCTGTAATAGTAGCGCAACGCTACCCGGACGCGGTCGGCGAACACGCGCACGTTGCCGTTGTCGTAGAGCAGCCCTCCCCCGCCCTCGTCCTCGCCGGCCTTGTCCCCGGCAGAAGGAATGGTATTGAGCAGGACGCTCCCCTGGGCGGTCAGGGCGTAGACCTGCTGGACGCTGATCTGGGTGATGCCGTTGGTGCCGATGGCGTAGGCCCCGATCAGAAGGCCGTCATAGGCGCTGTCCTCGTTGTTGATGTTCGGCCCCCAGATGGCCTCCGCCCCAAAGGCGGAGCAAAGCGCAATGGCGGAGGCCAGCAGAAATGTAAGTACGTTCTTTTTCATAAAATGACCTGTTGACGTTGGAATCCTTCGGTGCTATAATCTGGCGAATGGACGTATCTGTTTCGCAGCCTTGTGTCCTCATTTCCGAAGGGGGAGAAAACACAGGCAAAATTTCTCTTTTTCGGTATTTCCCTCCCCGGCAGGGGAGGGAAATACCCGCAGCGAAAGCGTTACGATGGGATTATATACGAAAACAGCGAAAGAAGCAAGCATTTTCGGTTTTTTTCGCGGAAGTCACATTTTGGCGCACCGCGGCATAGAATATAAAGGCATCACTGCCGGAAAGGAAAAGCGATGAAAAAATATAAGGTTGGCGTCATTGGCGCGACGGGGATGGTGGGGCAGCGTTTTGTATCCCTGATCGAGAAGCATCCGTGGTTTGAGCTGGAGGCTGTCGCGGCCAGCGCGGCCAGCGCCGGAAAGACCTACGAGGAAGCGGCGGGCAGCCGCTGGGCCCTGGAAGAGCCCTTCCCTGCCCGGTACAAGGACATGGTGGTGCTGGACGCCTCCGCCGACAAGGAGAAGATCGCCGCCTCGGTGGATTTTGTGTTCTGCGCCGTGGACATGAAGAAGGACGAGATTCTTGCCCTGGAGGAGGCATACGCGAAGCTGGAGTGCCCCGTAGTCTCCAACAACAGCGCCAACCGCTGGACGCCGGACGTGCCCATGGTGATCCCCGAGGTCAACCCGGAGCACATCGCGGTCATTGAGTTCCAGCGCAAACGCCTGGGGACGAAGCGCGGCTTCATCGCCGTAAAGTCGAACTGCTCGATCATGAGCTACGTGCCCGCCCTGAGCCCGCTGCGGGACTTCGGCATCACGGAGGTGCTGGCCTGCACCTACCAGGCGATCTCCGGCGCGGGCAAGACCTTCAAAACCTGGCCGGAGATGGTGGACAACGTGATTCCCTACATCGGCGGCGAGGAGGAGAAGAGCGAGCGGGAGCCCTTGAAGGTCTGGGGTGCGCTCGAGGACGGCGTCATCAAGCCCGCCTCTTCCCCGGCCTTCACGGCCCAGTGCCTCCGGGTTCCGGTGAGCAACGGCCACATGGCGGCGGTGTTCGTGCGCTTTGCCAACAAGCCCTCGAAGGAGGAGATTTTGGAACGCTGGAAAAACTACGCGGGCATCACCCACGAGCTGAAGCTGCCCTCCGCGCCGAAGCAGTTCCTCAACTACTTCTCCGAGGACAACCGGCCCCAGACGCGGCTGGACCGGGGCCTGGAGGGCGGCATGGGCGTTTCCATCGGGCGGCTGCGGGAGGACACGCAGTACGACTACAAATTTGTCAGCCTGAGCCACAACACCCTCCTGGGCGCGGCCGGCGGCGGCGTCGAGACAGCGGAGCTGCTCTGCGCGCAGGGATATATCTAAAGATTTATTATCCTCCCCCTTGGGGGAGGATAAAGTTCCTATGATTTGTGCACCTTCAGGGTAAGAAACGTGTTCTAATTATTTCATGCGGGTTAGGAGGTTCCTTTTTGAAAACCCCGGTGTTTACCGGCTCCTGCGCGGCGTTGATCACGCCCTTTTGCGAAGACGGAGTCGATGGCACACGAATGAAACAGCTCCTGGACTTCCAGCGCGACGGCGGCACATCCGCTGTGGTCGTGGCGGGGACCACGGGGGAACATGCCACATTAGAGGTCCACGAGTACGAAGCGCTCGTGGACCTCTGCGTTCAGCACTGCGCCGGCGGGATGAAGGTGATCGCCGGCGTGGGCGGGAACAATACGGCGGACTGCCTCCGCAAGGCCCTTTTTGCCCAGAGGGCGGGTGCGGACGCGGTGCTGATGTCGCCGCCCTACTACAACAAGACCAGCCAGCGGGGGCTGCTGCGGCATTTCCACACCGTGGCGGACGGGGCGGCGATACCGCTCATCCTCTACAACGTCCCCTCCCGGACGGTGCTGTCCATCAGCGCGGAGAACTACAAGGCCCTGTCCCGCCACCCGAACATCAACGGCGTCAAGGAGGCCTCCGGGGATTTTTCCCTGATCGCCTGCGTCGCCTCGGAGTGCCGGGAGAAGCTCAACCTCTGGTGCGGGAATGACGACTGCCTCATCCCGATGATGGCCATGGGGGCCGCCGGCGTCATTTCCGCCGCAGCCAACCTGGTGCCGGGGGTGGTGGCGGAGCTGTGCCGGCTCTGCCTGGGCGGGGATTTCCACGCGGCCCGTGAGCTCTATGCCCGCTACGCTCCGCTCTACCGGCTGCTCTTCGCGGAGACGAACCCCATCCCCATCAAGGCGGCGATGGCTCTGGCGGGCCGGGACAGCGGCCTGCTGCGCCTCCCCCTGGTGGACATGGAGGGCGGCAACCGGGAGATGCTGCGCGCCTGCATGAAAAATCTGGAACTGCTCTGAAAATGAATACAAGCCCACTGCGGCGCATAAGCTACAGTGGGTGATGTAAATTGAAAGGAAAAACCAACAAGATACTGACATACCTTGTCGCGATAGCGGTCCCATTGGCCGTCGGGGGGCTGTCGGCCTGGATCAACGCCGGAAAATTCGACGACCCCTCCCTCGTCCAGCCCCCGCTGAGCCCGCCGGGCTGGGTGTTTTTCGTGGTCTGGACCATTCTGTATGTCCTGATGGGGATCTCCGCCGCCCGGGTGCAGCTCTACGGCGGCGCCGCCGCCGGCGACGCGCTGTTCATCTGGGCGACCCAGCTGGTCGTCAACTTCCTGTGGACCATTTTCTATTTCAGCTTTGGGGCGCTGCTGCTGAGCTTCTTCTGGCTGCTGTTTTTGATCGCCCTCGTGGCCCTGATGGCGGTGCGCTTCGAGCGGGCCGTCACCGGCGCGGGAAAACTCCAAATCCCCTACCTCGTCTGGCTGGCCTTCGCCACGTACCTCAACTTCGCGACCTGGCTGCTGAACCGGTGAAAAAAACGCGCCCTCCCCGCCGTCATCCGGCGGGGAGGGCGCGGCTTTGGTTTCGCGTGAACAAACCGGCGCAGCAGAAAAAACGTCCCCGCCCTCACGGGCGGGGATTTTTCATGTTTCTTACCGCGCGATGATCTTTATCACGTCGTTGAACAGCACCAGCACCATCAGGCCCATGAGCAGGACGAAGCCGGCGGTGTGGATATAGCCCTCGGCTTTGAGGCTGATTTTGCGGTGGAGCACCGCTCCGATGGCGCCGGTGACGATGGTGAAGAACACCCGCCCGCCGTCCAGGGCCGGGAAGGGCAGCATGTTCATCACCGCCAGGTTCACGGCGATCAGCGCGAAGATATACACGAAGTCGAAGGCGGCCTCCTCCGTTGTCTCCGCCTCCGTGGCGACCTGGTTGACGTAATCCACCACGCCCACAGCCCCGCTGACCTCCTTCACCGCGACGGCCCCGGTCACGAGGTCGCCCAGGGAGCGCCAGACCAGGCGCACAAATTCCAGGCATTCATACCAGGCATAGCGCGCATTGGCCAGGAAACCGTCCTCCCGGGGCGCGAAGTAGAGGCCGTAGCGCATGAGCACACTGCCGTCGGACTGGGTGTAGGCCACCAGCGGCATGGAAAAATCCCGCAGCGTGACCCGGTGGCCGTCCCGGACCAGGACAATATCGTGCTCGTCGCCGCCCCTGCCCAGGTATTCGCTGATATCGGTGGTGAAATACGTCCGATGGCCGTCAATGCTGTAAATGCGGTCCCCCTTCAGCATGGCCTCCGCCCCCTCGTAGGGGCAGCCGTCCATAAAACCGGAGATGATGGGTTCCGCGAAGGCGGCGTTGTGGGCGATGGAGAGCACCAGCACAAAGCCCAGCAGGAAATTCATCGCCGCCCCGGCGCAGAGGATCAGGACCCGCTGCCAGGCGGGCTTCGCCGTGAAGGCCCGGGGGTCGCCGGTCTCCTCGTCCTCCCCCTCCATGGCGCAGAAGCCGCCGATGGGGAGCAGGCGCAGGGAATACAGCGTCTCCTTCCCCTGCTTTTTCAGAATCGCCGGCCCCATGCCGAGGGAAAACTCGTTCACTTTGACATCGAAGGCCTTCGCCACCATAAAATGGCCCAGCTCGTGTACCGCGATGAGTACGCCGAAGGCGATAATCGCAAGAACAATATACATTCAACACCTCGCCGCTACAAATTCCCGCGCCCTCCCGTCGGCCTCTATGATTTCCTCCAGCGAGGGGCGCTGTGTTATCTTTATGCTGTCCAAAGCCCCGGCAACACATTCATAGATTTTTCCGAAGGGGATGCGCCCGGACAGGAACAGCGCCACCGCCGCCTCGTTGGCGGCGGAGAGCAGGGCCGGGGCCGTCCCCCCGCGCTTTGCCGCGTCCATCGCCAGTGCCAGGCAGGGGGTGTTCTCCAAATCGGGCCGCGAAAAGCTCAGCGCCCCGGCGGAGAACAGGTCCAGCGGCTCCCCCAGGGAGGGGGCGCGTTCGGGGTAGGTCAGGGCGTACTGGATGGGCAGCTCCATGTCCGGGACCGCCAACTGCGCCACCACGCTGCCGTCGCAAAACTCCACCGCAGAGTGGACCACGCTCTGGGGGTGGATGAGCACGGTGATCTGCTCCGGCCCCACGCCGAACAGGCGCATTGCCTCGATAAATTCCAGGCCCTTGTTCATCATCGTCGCGGAATCGACGCTGATTTTCGCGCCCATGCTCCAATTTGGGTGGGCAACGGCCTCCGCCGGGGTCTTGCGGTAAGTCTCCGCCCGCGTCAGGCCCCGGAAGGGCCCGCCGGAGGCGGTCAGCAGGATGCGTTTCAAATAGGGCGAGCCCAGGCGGCCCCCCAGGGCCTGGAAAATTGCCGAGTGCTCGGAGTCGACGGGGATGATCTCCGCGCCCTTTTCCCCGGCCCGGGCCATGACCAGCTCCCCGGCGCAGACCAGGGTCTCCTTGTTGGCCAGGGCGATGCGTTTTTTCGCGTCGACGGCGGCAAGGGTGGGCCGCAGCCCCACCATGCCTACCACGGCGGTGACCACCGTATCCGCCTGCTCCAGAGCGGCGGCGTGGAGCAAGCCCTCCATGCCCGTCTCCACGGCCACGTCCGTGTCCCGGAGCCGAATGCGCAGATCCTCTGCGGCCTTTTCGTCATAGGCCACGGCAAGGGCGGGCCTGTACTTTCTGGCCTGCTGCTCCAGCAGCTCCACGCTGGCATTGGCCGTTATGGCGCACACCCGGAACTGCTCCGGGTGCAGGTCCACCACCTCCAGGGTCTGTCTGCCGATGGAGCCGGTGGAACCCAAAAGCGAAATGTTCATACGCGCACCTCTCAGAAAGCCGGGAACACCTGGGTCAGCAGGTAG
>JAFUVO010000059.1 GCA_017477525.1 Oscillospiraceae bacterium | reverse complement strand
GGTTATAATATCTTTCGGTATGGTTTTTCATTGCAAGATAATTATACCAAAAACAAAGAGCGCTTCCAAGCCCTTGTGACTTGAAAGTGCTCTTTGTTTTTCATTGGACTTTTTTCACAGCCCCATTGCGGATTTTTGCTTTTTCGAGGGCGAGGGGGTGGGGGCTACGACCTCGGTGTAGTGCTTTTTCCGGGCCTGGAACTCGGGGTCCTTGAACAGGTTCATCAGGCGGCCCTCGTTCTCAAAGATATCGTCGCCGTGGAGCTTTTTGCCGGAGAGGGTGTCGTGGGCCTTGTGCTCGTCGGCGGGGTCGAATTTGAACTTGAACGCGCCGTCCACGATTTCCAGCGTGCCCTCCAGGCCGCAGAGCTCGCAGACGCAGTGGGTCGTGCCGGGGAAGATGTAGAAGTTGTTGCCCTGGCAGTGGGGGCAGGCGCCGGGCGCGCCCATCCACTTGGCGTTCTCAATGTCCGCCGCGGCGCGGGCCAGGTTGCGTCCGATCTCCTTCATGCGCTCCACCTTGTCGTCCTGCATGATGACGTCCTTGCACCAGGAGAAGAATTCGTTATTGATGACGGTCCAGGCCGGGCTCATGGCCAGCATGGCGTGGTCGGTCTCCACGCGGACGGCCCAGTCGCTGCCGCCGATGCCGACGAAGGAAATGGCTTTCTTCTTGAGGTACTTCGGGTCCAGGCCGGGCTTGCCCTGCTCCTTGAGCTTGCCGTCCGCCATGAGCAGCATGCCCATGTCGTGGCCGGGGCCCATGCGGTCGCAGAGGACGTGGAAGAGGCCGGAGCCGCCGGACTCGTAGATCGGGTCCACGATCAAAACGCCGTCTGCCTCCGCCATCTTGTCGAACAGGGCGGCGTAGTCGTCCTTCACGGTACAGACCATGCCCTTGCCCATGACCAGGCCGCGGGAACATGCCACGCAGCCCGTGCAGTATTTGATATCCCAGTCAAAGACGTGGATAAATTCGATCTCGGCGCCCTCTTCCCGGGCGGCCTCCAGGGCGACGCGGCACATGGTGTCGTTGTTACCGTTCCTCGTACCGCAGGAAAGGCCAAGAATTTTCATACGCGATCCTCCTACTATCGTTTTTTAATTTTGCAGAACCCAGAGGGTTCCGCAAAATTATTCCTTCGGCTCAAAATCAAAGCCGCTCCACACGGGGACGCCGGTATACTCCTTCGTGGCCTCGGCCCCGCTGAGGGCGCGGACCGCGCCGGAGGCCAGGGCCTCCATCTCAAAGTCGCCGCCGTAGACGATCATCGGGGCGATCCAGCCGGCGTACTCCTTGACCCGGGCGATAAAGCTCTCGTCGTTGCTGACGCCGCCGGTCATGACGATGGCGTCGACCTTGCCCTGGAGCACCGCCGCGTAAGCGCCGATCTCCTTGGCCAGGTGGTAGGCGAAGGCTTTGTACACCAGCTCGGCCCACTTGTCGCCGTCCTTGATCCGCCGCCCGATCTCCATCGTGTCGTCGGTGCCCAGCAGGGAGGCCAGGCCGCCGGTCTTGGAGATCTTCGCCTTCATCTCGTCCAGCGTGTACTTGCCCGAGTAGCACATCTTGACCACGGGCAGCAGCGGCACGGTGCCGGAGCGGTTGGGGGAGATGGGGCCGGAGCCGTTGAGGACGTCGTTGCCGTCCACGATGCGCCCCTGCTTCTGGGCGGTGATGGACAGCCCGCCGCCCACATGGCAGACGATGAAGTTGCCCTCCTCGTACTTCTTGCCCAGGGAGGCGGCGGCGCGCATGGCGACCTCCTTCTGGTTGAGCACATGCACATGGCTCTCGCGGTAGACGCCCTTGAGGCCGGTGATGCGGGCCACGTCCTCGAACTCATCGACGTCGGGCGGGTTCACCAGATAGGCGGGCTTGCCGGTGCGCCCGGCGAAATCGCCGATGATCTGCGCGCCCAAAATCGCCGGGTGCTCCATCAGGCGGCCGGAGGTGCAATCTTCGAGAATCTTGTCGTTGACCGGGAAGATGCCGCCGGGGGTGCTGACCAGCCCGCCGGAGTAGGCCGCGAAAGCGTCCATGTCCGCGATGTCGATGCCGGCGGCCTTGAGCTCGTCCAAAATCGTCTCCACGCGGTAGGGCTTCTGCTCACTGACGCGCTTGAAGGTCTTTAATTTGTCGGGGTCGTGGCGCACGTTGGCCTTGAAAAGCTGCTTATCGTCCTCAAACACCGCTAATTTTGTGGAGGTGGAGCCGGGGCTGAGGGTGAAGATTTTATATCCCATGTACGCTATGTCTCCTTGTCATTGATCGGCGGCAATCGCCACCATGGCGATGTCGCCCACGATCTCCTCCACGCTGGCGCCGCGGGAGGAATCCGCCACCGGGCGGGCAAAGCCGCTGAGGGTGTGGCCGTAGCCCTTGCCGCCTGCAAAGAGCTGGACCATCTTGATGCCGATGTTGGCGGCGTTGAGGTCCGGGAAGATCAGGATGTTGGCCTTGCCGGCCACTTCGCTTTCGTGGGGCACCTTCTTCGCCGCCACCTCGGGGCGCAATGCCGCGTCGAGCTGGAACTCGCCGTCGACCTTGAGGTCGGGGCGGCGCTCCCGGACGGTTTTGATGGCCTCGGTCACCCGGTCCACGCTGGGGGCGCTGCCGCTGCCGCAGGTGGAAAAGCTCAAAAACGCGCAGCGCGGCTCCCAGCCCATCATGGCCCGGACGTTGTCGCAGGTGGCGATGGCGATGCTCGCCAGCTCCTCCGCGCTGGGCTCCTGGTTCAGGCCGCAGTCGGCCATGGCGATGATATTGCCCTCGCTGCCCCGGAAGTTCGGGATATCCGTCAGGGCGAAGATGGACGGCACGTCAACGCCGTCCTGCATCCCGATGCACTGCTGCGCCGCGATCAGCACGTCGCCGGTGGTGTTGACGTGGCCGCAGAACACCGCGTCCACCTCGCCCACGGCCTCTAAAATCATGGCGTAGTACATCGGGTTTTTCATCTTGCGCTTCGCGCCCTTTTCGGAGAGGACCAGCTTGCCATAGCCCATATAGCGGGCCACGATGGCGTCCCGGCAGGCCTCGTCGGTGGTGTCGATAATCGTCATGCCCTCGGTCGAAACGCCCACCCGCGCGGCGGTCTCCGCGATGACGGCGGGGTCGTTCACCAGCACGGGATAGCCGATGCCCTCGTCCAGCACCCGGCGGGCGGCCAGGAGGGTCTTGTCGGCCTCGCACTCCGGCAGGCCGATTTTTTTCGGATGCTGCTTCGCTTTCGCGATCAGCTCGTCGATCAGGCTCATCGGAATCAGCTCCTTTCTGGAAATAGTCTCATGTTGTCCCCGCCCGGAGGGCGGGGACAACAGCTTTATCTTCTTTATGCTTCCAGCACCGCGAAGGCGGCGATCATGCCGCCTTCGCGGCAGATGGAGACGTGCATTTTTGTCCCGCCCTTCGCCTCCGCGCGGCGCAGCAGCGCCCCGTGGAGCGTACAGGCGGGAAAGCCCTCCCCGTCCGTGAGGATTTCCGCGTCGGTCCCGCGCACACCGTCGGGGGAGCACTTGACGGCCTTGAACACCGCCTCCTTCCCGGAGAAGCAGCGGGCGTAATAGTCCGACGCGTCGCCGGAGGCGCGGGCCTGGGCGATTTCGCGGGGGGTGAACACCCTTTTTATAAAGGGGTCGTCCTCCCGGAGGTTTTCCGGGGCAAGGCGGCGGATATCCAGCACATCCACGCCGATGCCCAAGACCATGCCGCCTCCTCCTTCGCATCCCTTTTTCGCGTTATCTCTCCCCCGCGGGGGAGAGATAAGCTAAATTCTTACCGGGCGACGTAATCGCCGGCCTTGTATCTCGGCGGGATGACGGGGACCTGGATGAAGGACTCGTACTTTCCGCCGGTGTAAATGAGCTGGTTGCCGTGGTTGTCGGTGTCCCAGGCCAGCGGCTCGAACCAGCCCTCGCGGATGTAGCGGCCGGCGATCTGGATGCGCAGCTTTTCGCCCTTGTGCCAGACGCGGGAGGAGGGGACGATGCGGATGTCGACGGGGACGATCTCGCCCGGCTGCACCTTCAGCACACGGCGGTTGGACTGCACGGGCTCGACCATCTGGCCGTTGACCTTGTAGCTGAGCTTCTCGTCGATCTCGCGGGCGGAAACGCGGCACTTGCCCCAGGCGCCGGGGTGCGGCTCGTCCAGGGTGTACCAGGGGATCCACTTGCCGTCGGCGTCGGCCTTCTGGATGTTGATGAACATATCCATGTCGTTGTAGCTCTCGGCGGCGACAAACAGGTGCAGGTACATGAAGCCGGTCAGCTCCGTATCCTCGTTGAACACCATGTCGAACTCGGCCTCGCCGGTGTTGCCGTCATAGGAGACATGGCTCTCGGCGGCGACGGGGGCGTCGCGCATGGTCAGGTTCTTCGGGTCGGAGGCGTCGAGGTAGAACTTCTTGTACTCCGTGCGCTTGAGGGGGAACTCCTTCTCGGCGCGGCGGACCTGGTAGTCGCAGTCGTAGGCGTCCATGACGTCGATGCGCACCCGCGGGGTCATCTCCCAGCCGTTGTGGATGCCCTTGAGGTAGCGGTCATAGAAGCGCTTGAGGTCCTCGAGGTTGTCCGGATCGTAGGTGTCGGGCCACTCAAAGTCGCGGTGGGCGCGGAGCCATTTCAGCTTGCTGCGGCAGCGGCGGAAGGCGTTGATGGAGCCGCGCAGATGGAAGTGGGAATAACCCGCGGTCTGGTAGACCGGGCAGACAACCTTTGTGAAATCGGGGATCTTGTCCGCCCAATAGCCGTTCATCAGGGGATATTTGATGGCCATGTCGACCTGGCTGTCGACGCCGCCGGTGCCGGTGACCTGGGCGGAGATGAACTTGTTGAAGCTCAGGGCCGGGACGCCGCCCTCGAAGAAGCTCTCACGGTACAGGTCCGTGGTGGACTCCCAGGGGGCGATGCACTTCAGGTGGGGCGGCTGCATGGAGGCGATGCCCCACTGGTGCATGGCGACGCCGGAGTTGCCGGTCATGCCCACGTTGCCGTTGCACCACCACTGCTCGGCGCACCACTCCACGAAGTCATAGCCGTCCTCCCGGTCCTGGTGGGTGAACATGTGGACGTTGCCCTCGCTGTGGCCCGCGCCGCGCACGTCGACGTTGGCGACGGCGTAGCCGTTGTAGCACCAGTACAGCGGGTCGGGGGACTCAAACTTGGCCAGCTTCGAGACAGTGTGGGGCGGGACGCCCATGATCTGCCACTCGCTCATGCCCTCGCCGGGGCGCTTGCCGAACCAGCTCCAGGAGACGATGACCGGGTACTTCTGGCTGGTGTCCGCCGGGCGGAAAATGTCGGTGTAAATCGTGACGCCGTCGCGCATCTTGACCGGGACGTCCTGGTCGCACATGACGCCGGGCGCGGCCTCGTAGGTGCGCTGGTTGAAGGCGGGGCAGAAGCCCTGGCCCATGCGGGCCATCGGGTCCTCGCTGGCGGAAAGGTCGACGCTGGTGTCGATGGAGGTGGGCTTCCGCGCCACCATGTAGATGGCCTCGATCTCCTCGCCCTGGAAAACCTCCTTCAGGGTGAAGCGCTCGCGCAGGGCCAGCTCGTCGTCGTGGTCGCTCTTGGCCGCGGCGGGGGCCTCCACGGGAACCGCCACGGGGGCGGGAGCGGCAGCGGCTTCGGGGACCGGTGCGGCAGCGGGGGCGGCGTCGCCGTCATCCTCGTCGCTCTCGCCCAGGCACTCCACCAGGACAAAGGTCACGGCCTCGCCGAAGGTCTTCTGGCGGCGGAAGTTCATGAAGGGGATTTCCGTGTCAAATTCGTCCTCTAAGAAGGTGGTGATCTGGGTGATCTGGGTCGACTTTGCGCTGCAATCCTCCGTAAAACGGGTCGCCTCGCTCAGCTCCTCGGGCTTCTTGCCGAACAGGGGCGCGGCGCGCTCCACCAGCTTGTCGAAGATTTCCTGTCTCAGGCTCATAGGGCATTCCTCCTTGTTTTTTGCGGGAGCGCCGGCGCCTCCCTCCCGGAATAGCCGACGATTCCACGGTAATCTGTTGTTTATTTTAACGGCCTATGGTCAGATTGTCAATCTCTAATCTTTTTATTTTTGAAAATTTGTCACTGTTGACCGGTGAGAAAGTCAAACGCCCCGTCAATGCTCCGCCTCCAGAATGCCCAGTCGTGCTCCCCCGGCGCGGCAGCGAAGGCGGCGGGGACTCCCCTTTCCGAAGCCCGGGCGGCGAAGGCCGACGCGCCGTCGCGCAGCAGATCCCGGTCGCCGCAGGTCAGCCAGAAGGCGGGGGCGGCGGCGGGGTCGGTTTGTTCCAGCAGGTCCATGACGTCCCAGTCCGGGTGGGCGGCCAGGTCGGTTTTCAGCGAAAAGGCCGGGGGCAGGGCGATCTGGCAGACCCGGGCGTAGCGGAAGGTGAAGCGCATATCGAGAGCCGGGGAGAGGGCGGCGACGCGGGAGAACTTTTCCGGGCGCAGCAACCCCATGCGGCAGGCGGCGTAGCCGCCCATCGAGATGCCGCCGATATAGCGGTCCTCCCGCCGGGGGGAGAGGGGCAAGATTTCTTCCGCCATCGGAAGAAGCTCTTCCAGAAAATAGCTCTCATAGCGCATATAGGGGCCCGTGTCCAGCAGGAAGGAGTTTTCGATGTCCGGCAAAATCACGGCGATATCCCGTTCGTCGGCCAGGTCGCCGATGTGGGTGTGCAGCAGCACGTCCTCCCCGCAGTCCCCTACGCCGTGGAAAAACCAGAGGCTTTTCTTGTGCTTCTCCGGCGCTTCCTCCCGGTCCATCCGCTGGAACAGGCTCTGGGGCCGGGGCAGGATGGCGTGAAAGCCCGTCATGCGCCCCAGGGTGGTGGAGTAGAATTTGTATGTTGCATGGATCATGTTTTTATCCCTCGCTCTTCTTCTTGAAGGTTTTGAACAGCCCGTAGGCCATATTTCCGGTCATCAGCCGCAGCACGTCCTGAAGGCCGACGGTGTCCTCAAAATCGAACCACCAGTGGAACAGCGCCATGGCGTGGACCGAGAACAGGCGGGAATAGAGCACGATGTTCGCCCAGTCCTTCCCGCTGGCCTCCCCCTCCCCGGCGGCGGCGCTGAGGATGGCCTCGTAGAGCGTGTCGCACATCTCGTTGTAAAAGGGGCGGCCGATCTCCGCGTGCCAGAGGGTCAGGTATTCCCGCCGGCGCTCGTACATGAACTCCGCCACGCGCTGGAACGAGCGCTGGTAGACGGGATCGTCGATCTTCTCCGGCGCGGCCAGCACAAAATCCACCTTGAGCTGCGCCCGGAACTCCGCCAGCGTCCGGTCCAGGTAGCGGTTCAGGCAGTCGTATTTGTCGGTGTAATACTTGTAGAAGGTGGTCTTGTTGACCAGCGCGCCGGAGCAGAGCATGGCGATGGTGATCTCGCGGAAGGGATGCGCGGCGATGTTCGACAAAAGCGATGCGTCGATCTGCCGCAGCGTCTTGACGACACGGGGATCGTGTTGGTTCATGGCTGTTCCACCTCTGAGTTTTTTCGGGCCGTTTCGGCGAAAAAGCAACTTTTCATGCCGAAAAATTGCTTATGCAACTTATTTTTTCTTTTTGCTGATGGTATTGATTTTAACATATTGTTATGATAGAATCAACACAGGAATTGTGTAGAACAACGAAAAAGCGGACGCGGCGGGGACGCGCCACAGCCCCCCGGCGCGGGAAAGCACCAAGGAGAAAGGAAGGCGGAGAAGGAACGTGAATCAGACAAAGCTGCACCCTTACAAACGCGGCGTGAGCATCATCGGCGTCGGCTGCACACCCTTCATGTACACGGTGGACCGGGAGGAGACCAACGGCCTGACCGAGGGAGAGATGTTCGGCTATGCCGCGCTGAAGGCCATGGAGGACGCGGGCGTCAACCCGCAGAACGTCGATTTTTACTTCCACGGCGAGGCCAGCCCCCTCAACGGCTCGAACTACCTGACCCCCAATGTCCACGTCACCAACTGGTTCGGCATGAAGGGCAAGGCGTCCATCCACCACAGCGAGGCCTGCTGCACCGGTTATTACGCCATTGAGGAGGCGGTCAACGCCGTCGCCTCGGGCAAATATGACTGCGTGCTCTCCGGCTGCGTGGAGTTCGGCGACTCCCTGGCGGTGGGGAACCACCCCTACAAGCGGGAGAAGATGACCATGGAGAAATTCCTCCAGACCACCGCGTGGCTCTATGAGAGGCCCTACACCCGCAGCCTGATGGCGGGCCAGGAGCTGATCTACGACGACGCGGCGGAGTGGTACAAGCGCACCCGCGGCCTGACGGACCAGGAGATGGACGACACCCTGAACTGGATGTGCATCAACAACCGGCGCAACGCCTCGAAGAACCCCCTGGCCATCGAGCGCCGTCCCTATGAGGACATCGCGAAGGAAGCCGGCTTCGACAACGTGATGGACTACATGCGCTCCCCCTACAACCCCCGCATGGGCGACTTCCTCCGGGCCGGCGGCCTGGAGCTGAAGTGCGACGGCGCGGCGGCGGTGGTGGTCTGCGCCACGGAGCTGGTCGACAAGTACATGGGCAACAAGTCCCACAAGCCCATCGAGGTCCTGGGCGTGGGCGCGGCCTGCTGCGAGGCCACGACCCCCCACTTCGAGGTCCGGGCCACGGAGGAAGCCGTGCGCCAGGTCTACGAGCTCACCGGCCTGAGCGGCGAGGATATCGACATCTTCTACGCCAACGACTTCATCATCACCTCCCACCTAGTGGCCGCCGAGATCGCGGGCTACCTGCCCTACGGCGAGGGCTGGAAGTATATCTGCGCCGGGCGCACGGCCTACGACGGGGACAAGCCCATCAACACCAACGGCGGGCGCACCTCCTTCGGCCACGCCCACGCGGCCTCCGGACTGGCGGACCTGTATGAGTGTGTGCGCCAGATGCGCGGCGAGGCCGGCGAGGGCCAGGTGAAGAAGATCCCCAAGACCGCGATGCTGCGCGGCTACGGCGGGGCGCAGAATATCTGCACCTACATCATCCGGACGGCGGACTGAGGAGGAGCGAACAATGGCCATTGAACTGGAAAAGGTCGTACAGAAGTTCTACGACAACCTGGAAGAGGGGAAAATCACCGGCAAAAAGTGTACCAAATGCGGCGCGGTGGAGTTCCCGCCGGTCTACGCCTGCAACTCCTGCGGCTGCTGGGACATGGAATGGGTGGAGATCAGCGGCAAGGCGAAGATGCACTCCATCGTCATGCCCGCCGCCCTGAGCATGAAGCCGGAATACAAGGCCATGGGCAAATTCGCCTACGGCGAGATCGAGCTGGAGGAGGGCAGCCGCCTCAACGGCGTCGTCCGCGGCATCAACAAGAAAAAGCGCAACGAGCTGCAGGATAAGCTGCCCGTCGACGTCAAAGCCGCCATCTACCAGCGGGACGGGTTCAAAACCGTCGTGTTTGACCTGGTGGAGGAGTAAGAGCCTGACCCGCTGGAAGCGGGAGGCGCAGTATGCGACGATTTCGCCTGACAGCTCCCCCGCCGGTGGCGGAGGAGCCTTTCAAACCGCCTTGCATCGTAAAGCGCAAAAATGAAAGTTTGCCATCATGCGAAAACTCTTAGGCATAAGAGCCTAAAACAGTTGGAGGTAATATCATGGACCGCAAAGAACTGGAAGCGAAAATTATTGAACTTGTGACGATTTCCTACAAGAAGGCCCCCGGCGAGGTCACGCTGGAGACCAGCTTCAAGAACG
>JAFUVO010000138.1 GCA_017477525.1 Oscillospiraceae bacterium | reverse complement strand
TCTGGCGGCGAAACTCCCCTGACCATGGCGTAGATACGCCTTTAAGCATGGGCAATTTCACTGTTTTCTATCGCGTAATCAATGAAAACTGATATGAGTTCATTTCTGCTGTATCCGGTTTTCCGGCAGATATCTTCTAACTTTTCTACGGTTTCATCCTTAATTCGGATGGAAAAGGTCTTATATCCATCTTCTCCCTTGGGACGCTTCGGGTGAAGGATAAGCTTTTCCTTTGGCATAAAATCATCTCCTTGAAGATAATTTTATCTTGCCCGAATGTTACACTATATGTTATTATTTATGTTAGTTATAATAACATATAGAAAGGAAGAACTATGATGGAAAATCTAAAATTCCTGCGGGAAAGCAGCGGGTTGTCACTCGGTCATTTGGCAGGACTCCTGGGTATTGACGCGAAAACATATGAGCAGTATGAGGCAGGAGTCAGAGAAATACCCCTGGACAATCTGATACGGCTGGCATATTGTTTTGATACCAGTTTGGATTATCTGGCGGATGTTACAGACGAACCGCGCCCACATCCGAGAAAACGGAAGAGCTATTCAGAACAGCTATGCCTGACCATTGAATGATTTTATAGACCCCTCCCGGCGCTCGCTTCGCTTGCGCCGGGGCTGTGAAAAGAGCCAGCTTTTGCGAACAAAAATAAAAACACTGTCATTGCATACCAGTCCTCAGACTGGTGTAAGCAATCCCCCCATCAGTTGCAACAGCCTTTTGTACGTAACATTTACCGCCAGCCCCTATATTGGGGGATTGCCTTCACCACTGCATTTTCGCCTTCGCGAAAAGCGCGGACTGGTGAGCAATGACAGCGAATTTGCTAAGATTTGGAAGCAATATGCTTTTCCGGTTATCCGGCTCAGGGAATACCGGAAGGGCTTTTTCTCACACCACGGGCACGATCCAGCCGAAGGGGTCGTCGCGCTTGCCCCACTGGATGCCGGTGAGCTCGTCGTAGAGCTTCTGGGTCACGGGGCCGATTTTCCCGCCGTTGATGGTGTAGATTTTCTCGCCGATGGCCAGACGGCCTACGGGGGACACGACGGCGGCGGTGCCGCAGCCCCAGGCCTCGTCCAGAGTGCCGTTTTCGGCGGCGGCGGTCAGCTCGTCGAGGCTGATCTTCCGCTCCTCGGCCTCGATGCCCTGGCTGCGCAGCAGCTCTAAGATGCTCTTGCGGGTAATGCCGGGGAGGATGGAGCCGTTGAGGGCGGGGGTGCAGATTTTCCCGTTGATCTTGAACATGATGTTCATGCTCCCGACTTCCTCGATGTATTTGCGCTCCACGCCGTCCAGCCAGAGCACCTGGGCGTAACCGCGCTCCTCGGCGCGCTCGCCGGCGCGGACGGAGGCGCCGTAGTTGCCGCCGCATTTGGCCTCGCCGGTGCCGCCGCGCACGGCGCGGACGTCCGCGTCCTCAATCATGATGTCGACGGGGTTGATGCCGGCGGCGTAGTAGCTGCCGGAGGGGGAGAGGATCACCACATAGCGCACATGCCGGGAGCCGTGGACGCCCAGATGCTCGTCGTCGCCGAACATAAAGGGACGGATGTACAGGCTCGTGCCCTCGCCGTGGGGCACCCAGTCCGCGTCCAGCGCCACCAGCTTTTTCAGCGCTTCGAGGGCGAAATCCGGGTCGAGCTCGGGCAGACCCATACGGATGGCGCTGCGGTTGATGCGGGCGATGTTCTCCTGCGGGCGGAACAGCACGATCTTACCGTTGGCCTGGCGGTAGGCCTTGAGGCCCTCGAAGATTTCGGAGCCGTAGTGCAGCACGGTGGAGGCCGGGTGCAGGCTCAGATTTCCGAAGGGGACGATTTTCGCGTCGTGCCAGCCGGTTCCCTTATTCCAGTCCATGACGAACATGTGGTCGGTGAACACACGGCCAAAGCCCAGCTTGCCCTCGTCGGCGGGTTTTTCGGCCGGGTTGGGGTTGCGGATGATTTCGATGTCCATAGCGCGTTTCTCCTTTGTCATTATCAAATATCCCGCTGGATAAGCCTCGTCAGAATACAAGTTGAAATTTTATCACGATGATTTGTATATTTCAAGGGAGAATACCATAAAAAATCCGCATGACCGCCGGGATATTTCGGCATTCTTCCCCGGAGGAGCACAAAGGAACCGGTTGACATATGATTTTTCGTCGCTATAATGTAGCTAAGGAACCCAGCCACCACCCTCTCGAAAGACATGGTGGAGGTTAAGGACGGTTGTCTGACATCCCGCGAGAGCGGAATGGAGGCATGTACGAAGCCCTCGCGGGAAATATTTCTCGAAAGGGGGGTGAGGTACATAATCACTTTGCAGGAATTGTTTTGGATCGTGTCGATTGCATGGATTCTTTTACAGGCATGGGACAAGTTCAATCCGCGCAAAAAGTGAGCCGCCCTGGCGCAACAGAGCGACTCACTGGTTTGAGAGCTGAACTCTCGGTCACGTAAGTATTGTATCTGTGGCAACCGTCTGGGTTCTGCCCCAGCGCGGCCACTCCGGACCATCCCAACTGTCCGGGGTGGTTTGCCTTTTAAAAGATAGCATCAAAGCCGGCTTATGTCAAGGGTATATTCTGGATCCTGTTACAAAAATTTCGACAAGATCCGCGTCTGCTCCAACACCTGCAGCGCCGGCGCGAAGCCGAGGACCTTCAGCACATGGCACAGCAGCCAGAACACGACGGCGCATTCCAGCGCCCCCACCAGCGCCCCTAAGAGCCGGTCAAAAAAACCAATGATGGGCAGCTCGGGCACGAGGCCGGAGACAGCGGCCAGCGCCCCCAGGGCCAGGCGCAGTATGATAAACAGAAGCAGCAGCAGCCCGGAGCTGACCAGCTCCTCGCTGACGGGCCGGAGCAGGGCGGAAACAGCCTCCTCTGCGATGCGCTGGCCGGTGGAAAACGGCGCGTCCTTCAGCGCCTGGGCCACAAAAGCCTCCACATCCAGCTCCAGCCAGCTGGCATAGCGGCTCAGGAGGTCCGGCAGCAGCTTTTGGAGCTGGGAGCTGATTTCCTCGAACACCCGGCTGCGGATGGTGCTCAGATCCATCCGTCCCAGTATCTGTTCCCGCAGCCAGGGGTAGACCAGCTCGGTCACCCGCTCCCGGTAGATGGCGGTGAGGGCGATGGCCCCCGCCGCGGCCACGATGGTGGCGGCCATGGGGAGCAGCGTGCGGCTCAGCCCCCGGCCGCCCCGGAGGACGACGCAGCAAAAAATCACCGTCGCCGCGGCGATATCCGCCGCCAGCGGCGCGCTCGTGAGCAGCTGTTCCATGACCCCGCGTCCCCCTTCCTGTCGAATCGCCCCTTATCATAGCCCGGAATTGCATCGAAATAACGACGATTTTTTCACAGCCCGTCTTGCTTTTGCCCGCCTTGTCTGCTATAATTCAAAGATGTATGTAATTGGCCGGACATAAATGCCGGCGCAGATTATCAGGCGGGACGCGGTGAGAGAGCGCGCGGCCCGCGGGGAGGATGAAACATGGGAATCAAGCTCTTGCCCGGCGTCCATGCGCCCCACCGCAAAAATACGGCGGACATGGAACCGGTACGGATGCCGCCCCCGGCGGTGGTGAAGATCCCGATGAGCATGAACATCGGTCGTCCCGCAACCCCGATCGTTAAGCCCGGCCAGAAGGTGGCCGTGGGCGAAAAGATCGGCGAGGCGGGCGGCTTTGTGTCCAGCCCGATCTTCGCCAGCGTCTCCGGCACCGTCAAAAAAATCGAGGACGTGCTGCTGTTCCACGGCGGCACCTGCCCCGCGGTGGTGATCGAGAGCGACGGCGAACAGACGCTGTTCGAGGGGCTGCAGGCCCCGGAGGTCACGGACTTTGACAGCTTCATCAACGCTGTCGCGGCCAGCGGCGTCGTGGGACTGGGCGGCGCGGGCTTCCCCACCGCCGTCAAGCTCAAGGCCGACCCGGCGAAGGTGGACTTCATCTGCGTCAACGGCGCGGAATGCGAGCCCTACATCACCGCCGACACCCGCACGATGCTGGACAACTCCGAGCGCCTTGTAAAAGGTATGCGGATGCTCTACGACTACTATAAGCCGGAGCACGTCTGGATCGGCATCGAGGACAACAAGCCCAAGGCCATCTCCCGGCTGAAGGAGCTGGCGGCGCGGATTGACGGCGTGGACGTCTACCCCCTGCCGGCCATGTACCCCCAGGGCGGCGAAAAGGTCCTGATCCACAACATCACCGGGCGCGTCGTCCCCGAGGGCAAGCTGCCCCTGGACGTGGGCTGCATCGTCGTGAACCCCACCACCCTGGTCACCATCGTCAGGTTCATCGAAACCGGGATGCCCTTAGTGGAGAAGGTGCTGACCGTGGACGGCAGCGCCATCAAAAACCCGCAGAACGTCATTGTCCCCATTGGAACCAGCCTGCGGGACGTGGCGGAGTTCACCGGCGGCTTCAGGGAGCCCCCGAAAAAGATCATCATGGGCGGGCCCATGATGGGCATCGCCGTGCCGGGCCTGGACGAGGTGGTCATCAAGAACACCAACGCCCTGCTGTTCTTAAACGCGAAGGACGCGGTGCTGCCTGAGCCCACCCCCTGCATCAAATGCGGCCGGTGCATCGCCCACTGCCCGCTTCACCTGATGCCCGCCGACATCGAAACGGCCTTCCAGATGAACAAGCCGGAGGATTTGAAGGCGCTGAAGGTCAACCTGTGCATGGAATGCGGCTGCTGCAGCTACATTTGCCCGGCCAGACGGCCCCTGGTGCAGACCAACAAGCTCGCCAAGGGCGTGCTCAACGCATATAACGCGAAGCTCAAGGCGGATGCGGAGAAGAAGGCCGCGAAGGAAGCGGCGGGGAAGGAGGCCAGCGCGTAATGGAAGAAATGATGTATGTATCCATCTCGCCCCATATCCGGGCGAAGGAGGACACCCGCTCCATCATGCGGGACGTGCTGATCGCCCTGTGTCCCGCCGTGGTGGCAAGCGTGTTGATTTTCGGCTTCCGGGCCCTGTTGGTCGAAGCCTTCTGCGTAGTTTGCTGCGTGGCCCTGGAGCTGGTGTTTGAACGCATCTGCAAGCGCCCGAGCACCATCGGCGACCTCTCCGCCGCCGTCACCGGCCTGATCCTGGCGCTCAACCTGCCGGTGAGCATTCCCCTCTGGCAGGCGCTGGTGGGCTGCGCCGTGGCCATCGTCGTGGTCAAGCAGCTCTTCGGCGGCATCGGCCACAACTTCGCCAACCCGGCCATGACGGGCCGCATCGTGATGTTCCTGGCCTTTTCCAGCGCCATGGCCACCTGGGCCCCGGCGGCCACCAACCCTGCCGCAGGCCTGGGCAGCTGGTATTCCCCCGCCACCGTGGACGCCGTGGCGACGGCCACCCCCCTGCGTTACTTAAAGGACGGCGCCCTGGGCGGCGACTATACCATCCTGCGGCTGTTCCTCGGCACCGTGGGCGGCAGTCTGGGCGAGACCAGCGCCCTGGCCCTGCTGATCGGCGGCTGCTATCTGATCTACCGCAAGGTCATCTCCTGGCACACCCCCGTGGCCTTTATCTGCACGGTGTTCGTGCTGTCCCTGCTGAAGGGCGGCGCGTCCTTCGCGGCGGCGGAGATCTTCGCTGGCGGACTGTTCCTCGGCGCGATCTTCATGGCGACGGACTACGCCACCACCCCCTCCACCAGCGCCGGGCGCGTCGTGTTCGGGATCGGCTGCGGCCTGATCACCTGCCTGATCCGCTTCTTCGGCAGCTACCCCGAGGGCGTGAGCTTCTCGATTCTGCTGATGAACATCCTGACGCCCTACATCAGTAAGTGGACCATGAGCAAACCGCTGGGAGGTGTGAAGCAATGAGCAAAACAGGCAACGTGAACGCTGATTTTGTCCAGCCCATTCTGGTGCTGACCCTGATCTGCCTGGTGTGCGCGGCCCTTCTGGGCTACCTCAACGGCGTGACCAGCCCCATCATCGCGGAAACCGAGGCCCAAATCGCCGAACAGGCCCGGAACGAGGTGCTCCCCGACGCCGGCGGCTTCACCGACATCACGGCGCAGGTGGCCATCCCCGAGGGCAGCGTCGTCACGGCGGTCTATGAGGCCAACAACGGCAGCGGCTATGTGTTTATGATCGACGGCAACGGCTACGGCGGCAAGGGCACCATGAAGCTCATCACCAGCGTCGGCCCGGACGGCAGCATCATCGCCACCAAGACCCTGCAGCACTCCGAGACCCCCGGCATGGGCTCCAAGACCGCAGACGAGCCCTGGCGGGCGCAGTTCACCGGCATCAACGCCGGCACCCTGGACACGGTGGACGCCATCACCGGCGCGACCATCTCGTCCAACCACTATTTCGACTCCATGCGCGCGGTGTTCGACGCGTATGCGGCAATCCAGAAGTAAAGGAGGCAAGCGCCATGAGTGAAAAAAGCAAAGTCGGCATCCTGACCAACGGCATCATCAAGGAGAACCCCGTCCTGGTGCTGGTCCTCGGCACCTGCCCCACGCTGGCGACCACCACCCAGGCGTCCAACGCCTTCGGCATGGGCGCCGCGGCGACGGCGGTGCTGCTGTGCTCGAATATCTTCGTCTCCATCCTCAGAAAGACCATCCCCGACAAGGTCCGCATCCCCTGCTACATCGTGCTGATCGCGTCCTTCGTCACCATCGTCCAGATGGTGCTCCACGCCTTCGCCTACTCGGTCTATGACGCCCTGGGGCTGTTCCTGCCACTGATCGTCGTGAACTGCATCATCCTGGGCCGCGCCGAGGCCTTCGCCAACAAGAACTCCGTCGTGGACTCCGCCCTGGACGCCATCGGCATGGGCATCGGCTTTACGCTGACCCTGTTCTGCATGGCCTCCATCCGCGAGATCTTCGGCAACGGTACCTGGTTCGGCATGGAGATCCCCGTGCTCAAGGACAACCACATCTCCATCCTCACCATGGCCCCCGGCGGCTTCTTCGTGTTCGGCTGCCTGATCGCGGCGGTCAACAAGTTCTTCGTCAACAAGCCCAAAAAGGAATTTGGCTGCGAGGGCTGCCCCGCCGCTGCCGCCTGCGGCGGACGCAACGCCGCCCTTGAGGCGAAAGGAGCGGTGGCGCAATGAGCATCAAGCTGTTTTTCTCCATCGTCCTGACGGCGATTTTCATCGAAAACTACGTATTGCAGCAGTTTCTGGGCATCTGCCCCTTTTTGGGCGTGTCGAAAAAGCTGGACAGCGCTGTGGGCATGTCCGCCGCCGTCATCTTCGTCATGCTCTTGGCTACGGCGGTGACTTACCCGATCCAGAACTTTGTGCTGAACCCCAACGGCCTGGGCTACATGCAGACCATCGTGTTCATCCTGGTCATCGCGGCCCTGGTGCAGTTGGTGGAGATCGTGCTGAAACGCTACATCCCCTCCCTCCACGCTTCCCTGGGCGTCTACCTGCCCCTGATCACCACCAACTGCGCGATTTTGGGCGTCTGCATCGACAACGTGGACAGCTACATGGGCACCGCCGCCTTCGGCAGCACCTTCGCCCAGGCGCTGACCTACTCCCTGGGCGCGGGCCTCGGCTTTATGATGGCAATGGTCCTGTTTGCCGGGGTGCGCGGGCGCATTGAGGACAACGACGCGCCGGCCTCCTTCAAGGGGATGCCCATCACCCTGGTGTCCGCCGCCATCCTCTCGGTCGCGTTCTTCGGCTTTACCGGCGTGATCGACAACATCTTCGGTTAAGGAGGACGGAAGCAATGGGAGCTATTGTTACCGCCGTCATCGTCGTCGCGGTGATCGGCGTCATCTGCGCGGTGATGCTCAGCGTGGCCAGCAAGGTCATGGCCGTCCAGGTGGACGAGCGCATCCCGCTGGTGCGGGAGTGCCTGCCCGGCGCCAACTGCGGCGGCTGCGGCTTCCCCGGCTGCGACGGCTACGCCGCCGCCATGGTCAACGACGAGGACACACCCCTGACCCTCTGCGCCCCCGGCGGCGCTGCCACGGCAGAGAAGGTGGCCAATGTCCTGGGCCGCTCCGCTGGTGAGATGGTCAAGAGCTACGCCTACGTCAACTGCCTCGGCGACTGCGACGCCACGGGCAAGAAGCTGGACTATGTGGGCATTGAGACCTGCGCCGCCGCGAAGCTCACCTTCGGCGGCGAGGGGAAATGCACCTTCGGCTGCATCGGCCTGGGCGACTGCACCCGCGCCTGCCCCAGCGACGCCATCCACATCGGCGCGAAGGGCATCGCGAGGGTCGACACCCGGGTCTGCACCGGCTGTTCCGCCTGCGCCAAGGTCTGCCCGAACCACATCATCTCGATCCTCCCGGCGGAGGTGCCGGTGCGGATTTCCTGCTCCAGCCACGACAAGGGCCCCGCGGTCAAGGCGAAGTGCTCCGCCGGCTGCCTGGGCTGCGGCATGTGCATGAGGAAATGCCCCTCCCAGGCCATCCATATGGAGAACAACCTGGCGGTCATCGACTACGAAAAGTGCACCGGCTGCGGCACCTGCGCCGCCGTCTGCCCCGCCAAGTGCATCCTGCCCCGCCCCGAGGCAAAGCAGGCAAGCGCGTAAAAACAAAACAGAAATCTATCTTTTTCGGTATTCCCCTCCCCCTTCGGGGGAGGGGAATACCTCTGTTCAGAACCCGAAGGGTTCTGAACAGTTAGAAGGCTGCGCTTCGCGAGTGCGCCCTGCGGGAGAGGGCACACTCGCTTCGCGAGAAGGATTATTTGCGAAAATGTGATTTCCGCAAATAATGGATTAGACTTTATTCGCGCCTGTGGGCGCGAACTCTGCGAGGCAGCGGGGATATCCGAACAGTTACTTTGCGTCAAAGGGGAAAAGGCAGCGCCCCCGGCCTAAGCAAAGCAATTTTTTTCCGCAACTGGAAAAAATAGCTTGTACAGCGGGGCAGTATGGGGTATACTGTCGATATCGGAAACAAATAATTACAATTCCACGAAAGGGGAAAAGCGGAAATGGCAGATTACGAGGAATTTTTGTCCCGGCTCCAGCCGATGCAGAAGGGGCTGAAGGATTCCGCCGCCGCGGTCACGCGGCTGCAAAAGACGCTTCAAAAGAACACGGAGAGCGGGAATCTGGCGGAAGTCGGGAAAGCCCTGGCCTCCCTCTCAGAGGAGATCGAACGCCTCAGCGCCCTGTCCGCCGAACTCTCCCGGGAATATACCGCCTTTGACGTTCCGTCCTATTTCGCCGGCGGGGATTTCAGCCGCCAGCTGCTGGACTGCTGCGGGGAGAAGGGCATCGACGTGCGGGGGGAGAAGGGCGTCTACGAGATGTTCCCCTACAAGGTCCGTGTTCTGGGCGACGCGGAGCACCCGGCGGAGGTCTGGATGGACCGGAAAAAAATCCCCAGCGCCCGTCCGGCCTATGTGGCGGGGCTGATTGAGGCGGGGCAGAAAAAGCTGTACAGCGTGGCGTTCAAGCCCGCGCCTTTCATGAACGATCTGGCGGAGGCCTACGACACGGCCTGCAAAAAATCCGGCGCCCGCTTCGGCAGCAACCAGCCCCTGACAAAGATCTATAAGCTCATGGTCCCCCTCTCCCGCTCCCGGAAGGAGTATGACGCCCAGGCTTTCGCTTTCGACCTGGCCCGGCTCTATGACGCGGGAACCCAGAGCTGGGTCGATAAAAACGGCGTCCAGTACGCCTTCGGCACCAGCCGGGACGGCAGCAGCGGCATCCGTGTGCTCAGCCGCGCGGGTACGGAGTCCTATATCAGCACCCTTCGGCCGCTGAACGGCGACGCGGAGAGCTAAGGAGGGGGACGCGATGGCAGAACCGGACGGCGTCAGGCGCGGGGATTTCGATTGCCTGATGCAGGGCCGTCCCCCGGAGGACCGGGAGCTCCTGCGGGAAATCACCTGCGGCCTGGACTCCCTGACGGACTTTTTGCGCGTTCACTACCTGGAAAGCTACATCCCCGAGGGCGGCAGCAAAATCAAATTCGCCACCGGCCGGCCCGGCAGCGGGAAAACCCACTTCGCCCGCTGCCTGTCGGAGGAGGCCGCCGGTTTGGGCTATCTCACCGTAAACCTCTCCGCCCGGAACGTCTGGCTCCACGATTTCCGGGAGCTCTATCTGGAGATCCTGCGGCACTGCGACATAGAGCGCGTCCTCACCGGATGCGCCTGGCAGATTGTCCGGGAGCTGGGCTACGACCCGGCGGAAATCGGCGCGGAACAGAGCTTTCTGGATTATCTTTTGGAGCACGGCGAGGGCGACGCCCTGTC
The DNA here is from genome assembly GCA_017477525.1 of Oscillospiraceae bacterium. Taxonomy (GTDB): domain Bacteria; phylum Bacillota; class Clostridia; order Oscillospirales; family Oscillospiraceae; genus RGIG7114. The sequence continues at coordinate 7,737 of JAFUVO010000138.1, read as the reverse complement.
CAAGGGGGAGATCCGCGGCGCGCTGCGGCGCTTCTTCACCCGGAATCCCCTGCTGGACAACTGCTTCGCCGCCTGCTGCTCCCTGCTGACCGGCGGGATTTTGGGGCACCCGATTCTGGAAAAATCCAGCCGGGAGCTGATTTTGGGCTACCTCAACGGGGACAAGAGCGTCAAGCTGTCCCAACTGCGGGCCCTGGGGCTCTCCCCCTCGGGCATCACCCGCTACAACGCCCGGCATTTGCTCCGCTCCCTGGCGGAAACCGTCCGCCTGGGCGGCTGGAAGGGGCTGTTCGTGGTCATTGACGACATGGAAGTGCTGCTCAACCGCGCCTCCGGCCAGGCCATGCGCTACACGAAGCTCCGGCGGGAGGACACCTACGAGAGCATCCGCCAGCTCATTGATGACATCGACAGTATGCGCTGCGTGATGTTCCTGCTCTGCTTTGACCGTGAGCTCATGGACAACGAGAACTACGGCATGAAGTCCTACCAGGCCCTCTGGCTGCGGATACAGAACGAGATCGTCAGCACCCGCTTCAACCGCTTCGCGGATATCATCGACCTGGACCGCTATGCGGACGAGGCATATGACGAGGCGGCCCTCCGCGCCATGTCGGAGCGCTTGGCGGGGGCGCTGCAAAGGGCGGGCTATGCGCTTGCGCCTCTTACCGCAGAGGAAGCGGAGGGGCTGCGGGAGCGCGCCCGGTACGGCGGCGTGGGGCTGCCCTATCTGCTCAACCGCGAGATGGTGGAAGGAGGCGGGCGCGGTGTCTGATTTTAACGCGCGGCATGTGATCGAGGCGCTGCGCTCCGGCGTCCCCTCTCTGGCGGTGGGGGAGTATTTCTCTGAGGCCCGCCCCGGGATGCTCCGGCGCATCCGCGAGCGCCTGGACGCCATGCGGGAGAGCGGCGCTTCCGGGGGCATGATCTATACGGGGCGCTACGGCGAGGGCAAGACCCATCTGCTCAACACCATATTCAGCCAGGCCGCCGGCTCCAATCTGGTTGTCTCCTGTGTCTCCCTGGGCAAGGAGACGCCCATCGACAAGCCCTGGCTGCTCTACCAGAAGCTGGCCGCGAACACCTATCTCCCGGGGGCGCGGCAGCCGGGCTTCCGCCAGAAGCTGGAGGCCCTGACGCCGGGCAGCGGAGCGGCGGGGGAGCTTTTGGCCTACACCGCGACGCAGCTGCAGACCAACAAGCTCTATTTCCTGCTCCGCGCCCTGCTCGGCACCCAGGAGGAGGAAGAACGCGCCCTGTTCCTGGCGGACCTGGAGGGGGATTTTGTCTCCGGGGCCGTCATTAAGAAGAGCTTCCGCCGCATCACCGGGGACGTGGCGAAATTCGACCAGAATTTCAGCAAGGTCCGCCACAGCATGGATTATTTCCACTTTCTGGCCCACCTGTTCCCGGTGCTGGGCTATGACGGCTGGGTGCTGCTGTTCGACGAGGCGGAGCTGGTCGGGCGTCTGGGGAAAAAGGCGCGGGCGAAGAGCTACCGCGAGATGCAGAATTTCCTCTCGCCCCCGCCGGGGATGGAGCGGAGCTTTTCGCTGTTTGCCCTCAGTTCCTCCTTCGTGGAGGATGTGATTGACAGGAAGCACGAGTATGAAAACGCGGAGGCGGTCTTTGCCGGCGACCCCGAGGCGCTGAAAGCCGCCAAAGCCACGCTGGACGCGATGGTCCGCGCCCCGGAGCTGGCCCCGCTGACCAAGGAGGAGATCACCCGCGTTCTCATGGACGTGCAGCGCTTCCACGCCCAAGCCTACGACTGGAACCCGGATATCTCCGCCCAGACCCTGTACGAGGCCACGGAGGCGGGGGGCTACCTCCTGCGCACCAAGCTCCGGGCAGCGATCGAGTTTTTCGACCAGCTCTACCAGTACGGCGAGGCGGGGAAAACGAAAATCACCGAGCTGGGCAGGGAGAGCTTTGAAGAGGAGGACGATACCCCGGAGCTGCCGGATCTGGAGGAAATTTAAAACGTATATCCCCGCCCTATGGGCGGGGATATGGTTTTTCACTGTGGAAGAACACACTCAAGGAAATGCGTGGCACCGTCAAAAAGGCTGACATTGTAGCTGGCCCGGTAGGGAAACCGTGAAGCACTGTCCAAAATCAACATGTCCGGTCTGTTTTCGGATACGGCTGGACGATTGTCCACTCCGACAAAACAGAAGATATAACCTTCGTCCTCGGTATTTGTCGTATAGGATGCCACGGAGGAATCCTGAAAGGCGTGGACAAAGTCGCGTCCCAATTTTTCAATGCAGGCGTTGACACCGATTTTCCTTGCACTCTCCGCACTGAGCATAAGCTATCCCCCTCCTTTACGGGATATCAAATGGATTACACCGATTTCCAGAAAAGATAACAAAAATCGCATCCAAAAAATAGCCTTTGGTCAATCCTGGGGCCTGTTACGCTTGTCGCGGTTCATTTGATTATCAATCGCCGTTTCGATAAAATTGTTCATTGATTTATATGGATAGTTCATTAGATGTTCGGAAATTTCTTGCTTTTTTCCTTTTTTAAGCAACAATCGTATTGAGTCGTATTTATCTTTTTGATAATCATACGTAGACATGAAAAACCTCTCTCTAATTATATATCCGTTCATAATATCACGTAGCCAATACATTATAAAGTAGTAAAAATGTATAAAACATATAGTGTAAATTGTGCAAATAGCAGAAGGTAACACAACCAAGAACAATTTTGACAAAAAATGAACAATTATGACTTGCCATAAGGTTGTACAACCATTATACTACATACAGTCCAGCCGGATTCTGCAGGATTGCCCCTTCGGAAGCCGGCCGGCACAAAGAGCCGGGAGCCATGCCCTGACCCGAATGAACAGGAAAAGCATAACGCTTCCCCAACGCAACAAATTCGCTGTCATTGCTCACCAGTCCGCAGACTGGTGAAGGCAATCCCCCAATCGGGGGGCTGGTGGTGAATGTTACGTACATAAAGCGGTTGCAACTGGTGGGGGGGTTGCTTACACCACTGCATTTTCGCCTTCGCGAAAAGCGCGGACTGGTGTGCAATGACAGCGTTTTGGTTTTTGTTCTATATGATTTACGGACAACGTTTTGGTTCTTGTTCCGTATGATTTACGGATAGAGCTGGACTTTTACCATTTTGCGAAGATTTCCGGCTACAAGTGGCCTAAAATCGCCCCCGTCTGTCTCCTATTTCATCTGTTTCCGCCGGGCGAGGTTGATCATGCCCTCCTGCATGTTGCCCAGCTCCCGGAGCATTTTTCCGGCGCCGTAGGCGGTGCAGGCGAGGGTGTCGTCGACGACGACGGCCTCGATGCCGGTGCGGCTGGTGACGAGCTTGTCGAGGCCCCAGAGCATACTGCCGCCCCCGCTCATGACGATGCCGTTGACGGAGATATCCGCCACCAGCTCCGGCGGGGTGCGTTCCAGCACCATGTGGATGGTTTCCAGCAGCTTTTCGACTGGTTCCACCGTGGCTTCCAGCATGTCGTTGGCGCTGACGGTGACGGCTTTCGGCAATCCGGTCAGCAGGTCGCGGCCCTTGACCTCCCGGCTCTCCGCCTCGGGGCGGACGTAGGCGCAGCCGATTTGAATTTTGAGCTCCTCCGCGCTGCGGGTGCCGATTAAGACGTTGTGTTTCCGGCGTATGTACCGGACGACGGCGTCGTCAAATTCATCCCCCGCGGTCTTGATCGACTCGCATTCCACAACGCCCCCCAGGGACACGACCGCCACCTCCGTGGTGCCGCCGCCGATATCCACCACAAGATGCCCGTCGGGTTTCGAGATGTCGATGCCCGCGCCGGTGGAGGTGGCGACGGCTTTTTCCAGAAGGTAGACCTTCCGCGCCCCGGCCTCGATGGTCGCGTCGATGATGGCCCGTTCCTCCACGCCCGTGATGCTGCTGGGGACGCAGACGATCACCCGGGGCTTGAAAAAACTGAAGCCCGTGACGCGGCTCAGCAGCTCCCGGAGCATCTGCATGGTCATGTCGTAATCGGAAATCACGCCGCTGACGATGGGGTGGATGGCGACAATATTGGCCGGGGTGCGCCCCAGCATCTTCTGGGCGTCCGCGCCGACCTTGAGCAGCCGCCCCGTGCCCCGGTCGACGGCCACCACCGTCGGCTCCCGCATGGCGACGCCTTTTCCGCGCACGTACACCAGGGTGCTGGTGGTGCCCAGGTCTATGGCGATGTCCCGTTCAAAAAACAGCATTTGTTTCGTTCACCTCATCGGAAGTATAACCGCATCGGGCGGGGTATAGTCATCGGGCGGAACCGAAAGTAGGTCGCCGCCGCGGCGGCGAAACTCCCCCTGACGTGAAGCTTTGCTTATTCGTCGCTTCTCCCCGCCAGATAATCCAGCGAAACCCCAAAATAGTCCGCCAATTTTACGAAATCCGAGAGTGTTGGCTCCGTACCTCCATTCTCAGCGCTTCGCTCATAGCGGCGGTAGGTTGAATAGGCGATCCCTGTTGAATTAGAAACATCAATCTGTGTGACGTTTTTGTTTTTACGACAGATTTTAAGACGTTCTTTAAAATTATCCAAGAAAAATAACCCTCACACATCTTGACAGTTCATTTGTGAACGTCTATAATTGAACTATACCATGAAAGGAGCAAAATTTCAATGCGAGAAATACTCGACGCCCTATACAATGTCACATTCGACGTGACAGATGAAAGCTACTGGCTCTTCGACCCCGAAGGCGCGTGTACCTACGCCGACAGCGCGGACATGGCGAAGTTAGAGCGCGGGAAGCTCTGGGCGCGGCTGGACGCCGGGGGCTGCGAGCTGTTGGAGCTTTACGAGAAAAGCCAAAGCCGCCATAGCCAATGCGAAAACCGCATCGCCTTCCACCGGGGCCTTGCCGTCGGTCTGGCGCTGGGGATGCTGCCGCGCTAATCCCGGGTCCGGGCAACGGTGGCGCAGACCACCCCCGCCGCGCCGGCGGAGAGGAGGGTCCCGGCGCACTCGCTGAGGGTGGCGCCTGTGGTGACGATGTCGTCCAGCAGCAATACCCGCCGCCCGGCGAGCCTCTCCGGCTCCGATACCCGGTAAGCTCCCGCGATGTTGGCCCGCCGCTGCTCCGCCGCGCCCATCGTCGACTGCTTCGGCGTGTTGCGGGGCTTTTCCAGCGTGGATACCGCCTCCCCGCCCAGCAGCGGCGCGACCGCCTCCGCCAGAAGCCTCGACTGGTCATAGCCCCGCTCCCGCAGGCGCTTCCGGCTCAGGGGAACCCAGGAGATCAGGTCATATTCCCCATCCAGCCGCTCCCGGATGCACTCCGCCACCAGCGGCGCGTAGACCGCGGCGTAGCCCGTGGCCTGGCCGAATTTGTAGCGGTGGAGCGAGGCGCGCACGTCCTTTTCGTAGTACAGCGGCGACCAGCAGACGCTGAAAAAGTTTCCGTGCTTCTCCCCGCCGCCCCGGGTGTAGGGGAGGGAGGCCCGGCAACGGGAACAGAAAGCGCTTCTGTCCTCCGTCAGTTTGTGGCAGAAGGCGCAGCGGGGCGGGTAGAGCAGGTCCAGCAGCGCCGAGAGCGCATTCACGGCGCCGGCTCCGCCAGCCGCGCCCGCAGGCCGCTGAAGCGGCGGGTCTGCTTGTGGTTGTCGATCATCTGGTACACCAGCTTGTCGTCCCCCACGAGGATCAGCAGCTCCCGCGCCCGCGTTACGGCGGTGTAGAGCACACCCCGGTACATCAGGGCCTTCGGCCCCCCGCAGACGCAGAGCACCACCGCCCGGTATTCGCTGCCCTGGGACTTGTGGACCGTCATGGCCCAGGCGTGTTCAATCTCCCCCAACTGCTCAAAGGCGTAGCCCGTCAGATGCCCGTCATAATCCACCGTCAGCTTTTCCAGCTTCGGCTCGATCGCGGTAATGTAGCCCACGTCCCCGTTAAACACGCCGGTGCCGGAGACGGTTTTCTCACGGTTCGTCCAAATTATATCATAGTTATTTCGGATTTGCATCACCCTGTCGCCCACGCGGTAGGTGAAGTCCCCGAATTTTTTCTCCGCCCTGCCCTCCTTCGGGGGGTTCAGGGCGTTTTGCAGCGCCGCATTGAGGGCGTAGACCCCCGCGGCACCTTTTCGGGTGGGGGTCAGGACCTGTATTTCCTCCGGGCGGATGCCCATGTTCTCCGGCAGCCGCCGGGCGCAGAGCTGGACAATCAGCTCCACCGCCGCGTTCTGGTTCAGGCGGCGCATAAAGAAAAAGTCGCCTTTGTTCTCCGCAATATTGGGGTGCTTTCCGTCGTTGATCTCGTGGGCGTAGCGCACGATGCGGCTGTCCGCCGTCTGGCGGAAAATCTCTGTCAGCCGCGCCACCGCCAGGCGGTTGGAGCGCAGCAGATCCAGGAACACGTTCCCCGGCCCCACGCTGGGCAGCTGGTCCGCGTCCCCCACCATCACCAGGCGGCAGTCCGCCGGCAGCGCCGCCAGCAGCGCCCGGAACAGCGTGATGTCGATCATGGAGCACTCGTCCACGATCAGCGCGTCGCATTTCAGCGGCTGGCCCTCGTCCCGCTTGAACACCAGGTCGAAGCCGTCCTCCGCGTAGCCGGCCTCCAACAGCCGGTGGATCGTCTGGGCCTCCCGGCCCGTCAGCTCCCCCAGGCGCTTCGCGGCCCGGCCCGTGGGGGCGGCGAGGGATACCTTGAGGCCCTGCCGCTCAAACATGGCGATGATTGCCCGGACCGTGGTGGTCTTGCCCGTGCCAGGCCCTCCGGTCAGCAGCAGCAACCGGTTCCGGGCCGCCAGCTCTAAGGTTTTCCGCTGCATCGGCGCGTAAGTAATGCCCTGCTGTGCCTCCAAATCCGACAGAAGGGCGGAGAAATCCTCCGCCTGCGCCGGCTTCGATTCCGCCATGCGCCCGACGCGCTCGGCGCAGTAATGCTCCGCCTCGTAGAGCGAGGCCAGATAGCAGGCCCGGCGCTCCGCCACGGTTTCGCAGACCACCTCGCCGCTGTCCAGCAGCACGTCCAGCCCCTCCTCCACGGGCTCCGCTTCCAAGTCCAGGAGCTGGGCCGTGGCCTCGATGAGCTTTTCCCGGGGGATGAACACATGCCCGTTGCCGGTGTTGTATTGCAGCTCAAACAGCACCGCCGCCGCGACGCGCTCGGCGCTGTCCCCCTCCATCCCCAGGTCGAGGGCCAGCTGGTCCGCTTCGGAGAAGGGCGCGCCGATGTGGGAGGCGCAGAGCAGGTAGGGGTTTTCCTGCACCAGCTCCAACGCCCGGTCCTGGTAGGCCCGGTAAAGCCGCACGGCGTACTGGGGCCGAAGCGCGTGGGCGCTGAGAAATTCCACCAGATGCCGCAGCCCCAGCTGCCGGCGGAGGTTTTCGCTCATCTCCCGGGCCTTCTTGGGCGTGATGCCCTTGAGCTGCGCCAGCTTCTCCGGCTCCCGCTCGATCACGTCCAGGGTCCGCTCTCCGAAGGCCGAGACAAGGACGCTGGCGGTGGCGGGGCCGATGCCCTTGACCACCCGGCTGGCCAGATATTCATAGACCGCCTCCGCCCCCCTGGGGAGGCTCCGCTCCGCGTAATCGGCCTGGAACTGCTGGCCGTAGCTGGCGTGGCTGACCCAGCTTCCGACGGCGGTGAGCTGTTCGCCGGGCGCGGCGAAGGGGATGCAGCCGGTCACGGTCACGCCCTGACCGTCCTGGGTCTCCAGGCGCAGCACGGTGTAGCCGTTGGCCTCGTTGGTAAAGATGATCTCGTCC
>JAFUVO010000137.1 GCA_017477525.1 Oscillospiraceae bacterium | reverse complement strand
GCATCCCGCCCCACGTCAACCTGGCAGACCCACATGTGGTCGCTGTTGGTGTGGCGGACCATGGTGAGGATTTTGCCCACCACCACATGTTCGATTCCCGCGCCGGGGCGGGTGCAGGTCTCCACCTTGCTGCCGGAGAGGGTCAGGGCGTCACAGAACGCCTTGTCGCCGATATCGGAGGTATCCACAAACTCGGACAGCCATTTTCTGCTCAAATCCATGATGATTTCTCCCTCCCCTTCTCAGAACTGTTCCAGAAAACGCACGTCGTTTTCAAAAATCAGGCGCAGGTCGCTGATTTTATAGTAGGCCAGCGCCAGACGCTCCAGACCGAAGCCGAAGGCCCAGCCGGAGTAGACCTCCGGGTCAATGCCGCAACCGGAGAGCACCTTCGGGTGGACCATGCCCGCGCCCAGAAGCTCGATCCAGCCCTCCCCCTTGCAGGTGGGGCAGCCCCGGCCCCGGCAGCGGTAGCACTGGATATCCATCTCGCAGCTGGGCTCGGTGAAGGGGAAGTGGTGGGGCCGGAAGCGGGTGACGGTCTCCCCGCCGTAGAGCTGGCGGGCCACCTCACTCAGCGTCCCCTTGAGGTCGGCCATGGTGATGCCCTTGTCGATGGCCATGCCCTCCACCTGGTGGAACATCGGGGAATGGGTGGCGTCGATCTCGTCCTTGCGGTAGACGCGCCCCGGGGCCACCATGCGGATGGGGGGCTGCTGGCGCTCCATGACATGGATCTGCATGGGGCTGGTCTGGGTCCGCAGCAGGACGCTGCTGTCCTCGGTGAAGTAGAAGGTGTCGGTCCACTCCCGGGCGGGGTGGTTCGGGGACTCGTTGAGCTTGTCGAAGTTGTACTCCGCCAATTCGACCTCCCGGTCCTCCACGACCTCAAAGCCCATACCGATGAAAATCTCCTTCATGCGGTCCAGCACCTGGTACATGGGATGGCGGACGCCCAGCTTCGCCTCCGCGCCGGGGATCGTTACGTCAAGGGTTTCGGCGGAGAGCTTCAGCTCCAGGGCCTTTTCCCCAATGCGTTTCTTCTGTTCCTCAAGGCGCTGCTCCACGGCGGCGCGCAGCTCGTTGGCCAGCTGGCCCATGGCGGGGCGCTCCTCAGCGGAGAGCTTGCCCATCTGCTTTAAAACGGCGGTGAGCTCGCCCTTTTTGCCCAGATACTGTACCCGCAGCGCGTCCAGCGCCTCCGCGGATTCCGCCCCGGCAATGGCGCTGAGGGAACGCTCCCGCAGCTCCTTTAAAAGTTCTCTCATGTGTTTATCTCCCTGCGATGTATATTTCATGTCTGTGCCGTTCCGGCGCGGCCCGAAGCCGCAGGTGAACCAATACCGGATTCAAAAATTCATTATATCCGCAGCGGTTGGGAATATCAAGAAAAAATTTCAGACTTGTACAGATTCTCATCGAAATGCCGGAATAAAGGGGGAAACAATCGGTCCCTGCCGGATGCTCCGGCAGGGACCAGACTGCGTTTACCCGCGTTCCAAGGTGTACGCGGGGCCGAGGGGGCGCATGTTCTCGTCGCAGACGAACACCTTCACGGTGGCCGCTTCCTCTGTCAGCAGCGCAACCAGGACATTTTCGGTGTTCCCCGGGGCAAACTGCGGCAGCGCCTGCATTCCCACGTCAATCAGACGGCCGCCGGCGTCGTAGGAGGAGGCCAGCAGCGTGCCGCCGCTTCCGCGGATGTTCTGCACCTGCGCGGCAACGGCGCCGCCGTCCATCCGGGCAGACCTTACAAGGTACTTGTCATTGCTTTCCCGCCACAGCGCCGTGAGGACCGCGTCGTTGAGCATCGCTGCCTTTTCCCCTGCCTGATAGACACGGCTGCCGTCGTTGAGCTTCCAGCCTGCAAAGACCTGGCCGAAGGGCGCTTCAAAGCCGCAGTCTGGGAAAGTGAGTTCGTCCCCCGTGACCGCGATGGCGGGCATACTTCCGCTTCCCTCGCCTGCGGAAACGCTCACAAGCACCGGCATCTCGATCAGGACCGTGCCAAAGCCGCCGTAGATGGACTGCTCCACGTTGTTGATGCTCAGCGTCGCCGTTTCGTCGCTGACGCCCATCACCGCGGCGTTGTCCTCGATTTTGGTCAGGGCCGTGCCGCTCTCCCCGTCGACCGTTCCGGTGAGGCTGACCTTCTGTCCATCCTCCCCGAAGCCGCTGCTGAGCGACACGCTGTAAGCGCTCCCGGAGTCCTCCGGTTCAAAGCGGACATAGTTCAGGTTCTGGCCGTCGTCCACATCCAGGATGACCGTGTTCGCCTCCGTCGTCACTTCGGCGGATTGGTTAATATGGGTGAGGCTGACTTCCAGCGGCTCCACGTCGCCCAGCAGCCCCTCGATGTTTTCCACCGGCTCCGCCCGTTTGACGGTGTAGCGGTCCGCCGGGAGCCACAGATAGGTGGTGTTGTCTTCGCTTCTGTTTTCGATGATCTCCCCGTCCCCGTCGATCCTGACGCCGAGGATATCCATCTTATAGATGTCCGAGCGGCGGGCGTCGAGCTCCCCATCGGAGATGCTGGCCAGCCAGGCACCGCCCGCGTCCCTGATATCCACGTCCATATTGACGCTCACCAGAGCGCCGCCGGCGCCGAGCCCCGGCCCGCGGCCCGTCCAGACCGCGTAGATGTCCTCGTAGGGGACAAAGGAGATGGGGGCCTGCCCCCTCTGGGGACCATGCCAGGTCACTTTTTTGCTGAGGGCATATTCCCAGCCGATATAATTTCCGTTCTCCTTTGTCAGGACAATATAGCGGCTGTCGTCCTCCGGATAATTCGGGTCATATACCCACAGGTTCGCGGTTTTCGCGTTCACATCCTCCAAGCGGTAGCCCAGCAGCGCGTGGCCCTGTCCATTCTGGGCGTAGACGCTCACAAGCACCGGATCGTGTCCTGTTTCCTGGAAGCGCTTCACCCGGTCCACCAGGTCGTTGAGCGCGTCTGGATGGCGTATGCCGTCATATTTGTTTTGTTCCAGATCATACTGCACCAGCTCCGAGAACTGGCTGACCTGGAGCGCTTCCACAAATTCCTGCAGGCTGGCATGGAGGGCGGCGCTGCTGTCCGTCAGCGCCAGCTCCCTGGCGTAGGTTTTCCCTTCGGAGAAGGAGGAGGGCATGATTTTGTTTTCGTTTTCAAACAGTATCCCCGCAGAGGCCACCATGCCGAAGCAGTTCCCGGTCCAGAGCTGGTGGGCGAGGAAATATTTCAGCGCGCGCTGGGTGTCCCCGTACATCGTCTGGTAGGCTTTCTGGGGAATAAAGGCGCTGCCGTAGGAAAAGGCGTTCGCCGTGTTTCCGAAGGCATAGCTCAGATCATCGGCCGCCCCCGGCATACGGGTGTTGGCCGAGCGCGCCCAGACCGCGTAGAGCATCGCGGGGGCGTCCTCGCTGTAATCCCCGCCGGGCTGGTAGCGCGCCGACGAGGCATAGCGGCTTTCCGCCCAGCCGAGGAAGTCGAAGCCTTCCCGCTCCGGCCTCGCTTCGGAGAGCTTCAGCACCTCGCCGTAGGTCTTGCTCTGCGCCTGTATCGCGCCCGTCCCGCCGTTGGCGTCATAGCTTACGGGATAAGTTTCCTTCTCCCACACGGCGTAGAGCGTCACGGAGGCATCCCGCGCAAACCTGCCCTCCGCCTGATAGTCCGGGGCCGCGGCGCCCTGCTCCTCCGCCCAGCCGAGGAAGATATAGCCTGTGCGTTTGGGCTGTGTGCGGCTCAGCGTCAGCGGCGCCCCCGCCGCTTTGATCTGCGCCTGCGGCGCCCCGCTTCCCCCGTTGGCGTTGTAGCTGACGGTAAAGGAGCCCTCCAGCCAGTGGGCGTAGAGCGTCAGGTTCTCCGTCGTTTCGATGGGCGTCGCCGGCGTGATCTCCGTCCCCGAGTCGTCGGGCCGCGTATACCAGCCCGTGAAGGCGTAGCCGCTCCTGGACGGCGTGTTCGGCATAATGGTCCCGTAGTACTGTCCGTAGACGGCGAAGCGGGTCGCGGCGGTGACATTGGAGCCGTCGTTCTGCTTGAAGGTGATGACATAGCGCGTTTCCCGCCACTGGGCGCGGAGCGTGTGGTCCTTCGCGAAAAGCATGGCGCTCTGTTCCGAGACTTCCCGGCCGTTTTCATCCTGCCAGTAGAGGAAGGTGTAGCCGAGGCGATCGATCACAGGGAGCGCGCCGTAAGCCTGGCCATAGCTCAATACTTTGGTCCTGGGCGCCTCCCCCTCAACGCCGAAGTCGAAGGTGACGGTATAGCCGATGGCCGACCAGTGGGCGTAAAGGGTCTGGCTTCCGGTCAGCTCCGCCTCTGTCTGCGAGGTGATCAGGCTCCCGCCCACTTCGGCGGTGAACCAGCCCTCAAATACATAGCCTGTCCGCTCCGGCGTCGGCAGAAGGCCGTAAGGGCCGCCGGTCATCACGCGGCGGTTCGCGGGGCTCACGGTTCCGCCGGTGGCATTGAAGCGCACGGTGTAAATCACGGACTGGGCCGCCCACTGGGCGTAAAGCGTCAGGTCCGCGCCCAGGGTAATGCTGGCCCGGTTCACATAATATGCGCCGCTGCCATCCGGGGCGGTGTTCCAGCCGGTAAAGGTATAGCCATCCCGGGTAAAGTGGTTGACGTTCAGCGCCACCGGCCGGCCCCCCACTACGGTCTGCTCGTCCATGATGCCGCTGCCGCCGTTGGAATTGAAGCTGACGGTATACGTAAAAATCACCGGCGGAATCTCCGTCCATCGGGCGTAGAGCGTCGCGTCCTGCGTCAGGCTGACCAGGGTGTTCTCCGATACCCGCGTCCCGCCCTGGGCGGCGGTGTACCAGCCGTCAAAGCTGTAGCCGGCGCGGCTGGGTATGGGCAGGGCGCCGTAAGTATCCTCTCCGATCACTTCCTTGCTTTCGGGGCTCACGCTGCCGCCGGCGGCGTTGAAGCGCACAGTGTAGTAGGAAACCGGTCTGGCCGACCAGCGGGCGTAGAGCGTCTGGTAGTCCGTCAGCATGACGGGGGTCATGCTCTCCACCCTGTCGCCGCCTTCCGCCTGGGTGTACCAGCCGACAAAGTTGTAGCCCGGCCGCGCCGCCGTGGGCAGATCGCCGTAGAGGGCGCCGTTTTTTACGGTTTTGACCGTAGAGCTCACGCTGCCGCCATTGGCGTCAAAAACCACGATGTAGCTGTTTCCGGTCCAGTGGGCGTAAAGCGTGTGGTCCCTCGTCCGGGTGACAGTTGTGGTGCTCTCTGCCCGCGTCCCGCCCTCTTCGGCACTGTACCAGCCGTCGAAGCTGAAGCCGGGGCGGGTGGGCGTGGGGAGGGTACCGTAAGCTTCGCCATAGGTCACGTCCTTATGTTCGGTGCCGACGCTGCCCTCGCCGGGGTCGAAGGTTACGGTGTAGACATTGCTCGGACGGACCTTCCAGTGGGCGTAGAGCGTCTGGTAGTCCGTCAGCATGACGGTGTCCGAGCCCTCCACCAATTCGCCGCCCTCCGCCTCGGTATACCAGCCGTCGAAGCTGTAGCCCGCCAACACAGGCGCCGGCAGATCGCCGTAGAGGCCGCCGTTTTTGACTTGCTTGATCGCCAGGCTCACATAGCCGCCGTTGGCGTCGAAGGCTACGATATAGCTGTTTCCGGTCCAGTGGGCGTAGAGCGTCTGGTCTTCCGCCAGTTCAACCCTGGTATCGCTCCCGACCTGTTCGCCGCCCCCGGCGGAGGTGAACCAGCCGTCGAAGCTGAAGCCGTCCCGGGCGGGCGTGGGCAGAGCCCCGTAGGCCTGGCCGGTGGTCACCTCTTTGCTGGCGGGGCTCACGCTGCCGCCGCCGGCATCGAAGCTGACGGTAAAGGTCAAAACCTCCGAAGCGCTCTCTGTCCAGTGGGCGTAGAGGGTCTGATAGTCCGTCAGCATGACGACGGTCGCGCTGTCTATCCTGCTGCCGCCTTCCGCCTCGGTATACCAGCCGGTGAACGCATAGTCCGCCCTCCTGGGGGTGGGAAGCTCGCCGTAGGGGGCGCCGTTTTTCACCGTTCGGAAGGTCGTGGCCACCGTGCCGCCGTTGGCGTCAAAAAGCACGATGCAGCTGTTCCCGCTCCAGTGGGCGTAAAGCGTTTGGTTCCCGGTCAATTCAGCTCCGGCGCCGCTCCCGACCTGCTCCCCGCCCTCGGCGGCGGTGTACCAGCCGTCGAAGCTGAAGCCGGGGCGTGTGGGTGTGGGGAGGGTTCCGTAGGTTTCGCCGGCAATAATGTCCTTGCTGGCGGGGCTCACGCTGCCGCCGGCGGCATCGAAGGTCACGGTGTAGCGCGTAACCGGCCGGGCTGTCCAGTGGGCGTAGAGCGTTTGATAATCCGTCAGCAGGACGACGGCGGTGCTCTCAACCCTGATGCCTCCCTCCGCCTCGGTATACCAGCCGACGAAATTGTAGCCGTCCCGCGTGGGCACCGGCAGTGTGCCGTAGGCGGAGCCGTTTTTCACGGTTTTGATGGCCGGGCTCACATTGCCGCCGTTGGCGTCAAAAACCACGACGACGGTGTTGCCGTTCCAGTGGGCGTAAAGCGTGTGGTCCGCCGTCAGGCTGACCGCCGTGCCGGCCTCCACTTTTGTCCCGCCCTCGGCGGCGGTGTACCAGCCGTCAAAGACAAAGCCGGCGCGGGTGGGTGTCGGGAGGGTGCCGTAAGCGGAGCCATAGGTCACGTTGACATTCGCGGGGCTGACGCTGACGCCTTCGGCGTTGGTGTTGAAGGTCACGGTGTAACGCGCGGTGGACCAATGCGCATAGAGGGTATGGTTTCCAACAATGCTCACCGCGGTCGTCGCCAGTATCTTTGTTCCGCCCTCAGCGTCGGTATACCAGCCGTCGAAAACATGGCCGGCTTTTTCAGGTGCGGCGAGGGCGCCGTAGGGCTGTCCGTAGGTCACGCTGATGTCTGCGGGACTGACGCTGACGTCTTCAAAAATGGTGTCCAGGGTGACGGTATAGGTTTCCCCTGTCCAGTGGGCGTAGAGCGTGTGGTCCTTGGCTGTAGTGACCGCAGTTGTCGGGAGGACCTGTGTCCCCGCCTCGGCGGCGGTGTACCAGCCGTCAAAGCTGTAGCCGATCCTGCCGGGTGTGGGGATGTTCCCATAAGGCTGGTCATAGGTTACGCGGACGCTGCCGGGGCTGACGGCGGCGCCGGTGAGGACGGTGTCCAGCGTGACAGTATAGGTGCCCGCCGTCCAGTGGGCGTAGAGTGTCTGGTCCGACGTCAGGGAAACAGCTGTGTACTGCATTACCTGGGTCCCGCCCTGGGCGGCGGTGTACCAGCCGTCAAAATTGTAGCCGGTGCGGGAAGGCACGGGAAGGGCGCCGTAGGCGCTGCCATTGTACACGGTCGCGCTGTTGGGACTGACGCTGGCGCCCGCGCCGGCGTCAAAGGTGACGGTATGGCTGTCCCCTTTCCAGTGGGCGTAGAGCCTCCACCCGGTAGAATAATACCCTGGTGGTGGGAATGTGGCGGGTGTGTTCTCCGTTACCTGGGTCCCGCCCTGGGCGGCGGTGTACCAGCCGTCAAAGTTGTAGCCGCTTTTGCTGGGGGTGGGCAGAGTTCCGTAGGGCTGGCCATAGGTCACGCTGATGCTGCCGGGGCTGACTGCGGCTCCCACAAGGTTGGTGTCCAGGGTGACGGTATAGGTTCCGCCCTTCAAACGCGCGTAGAGCGTCTGGTCCGTAGTCAGCGTATAAATTGTGCTCTCCGTTACCTTGGTCCCGCCCTGGGCGGCGGTGTACCAGCCATCAAATGTGTAGCCGGGATATTCGTAACCAATGAAATAAACCGAAGGCAGGCTTCCGTAGGATTCGCCAAAGCGTACAGTCTTTGTGCTGTAGGATGCACTGTCGCCGACAGCGGAGGCATCGAACCTGACGGTGTGCTGGCCCCCTTGAAAGACGGCGTGAACGGTGATATCAGAGCCGGGCATACTGAAAGAACTGTTTACGGTATATGTCTTTCCAGCCGCGGTGGTATAGTACAGCGAAACCAGCTCATAATTGTCTGCGGGCGTCGCGGTCAGGGTTATGAGGTCGCCTGCGGACGCCTTAGTTTTATCTACGCTTACCATGCCATGTTCCGCTGGGGAAACTGTTATGGTATATTCCCGGATAGAATAAGCATAGCTCAGGGTCGGGATTTCATTGTTTTGAAAAGTGTAGGTAATTGTATAGTCTCCCTCAGAAAAGGAAGCGTCAGGGGTGTCAGAATTAGACACATGATGTGTGTAATACGCGATGGTGCTGCCCGCCGCAATGGTCTGGGAGCCGCCATTGTAGGTAAAGCCGCTCAGGCCGCTTGAGGAGCTCGCGCCTCCGGTCAGAGTGGAAGGCAATGCCAGTGTGCCGCGAAGGGAGTCTGCGCCGGCGGACGCGCAGGCCGTCAGCGCCACTGTTGTGTCCTGGGTGTTCGCGTCAACAGTTTTCGTCAGAATCAGCGGCGAACCCGCTGCCGCAGCCATGCCGCTGTTGTAATGGACATTGGCGACGCGGTCATATGGACTATAAGTATAGCCGTAAGAAGTGCTTGGCCGAAGTATGTAATTCTCAGAGATCGAAATCGCGTTCCACTCCGCTTCCGTGCCGGCGTAGTACACGTCAGACAGAGAGTTCACATTCATCGAACCGTCGGCGTAATCATAGTCATAATTATACTCATTGTAGGTGTAGCCATTTTCCGCATCGCAGTGAAACGCGTTGCTTTCAATGCTGCCTACGGTGCGCGGAATACTCACGAATCTCAGGTTCGGGCAGCGGTAAAAGGCGTATGTCCCGATAGAGCCTATGCCGTCCGACAGGGCCACGGCGGTCAGATTAAAACAGTAATCAAACGTCCTGGCTCCAATGGCGCTGACCCCCGGAATGCTTATGCTCGTCAATCCCGTGCAGCCGGCGAAGGCGTAGGCCCCGAGCGACGTCAGGCCGGTGGGGAGCGCAATACGATTCAGCTTTGTACATCCGGAAAAAGCATATTGCCCTATGCTGGTCACATTTTCGGGAATGCTGACGCTTGTGAGGGCGGAGCAGCGCCGGAAAACGCTGTCCCCGATTGCGGTGACAGACGCGGGAATCTCAACGCTTTTCAAATTGCTGCACCCGGAAAAAGCGCTGGCGCCGATGCTGGTGACAGAATCCGGAATTTTGATATCGTACATCTGGGAAAAACCGGAAAAAGCGCTTTCGCTTATGGCGGTGACGCCGCTTTCAATGACCACATGCTTTGTACTGCTTGAAATGGAATTATTGCTGGGAAAAGATCCGGAGGTTTTTACAAAATTGGAAAAAATGCCGCTGCTTCCGCTGATGGTCAGGATTCCCGTCTGTGTCAGTGACCAGTGGTTGAGCCCGGTGGTCCCTGAGGCAGCCTCAGCGGAGGGAAGCATGGCCCATGCGCCGTTATCATAATAATATGTCACGATGGAAGCCACATTATCTTTCCCGGTAATGCTGTCCCATTGGCTTTCGGTACCATAAAAGCGGATTTCCGCGAGGGAGCTGCAACCGGAAAACACGGAGGAGGAGATACTGGTAATTGAGTCAGGCAACGTTATGCTGGCCAGATTGTAGCAGTTGTAAAATAAGCTGTTGCTGATTTGGCTGACGCCGGTGGGTATAATGAAACTTCTCAGACTGCTGCACCCATAAAACGCGCTGGAGCCGAGGCTGGTGACGCCGTCAGGGAGGTCCAGGCTCGTCAGCCCTGTCAGATAGAACGCGCTGTTCCCGATTTCGCGGAGGGACTGCGGAAGCGACAGGCTTTGCAGCTTGGTGCATTGGTAAAACGCAGCTTCCCCTATGCTCGTTATGCCTTCAGGGATGGTGACATATGACAATGCGCTGCATTTGTTAAAGGTGTAAGCGCCGATTCCGGCGAGGCCGGAAGAGAGGCTCGCGCTGGTCAGCGCGGTGCAGCCGTCGCACACATGGCTGCCCATACTCGTCACGCTGTCAGGCATGTCCAGCCTGGTGAGGGAAGTGCAGCTGTAGAAAGCGTAATCGCCAATCGAGGCGACGCCAGCGGGGATGGTGACGCCCGTTACGCGGCAGCTGTAAAACGCCCTGTCGCCGATGGATGTGACGCTCCCCGGAATGCCGCTGTACGAACCGCTTTTGCCGCCGGGATAGCGTATCAGTGTCGTCTGCGCTTTGTCAAACAAAACACCGCTGACGCTGCTGAAATTGCTGTTTCCCGTGTTTACACTGATGTTCGTCAAAGAGCTGCAGCCGTCAAAGGCGTATGCGCCGATTTCGGTTACGCTGGCCGGGATGCTGATTCCCTGCACGGAAGAACCGGTGAAAGCGTAATTTCCGACAGATGTAACGCCTTCTCCAATGGTCGCCTGCCTGATCTGGCTTCGGTAATTATACCAAGGGGCAGAGCCGGAAGAAGAGAAATTCTGCATGGCCCCGCTGCCGCTTATGGTCAGGACTCCGTCAGAGTCCAGGCGCCAGGTGAGGTCACCGCTGTATCCCTCCATCACAACGTCCGCCTGCGCCGGCATGGCGAAGCCAGCCCAGAGGACCAGGACAAGGAGCGCGAGAAAAATGGATCGTGTCAAACGCCGCATCATTTGGAACCTCCTCAATCATTTTTCGCTCGGGAAAAACCGCAGACAATCATGTGTGCCCTTAGAGGCTGACATATGGAACCGGAAATACAAACAGCGGCGCTGAGCACGTCACTGTACTCAACACCGCTGATAACTTCAACGCAAAATACACAGGGGGATATACGCCGGGGCTTTCCCCTCACATTACGGATGGACTTCGGGACATCGGAAAGCCGCGGCGCGGGGCGTCTGGTTGCGCTGTGCTGAGTGGTATGGGCACTGATCACAGGGATATGGAGTGGCTGGAGCACTCCACGGCCTGCCGCCTGCTGTGTTTCGACATGTTATTATACACGCATATTTTGAAATATGCAAGGGGCCTTGCCGCATATTTCATAAATTTTTATCCCCGCCGCAGCACGGCCACGACCACCTCGGGGTTGTTGAGGAAGCGGGGGAAGCCGGAGGTGTTGCCCAGGCCACGGGAGACGAGCATGTCATAGCGCCCGGAGTGGTACACGCCGGAAGTGAAGCCTGGGAACAGCGTCAGGTGGTGGTCCAGGACGCCGCCGACAAAGGGCAGGCGGATCACGCCGCCGTGGGCATGGCCGCAGAGGATCAGGTCCACCGGCAGGGCGGGATAGTTCCAGATCCAATAGTTCCGGTGCCCCAGCAGGACGCGGAAGCCCTCGGGCAGCCCGTCTGCGACCTCGTCCGGCTTGGGCTGGTCCGCCCAGCCGTTGGGGTCCTCCACCCCGGCCAAAATCAGCGAGGCCTCCCCGCTGCGCAGCGTTACGTACTCGTTGCGCAGGTAGCGCACGCCGTAGCGCTCGAACATGGCCCGCAGCGGCTCGATCAGCCGGTTGGTCCACTCGTGGTTCCCGCTGACATAGTAGACCGGCGCGATGGCGCACAGCGCGGCCAGAAGCGTGTCGATGTCCGAAAGGCGGGTGCTCTTGTCGGCCAGGTCCCCGGTCAGGGCGATCAGGTCCGGTTTCGCCTCCCGCACCCGTTTTAGAAGGACCGCGTTGTCCCGCCCCCAGACCCCGCCGTGGAGGTCGCTGAGCTGGACAATGCGCAGCCCGTCAAACTCCCGGGGCAGGGTCGAATAGCGCAGGGTATATTCCGTCGTCACAACGCGGAGGTTGCTGTCCGCCAGCAGAGCGGAGCAGAGCACCGCCGCCGTCACCATCATTTTGAGCAGACCGTGTTTTTTCCTCATGGACCGTCCCCCTTACAGACAACATACGCGCCCGAGCGGGCCAAAATCTCCCGCGCCCCCGCCTCGCCGGCATGGAGCACCAGAAGGCCGCAGCCGGCGGGGTCTTCAAACTCCCAGCCGCCGAAGCGCTCCACCCGGCGGAAGGCCGCCCGGGGGTCGTGGTATTCGACGGTTTCGATAAATTCCTCCGGCGGCGGGGCGGTGTAGAACAACACGAAGCTGTAAGGCTGGTTGACGTAATCCGTCACGTAAACCCGTTCCGCCCCCAGCGCTTCCGCGGCGCGGATGGCCCCGCCGAGGCCGGGGAAGAAGTTCGGGTTCCCCTCCCCGCCGAAGGCAAGCACATAGCTGTAACAGAACACCAGGGCGCAGGCGGCGACACCCAGCGCCGGCAGCGCGGCCAGCTTCCCCTGCCGCGACAGGAGCGGCCACACGCCCAGGGCGGAGAAGTAGACCATCGGCAGCCAGAGCATGTTGACGCGGTTGATGTTGCAGCGGATCAGGAACGCGCAGAGCAGGGCGCAGAGCAGCGCCGCCCGGAGCGGGGCCTCCTCGGGGTGGTCCTTGCGGAGGAACAGGGAGGCGAAAAAGCCCGCGACGGCGGCGGGCAGGCCGAAGAAATAGAACAGCCCGCCCTTCCACAGCGGCAGAGCGTTCCAGATCAGCCCGTCGTTCTGCTTCCAGAGGATGCGCAGCAGCTCCCGAAAATTCTCCTCAGGCTTCGCCCCGCCGAAAACGCTGACGGCGGCCTGCCGGCCCTCCGTGAGCCGGGGCAGCGTGAGGCCGAGAACCCGCACACCCTCCCAGCCGAGGACGTTCAGCGCCTGGCAGGCGGCGATGGGCAGGGCCAGAAGCGCGAACAGGCCCGCCGCCGTCAGCGCCGGGGCGGGGCGGAGGGACTTCCGCAGCCACAAAAGCGCCCAGAGCAGGAAGGGCGGCAGGAAGAAAAAGGCCGCGCCGTAGGCGTAGAGGCTCAGGCCAAAGGCCGCGCCCGCGCCCGCCAGCGCCCAGGGCTTTTGTTTTGCCTCCCCCACCAGCCAGACGCCGGCCAGCAGGAAAAAGGGGAGCAGGTTGCTCTCTAAGGCCCAGCGGCTGGCCATGATGTGCCAGGGGTTGAGCGCCAGCAGCGCCAGCGCCGTCAGGCCGAAGCCCGGTCCCCTGGCTTTCCGGGCCAGGAGCCAGAAGACGGGCAGGCTCAGGCAGCCGGCGATGGCGTTTGGCAGGCGCACCGTCACTTCGCTGAGGCCGAACAGGGCGACAAAGGGCATGGCGAGGTAGCTCATCAGCACGTTCTGGCCGCTGCCCCAGGAGACAAACAGCACGGGCCAGGCGTTCCCGTTGCGGTCCATGCCGGAGCGCAGCAGCGCCAGCGCTTCATAGCCCGCCGAAGCCTCGTCCTGGTTCAGCCCATAGGGCAGCGCCCCCAGCCATGCCAGCCGCAGGGCGCAGCCCAGAAGCAGCAGCGCCGATGCAAGCAGCTTCTCCCGTTTGGGGTGGGCGCGTAAATTCACTATGTTTCGCCTCGCTTTCTTCCCGCGGGGGGTACATATCCATGGGAGCCTCCCCGCCTCCGGCGGGGAGGCTCCCATGGTTAAAATCTGAAATATAAAAACGGATTATAGCTCGCGTCCACCAGATAGGCGGTGGAGAGGGTCAGAACGCCCGCGATCAGCAGCGGCGTCACCGCGGCGCGGGCGCGCGCGGAGATGCCCCAGTACAAATTCTTCCACAGGGGGAGGCAGCCTAAAACGGCGATCACCAGGGGGATGGCGTAGCTTCTGAGGTAGAACAAATCGGCCTCTGTCGCGCCCCCCGCGCCGCCGCCGAACATCGCGGCGTAATAGCGCAGCGCCGCGCCCACGGTGGGGAGCTGGAACACCACCCAGCCGCAGGCGGCGGCCACGAGGGTATAGATCAGGCCGAGGGTGGGGAAGCGGCGCAGTGGTTTGAGCAAAAACAGCTTTTCCAGCGTCAGCAGAAAGGCGTAGTACAGCCCCCAGCACAAAAAGGTCCAGTTGGCCCCGTGCCAGAAGCCGGTCAGCGCCCAGACAATCAGGATATTCAGAAGCTGCCGCCCCAGCCCCCGGCGGTTGCCCCCCAGGGGAATGTAGACGTAATCCCGGAACCAGGTCCCGAGGCTCATATGCCAGCGCCGCCAGAACTCCGTGACGGAGCGGGAGGTATAGGGGTAGTCGAAGTTTTCCTTAAATTCAAAGCCCAGCATCCGCCCCAGCCCGATGGCCATATCGGAGTAGCCGGAAAAGTCGAAGTAGATTTGCAGCGTAAAAGCGCTGATGCCCAGCCAGGCCCCGAGGGTGGTGAGATGGTCCGGCCCCTGGACGGCGTAGACGTCCCAGAGCGCGCCGATGTTGTTGGCAATCAGCACCTTTTTCCCCAGCCCCACGCAGAAGCGCCGGACGCCGGAGGCGAACTGCTCCGCGCTCTCCGCCCGGAACCCCAGCTGCGCCGCCACGTCCTTGTAGCGGACGATGGGGCCGGCGATGAGCTG
This sequence comes from Oscillospiraceae bacterium, assembly GCA_017477525.1. Lineage (GTDB taxonomy): Bacteria > Bacillota > Clostridia > Oscillospirales > Oscillospiraceae > RGIG7114. The sequence goes on along the minus strand of JAFUVO010000137.1, from coordinate 5,465 downwards.
GGGGAACAGGGCCACGAAGGTGCCGAAGGAGATAAAATCCGGCTGCGCCTCCGCGTCGCCCCGGTAGACGTCGATGGGGTAGCTCATGGTCTGGAAGGTGTAAAAGCTGATGCCGATGGGCAGTCCAAGCCCCAGCGCCGGGACAGAGATGCCGGGAATCAGGCTCAAGGTCTCCGCGAAGAGGTCGTAGTATTTGAAAAAGCCCAGCAGCGCCAGGTTCAGAATGATATCCGCAATCAGTACGCGCCTGGCTTTTTTACGCTCCCCCTTTAAGCGCCCGATGGCCAGTCCCGCCGCGTAGTTGAAGCCGATCGAAAACAGCATCAGCAGCAGGTAGACCGGCTCCCCCCAGCCGTAGAACAGCAGGTTGACCGCGAACAGCCAGACATTCCGCCACCGCCGCGGCACAAGATAATATACCAGCAGCACGACCGGGAGGTAGAAGAACAGGAACGGGATGCTTGAAAATACCATAGCTTTTGTTTCCTTTTGTGATGTGGGAGCTTTTCACGATCTGCCGGCCTGTCTTGCCCCAATATTTCGCATAACCTGATTCAGGTTAAAACAACGAGGTTTGCTTATGAACGTGATATAGTCGGGCTTGAGGTGATAAAGATGCTGGAAAATTTGACAAAGCTGAGAGAAAGCAGGAATATAACCGTTCAGCAAATGGCAAAGCTGCTGGAAATGGATGAAACGGATTATCTTCTGTTCGAGCGGGAAGGAAAGGATATTGCTCTGGAAAAGGTAATTGCGCTGGCCAGATATTTCCACACAAGCACCGATTACATTTTGGATTTCACGGATCAGTTGGAGCGCCACCCGTGGAGGGATGATTTTCGGCCATAAGCGCCTACGGCTTAAACTTCCCCAGCGGGTTGGCCGAGGCTGCGCCGCGCAGTTCGCTGTTGTCGACGTGGGTGTAAATCTGCGTCGTGTTGAGGTGCTCGTGCCCCAGAAGTTCCTGCAGGGTCCGCACGTCGACGCCGTTTTGCAGCATCAATGTCGCGGCGGTGTGGCGCAGCTTGTGGGCGGAGTATTTCGATGCGTCCAGCCCGGCGGCGGACAGGTGCTTTTTCACCAGGGCGTGCACCATCTCCCGGCTGATGCGGGTCTTGCGGTTGGAGAGGAACAGCGCCCGCGTGTCCGCCAAAATCCCCTTGCGCACCAGCAGGTAGTCGTTGATGGCAGCGGCGGTGGCGTCGTTGAGGTAGACCACCCGCTCCTTGTTCCCCTTGCCGACCACGCGGATGTTGTCGCCCCGGAGGTCGCTGAGGTTCAGCCCCACGATCTCGGAGATCCGCAGTCCGCAGTTGAGGAAGATACATAAGATACAGTAGTCCCGCGCCCGGTTCGCGCCGCCGACGGCGCTGAGCAGCTGCTGGCTCTCCTCTAAGGAGAGGTAGCGCGGCAGCCGCTGGGGCAGCTTGGGGCTGTCCAGGTCCTGCACCGGGTTTTCCTCCAACAGCTTGGCCTTGACGGTCAGATATTTGTAAAAGCTCTTGATGGAGGCGATTTTCCGGGCGCGGGCCGGGGCCCCGAGGCCGTATTCCGCGTCGCGGCTGCGCTGGTTGCGCACCCGGTCCCGGCTCAGGAAGGAGAGGTATTCGTACACCTCCGAGAGCGTCACCTTCGCCGCGAAATCCAGGTCGACGTCGCTGATGTCGATCCCGTCCAGCTCCGACGCCCGGGGGACCAGCCCCCGGTGCAGCTTTAAAAAGCGGAAAAAGGTCCGCATATCGAGAAAATACTCGTCCACCGTGCGGGAGGAGTGCCCCTTGATTGTCTCATGGTACGCCAGGAAATCCCGGAGGATTTTCGGCGCGTCGCTTCTGTAATCCATTGCAGCGCCTCGGTCGCGATAAAATCAGATACGCCCCTGCCGGGGCCGTCCTCTTGTACAAACCCGCCCCGCGGAGCGGATTTGCAGAACATAATATAGTATGTTTTTCCGAATCCGTCAATATCAGGAAAAAAATTCGTGCAATTTCAGGGGCCTTATGATATAGTATACCGGTCAGATTTTGCGAATATAAGGGGAAACACAATATGGAGGAAGAACTTTATGATGTGAGCATGGCATCCCGCATGGAGACAATCCACTCCGACATCCGCGGCCCGGTCTACCTGGAGGCCAACCGCATGGCGGAGGAGGGGATTTTGGTGCTCAAGCTCAACACCGGCAACCCCGGCGCCTTCGGCTTCAAGATGCCCAAGAGCGTCCGCGAGGTGCTGATGAGCTCGCTGGAGCGCGCCGTGCCCTACTGCGACGTCAAGGGGATGCCGGAGGCCCGAAGGGCCATCTGCGACTACCACATCCGGCGGGGGCTGCAGCGGGTGTCGCCCGACGATATCTTCATCGGCAACGGCGTCAGCGAGATCGCCACCATGATCGCCACGGCCATGTTTTCCCCGGGGGACGAGGTGCTGATTCCCGCGCCCAGCTATTCCCTGTGGACCAACGTCACGATCATCGCCGGGGCAAAGCCTGTGCTCTACATCTGCGACGAGCAGAACGCCTGGTATCCCGACGTGGCCGACATCCGCGCCAAAATCACGCCCAAGACCAAGGCGATTTTGCTCATCAACCCCAACAACCCCACCGGGGCCGTCTACCCCGACGGGCTGCAGCGGGAGATCCTGGCCTTGGCCGCGGAGCACCATCTGGCCGTGATCGCCGACGAGATCTACGACCGACTGGTCATGGACGGCCTGCCCCACAACTCCGCCGCCGCGCTGGAACCGGATATGCCCATCATCACCTGCAACGGCCTGAGCAAGAGCCACATCATCTGCGGCTTCCGCTGCGGCTGGATGTGCGTTTCCGGGCCGGAGCGCTTCAAGAAGGACGTCACCGAGACGGTCCACAAGCTGGCCTCGATGCGCCTGTGCGGCAACGCCCTGACCCAGCTGGTGATCCCCGCCGCCCTGGCGGACGAGGACAGCACCCGGGCCATGCTGGTCCCCGGCGGGCGGCTCTATGAGCAGCGGGAGGCCACCTGCGCCGCCCTTGAAAAAATCCCCGGCATCAGCTTCGTGAAAAACCACGCGGCCTTCTACCTCTTCCCGAAAATCGACACGGAGAAGTTCAACATCACCGACGACCGCCAGTTCGCCATGGACGTGCTGCACGGCACCGGAGTGCTCTTCGTCCCCGGCAGCGGCTTCGACTGGCCCAAGCCCGACCACTTCCGCCTCGTGATGCTGCCCCACGCCCAGACCCTCAGGCGCGCCATGGAGGATATCGGGCGGTTTTTGGAGAGCTACCGGCAGAATTGACGCGGCCGAAAATGATTTTTCCTCTTTACATTTCTCCCTCGAGGGGATACAATGTGAAATGTATGTCAAAGTATCCAATTTTTTTCTGAGAAAGGACGACAGTCAGCCATGAAAGTGAGATTTACGGAGACAGTTCTTCGCGACGCGAACCAGTCCCTCATGGCCACCCGGCTGCCCTACGCCGACTACGCCGATATCCTGCCCGAAATGGACAAGGCCGGCTATTACAGCGTGGAGTGCTGGGGAGGCGCCACCTTCGATTCCTGCCTGCGCTACCTGGGCGAGGACCCCTGGGAGCGCCTGCGGAACATCCGCAAGAATATGCCCAACACCCGCCTGCAGATGCTCCTGCGCGGCCAGAACCTGCTGGGCTACAAGCACTACCACGACGACGTGGTGGAGAAGTTTGTGGAGCTGAGCATCAAGAACGGCATCGACATCATCCGCATTTTCGACGCCCTCAACGACTTCCGCAACATCCAGACCGCCCTTGAGGCCACGAAGAAGTACGCCACCAAGCGCACGATTGCCTCCGGCTGCATCTCCTACACCCAGAGCCCGGTCCACACCGTGAAGAAATACGTCGAGATGTGCAAGGAGCTCAAAAAGATGGGCTTCGACACCATCTGCTTCAAGGACATGGCCGGCACCATGAGCCCCAACGAGGCCGAGAACCTGGTCAAGGGCGTCAAGGACGCCATCGGCGACATGCCCCTGATCCTGCACACCCACTGCACCACCGGCATGGCCTACATGACCCTCACCAAGGCCATCGAGAGCGGCGTCGACGTCATTGACACGGCGACGAGCTGCTTCTCCAACGGCACCAGCCAGCCCGCCACCGAAACGCTGTTCTACGCCCTGCAGCAGTACGGCGCGGACACCGGCCTCAACGAGGAGGTCATCAACAAGGTCAACGACTACTTCAAGCCCATCAAGCAGAAGTACATCGACAACGGCACCATCAACGCCAAGAGCCTCGGCACCGACTCCCAGGCCCTGGTGTACAAGGTCCCCGGCGGTATGCTCTCGAACATGATCGCCAACCTCAAGGACATGAACGCCATGGACAAATTCGACGAGGCGCTGTTGGAGATCCCCGCGGTGCGCAAGGACCTGGGCTATCCCCCGCTGGTCACGCCCCTGAGCCAGATGGTGGGCAACCAGGCCGTGGTGAACGTCCTGATGGGCGAGCGCTACAAGCAGATTTCCAACGAGATCAAGAACTACTTCAAGGGCGAATACGGCATCGCCCCCGCCCCGGTGAGTCAGGAGCTCCAGGACAAGATTCTGGGCGAGGGCGGCAAGCCCACCGATTGCCGCATCGAGGACAGCAAGCGCACCGGCGCGGAATTTGAGAAGGCCAAAGCCGAGCTGGGGGACCTCTGCGAGAGCGAAGAGGACATGATGAGCTACATCTGCTTCCCCGACCAGGCGAAGAAGTTCCTGACCGAGCGTAAGGCGAAGGAAGAAAACAAGGCCAAGTACACCATCGAGCTGGCGTAAGGGGAGGGAAGAGCGATGAAAATTCCCTTTGGAACCGCCGCGGTCAACGCCGTGCTGGGCTACGCCGTCGTGTTCTTCGGGCTGCTGCTGCTGATGTGCGTCGTCGTCATCATGGGGCGCGTCATGCTCAGCCGCAAGGGCGCGAAGACGCCGGCCCACACCTCCGCCCCCGCCGCGCCCGCCGCCCCGGCTCCCCAGCCCGCCCCGAAGGTGGCGGTGGAGATCCCCGAGGCCCCCGGCTCCGCCGGCGAGCTGAAGCTCTACAACGTCCCCGACAAGGAAGCGGCCATGATCATGGCCATTGTCGCCAACGAACTCCAGGTCCCCCTGAACACGCTGCGCTTTAAGTCCATTAAGGAAATCCTGTGAGGGGCGCTTTCCCCCTTCATAAAAGAGTTTTATGTGAGAGGTAAGATGATATGAAATACAAAGTCACATTGAACGGACGCACCTATGAGGTGGAGGTTGAGCGCGGCGAGGCCATGCTGACCGACGAGTACGAGGCTTACGCCCCGGCCCCCGCCGCGCCTGCCGCTCCCGCCGCGCCGGCGGCCCCTGCGGCGCCTGAAGCCCCCGCGACGCCGGAGGCAAAGTAGGACGGCCCATGAAAGTCCTCGTAACAGGCGGTTCGGGCTTTCTCGGCATCAATCTAATCCGCTTCCTCCGCGAAAAGGGAGTGG
>JAFUVO010000001.1 GCA_017477525.1 Oscillospiraceae bacterium | reverse complement strand
TGTTTCAGTGTTGGAAATCATTACATTTGCATTTTACCTATGAATTTGCTATGATGAACACGTCCTCGAGAGACAAATCTTTTTCAATGGGAGGTTAGAACAAATGTGCTTCAACTTTGACTGCTCCACCCTGCTGCAGCTTCTCTGCCGTCTGTTCGGCTTTGGCTGCTGAGTGACATAACAAGACTGTGCCCGGAATCGCAGCGCGGTTCCGGGCACTTTCGCTGCCGCAGCCGTTTTCCCCAACCGTTCACAAATATTTTACACGCCCGCCGTATTGACATTCTCTGAAATCGGACGTATGATTTTTGTGGAAAGGGATATTCACTCCCCTAATACCATGCGCTCGGGAGGAAAAGCGCGGAAACAGGCATTTCCAGTATTTTTCCTCCGGGAACAGAGAGAATAATTATACACAAAAAAGCATGCAGACGGTGAGGAGAAGGCAATGGAGCAAAATCAGGAAGCCCCTAACAGCGCGGCGAAGAAGAAAAAGAAACACAGAATATGGCCCTTTATTCTGATGGCAGTGATTGTGCTGGCCGCGGCGGCGGTTGTGATCCGCGGAAGCCGTTTCAGCAGGCGAGATGTCACGGTGCAGTCCGCCTATCTCTCTGAGAAGGCCCAGACGCGGGATATCGTCAAAACCCTGAGCGGCAGCGGCACCCTGAACCCGGCGGATTCCTACACCGTCATGACCCTGATCGCCGGAAACATCCTCACCGCCGATTTTGAGGAGGGCGACGTGGTGGAGAAGGACGACGTGCTCTACGAGGTGGACGCCTCCGACGCCGCCGGCAACATCGAAAAGGCGGAAATCTCCCTCAGCCAGGCCCAGCGCGGCTACAGCAACGCCGTCGACAAACAGTACATCCGCGCCAACGCCTCCGGCATCCTGTATTCGCTGAATGTCAACGTGGGAGACACCGTTACCCAGGGGCAGCAGATAGCCGAGATCCGCGACAGCGCCGTGATGCTGCTGAAGCTCCCCTTCCCTGCCGACGACGCGGTGAATTTCTACGCCGGCGAACCGGCGGAGGTAACGCTGGACGGCTCCTTTGAAACCGTATGGGGCTGGGTTTCGGAGGTCTCCGGCGCGGATATCGTGGGCGCGGGGAACATGCTGACCCGAAACGTCACCATCGCCGTGGAAAACCCCGGCGCGATTTCCGACACGCAGTACGCCTCCGCCAGCATCGGCGGGGTCTTCTGCTCCGGCAGCGCGGCGTTCAGCTACAACGCCTCCGGCACTGTGACATCGGGCTCCTCCGGCACCGTGACAGCGATTTACATCCCCGAGGGCGCGCCTGTGAGCGTCGACACCGCCATCCTGGCCCTGGGCGGCAAGGACATCAGCGAGCAGATCCGCTCCGCCGAGGACAGCCTGCGCAACGCCCAGCTCAGCGTCGATTCCACCCGCAATCAGTTAGATAACTACACCATCTCCTCCCCCATCCGGGGAACGGTTGTCGATAAGCAGGTCAAGGCCGGGGACAAGGTGGCTGCCAACAAGACCCTCTGCGTCATTTATGACATGAGCTGGCTGGAAATGACCCTCAGCGTGGATGAACTGGATATCAACTCCGTGGCAGTGGGCCAGAAGGCCCGTGTGACGGCGGACGCCGTCGAGGGAAAGGAATACGAGGGTGTCGTGACCCGCATCTCCGTGGCGGGCACCACGACCAACGGCACCACCTCCTACCCCGTGACCATCCGTCTCGACGAAACGGAGGGCCTGCTGCCGGGCATGAACGCGGACGCGGAAATTACCATCAGCCGCGCTTCCGGCGCCTTGTCCATCCCCAACGCGGCGGTGTCCCGTGGAAACGCGGTGCTTGTGACCGCCGATTCCCCCAGCGCGGCCAATGCCCTGCCCCGGGAGGCCCCGGAGGGCTACGTCTACGTGGAGGTCAGCACCGGCGTCAGCGATGACGACTACGTGGAGATCACCTCCGGCCTGACGGCGGAGGACACCGTCGCCTACGTTCCGCCCGCGGCGGAGGATGACGACATGATGTTCATGATGCGGCCAGGCGGCCCTGGCGGCGGGCCCGGCGGAGGTGGCTTCTGATGGGGGCGCTGATTGAGTTTCGCGAGGTATGCAAGTTTTACAAAATGGGCGACAGCATTGTCCGGGCCGCAGACCACATTTCGATGCAAATCGAGCGCGGGGAGTTTGTCGCCATCGTCGGACAGTCCGGCTCCGGGAAGAGCACTTGCATGAACATCATAGGTTGTCTCGATGTGCCGACAGAGGGGGTCTACCTGCTGGACGGGCGGGACGTGGGGAAGATGAACAAGCGGGAGCTGGCGGAGATCCGCAACGAGCTTCTGGGCTTTATCTTCCAGCAGTACAACCTGCTGCCCAAGCTCAACCTGCTGGAAAATGTGGAAGTCCCGCTGATGTACGCGGGCGTGGGCCTCGCCGAGCGGCGGGAACGGGCCAAAGCAGCGCTGGAGCGGGTCGGCCTCGGGGACAAGCTGCGGCACAAGCCGTCGGAGCTGTCGGGCGGCCAGCAGCAGCGTGTGTCAATCGCCCGGGCGCTGGTGGGAAATCCCGCCGTCATCCTGGCGGATGAACCCACGGGCGCGCTGGATTCCCACACCAGCCGGGAGGTGCTGGCGATGCTTCAGGATATGCACAAGGCAGGCAATACCATCGTGCTCATCACCCACGACAACTCCATCGCGGTCCAGGCCCAGCGCATTATCCGCCTGGAGGACGGCCGCGTGGTCTACGACGGCGACGCCCACGCCCCCCAGGCCATGGTGCAGTCTTCCGCGATGGGAGGCATGGTCTCTTGAGCATTTTTGAAACCTTTTTTCTGGCGCTGAGAAACATTGCCGCCAATAAAATGCGCACCTTTCTCACGATGCTGGGCATCATCATCGGCGTCACCGCGGTGATCGTCATTGTGGGTCTGGGCAACGGCATGGAAAACTATATGCGCGACGAGTTCGCCTCCCTGGGGACCAACTCTCTGGAGGTAATGATTATGGGCCGCGGCACCGCCCGCAGCGTTTCCGTGGACGACATGTACCGGATTGTCGAAGACAACGACCAATACCTCGATCTCCTCTCCCCCACCGTCAGCATCAACGGCGGCGTCAAGGTGGGCAGCAAAAACCGCAGCGCCACCTCTGTCACCGGGGTCAGCGAGGACTATTTCAGCATGAAGGGCTATACGGTACAGCAGGGGCGGACCCTGCAATATATGGACATGCAGGACCGCAAGGCGGTCTGTATTGTGGGAAGCTATGTGAACAGCGAATATTACGGCGGCGCGGCGCTGGGCGATACCATCCGCGTAGGCGGAAACCGGCTGCGCATTGTGGGCGTCATGGCCGCTGAAAACAGCGAGCCGGAAAAGGGCGGCACGGACGACTGCGTCTTCCTCCCCTACACCACCGCCGCGCGGCTGTCCCACACCGGCACCATCAGCGGCTACACCGTCACGGTTCGCGACGAAAACAACATTTCAGAGGCAAAAAGCGCCATTGAGGACGCGCTGTTCGAGGTGTTCGGCGACGACAACGCCTACAATATTTTCAGCATGTCGGATATTCTGGACGTTATGACCGGCATCATTGACATAGTGATTACCGTCCTCGCCATTATCGCGGCGATCTCCCTGGTGGTGGGCGGCATCGGCATCATGAACATCATGCTGGTTTCGGTTACGGAGCGGACGCGGGAGATCGGCATCCGCAAGGCCCTGGGCGCAAAGGAGGGCGTTATCCTGCAGCAGTTCGTCATGGAGGCTGCCACCACCTCCGCCATTGGCGGAACTCTGGGCATTGCCATCGGCTATCTGCTCTCCGCCGCCGCCACAAGCATCATACGGATCGCCCTGGACGAGCCGCTGACTGTGACACCCTCGGCGGGCTCCGTGCTCCTGGCTTTCGGGGTTTCCGCCGGCATCGGCATCCTCTTCGGCTGGCTCCCCGCCCGCAAGGCCGCGCGGCTGAACCCCATCGACGCGCTTCGCTACGAATAAGAGGCTGTTTTCCTCCCCCCTCGGGGGAAGAAAACAGGCAGCCGTCCCACGACAGAAATGGGAGGCTGCCAATTTGTGAAGGAGGATTCCATGAACAAGAAAAAAAGGACCCCTGCGCTGCTTCTCGCGCTCTGCCTGTTTGCCGCCCTGGCGGTCCCGGCTTTTGCGCTGACGGAGGATGACACCCCTGTCAAAACCGTCCGCGCCCTGGGGATCATGGTGGGCGATGAAAAAGGGAATATGAATCTGGGCGCGAATGTGACGCGGGCGCAGTTCGCGAAAATGATGGCCGCCGCGTCCACGTACAAGGACACGGTGGGAACCGGCGGCACCGGCTACTCGCTCTATAAAGATGTAAAGAATGACCACTGGGCCTCAGAATATATCCGCCTCGCCGCCCAGCAGGGATGGATGAGGGGCTATCTGGACGGCAGCTTCCAGCCGGAGAACACAATCACGCTGGAAGAAGCCTGCGCCACGGTGCTGCGGCTGCTGGGCTACGACTCCGCTTCGTTGGCCGGCTCCTATCCGCAGGCACAGCTAAGCAAAGCAAGCGCCCTCGACCTGCGGAAGGGCATCAGCCGCAGCCAGGGCGAGCAGATGAGCCGTAGCGACTGCGCCCAGCTCTTTTACAACCTTCTGACGGCGGAGGACAGCAGCGGCAAGGTCTATGCCTCCTCCCTCGGCTATACCGTGACCAATGGCGAACTGGATTATACCGCCATCATGCTGGACAAACTCAGCGGGCCTTATGTCGCCGGCGCAAATGAAGCGCTGCCCTTTACCCCAGCTTCGGTCTATCGCGACGGGAAGGAATCCTCCTCCGCAGCATTGAAGCAATATGATGTTTACTATTATAATCAGGCGCTGAATAGCTTATGGATTTACACAAAGCGGGTTTCCGGCAGAGTTGAATTGATTTCTATGGGCACCAGTAGCAGCAATGCTATCACAACAGCAGCCGCAAGCATATCTGACACAACAGAAGCTGCCGGTGGCAGCAGTGGAGCAGGCGCATCAGGTATGGCAAAGACGCCTACATCGGTGAGAATTTCCGGAAAAAGTTACACTGTCGGCACTGCCGACGCTGCCTATCATCTCTCCACGCTGTCAGGAATCACCACGGACAGCTATGTGACGCTGCTGTTAGGGATGAATGACGTCGTTGTGGACGTGCTCGTCGGCTCCGCAGTCAACGGCTTCTATTACGGCGTCGTGCAGAGCTATACCCGAACCGTCAACGAGGACAGCGCGGCGGTCCAAACGGACGTGAAGGTGTTCTGCATGGACGGTGTGTCCCGCACTTTTACCGTCAAGCGGGACGCCCCTCTGACTGCGGGCACAGTCGCAGAGGTCAATGTCACCGACAGCGGCGTCACTGTCAAGAACCTGGGCACCCAGAGGGTCACGGGCCGTATCAGCAGCGACGGAACAAGACTGGACAGCGAAAAGCTGGCCGACAATATCCGCATCATTGACGCGGGAAGCCATGGCGCGGCCAAGGTGATCGATCCCATCCGACTGGCGAACGTAAGCCTCCAACAAAAGGATGTGCGTTATTACACCCGCAACACCGCCGGGGAGATCGACAACCTCATCCTGAACGACGCCACCGGCGACACCTGGACATATGCTTATCTGATTGATACCGTGGACAACTCAGGCGACATCAGTGTCAGCGTAACTTATACCTGGATCATCGACGGCGAACGTACCACGCTCCCCAGCAGCGGCAGCAAATACGCGGTCAATGGCGGCGCAGTCGCGCTGGTATACGGAGCGAACGGTTCCACGCTCAGCAATATGCGCCAGCTGACAAGCGTCCGTCTGACAAGCATCAATGCCGACGCCTCTGCCGCTATGGCGGAAAACCGGGCTTTCCGCCTGGCAGATGGGGTGCAGGTATATCTGCGCCAGGGCGGCGAACTGCTTTCCGCGGATGCCTCTGCTGTCAACGGGGAAGATTACCGGCTC
>JAFUVO010000136.1 GCA_017477525.1 Oscillospiraceae bacterium | reverse complement strand
GAAGGACGATACTATTTTCAAGGAGTATCGCCGGGAGTACAAGCGGCGCTTCGCCTGGATTCGCGCGGGACGGATCACGGCGGAGGAGTTTTACCAGTGGAGTGAGCAGGCGCGTCTGCGAGAGGCGGACTGCGAGAAGGGCGGTACCAGCTTTGAGCAATTCAAGAACTGGCTGAAATATTCCACTTAGCGAGAATGCGGGAGAGGCCGGTACGGATGCCGGTCTCTCCCGCAGGGTGGCATATTTTGATTCAGGCGACGCAGATGGTGACGCCGATGTGAAAAAAGTTCGAGTATTCTCAGTATCCATCCTGATAAATAGTATTCTTTCAATATGTTTCAACATCCCCTTTTCTGCTCTCCACCACATCTTATGGATGTTGCAGAAAGAGTAAAAGAGGGAGGGAAACGAATCAATTTCAGCTCTGTAGTTGACCGAGATGTCATACTTTTAGAAACGAGGTTTTTGCCAAAGCGGGACGGCAAGGGTGTCAGCCCGCGGCAAGGAAGGGCGCGGAGGCGTATACGCTGGCGATGCACTTCGTATATGAGGATCAGCTGGAGGCGTGGTACAAGAAGATGGGATAGCATCCTTCTCCCACAGAGATAGCTGGACAGCCGATGTTCCTTCGGTACAAAACTATTTTCACAAAAACAATCACCTAAAAGCCAAATTTACGTATAGTAAAATCTCATATTTTCTGTGATAATATCATCGAATTTACGATCACAATCATTTTATCCCGTATCATGGAAAGGAGATTGAAAATGAGCAAGCTGCTTGAGATCCTGCGCACTGAGGTTCGGAACGATTACACAACCACCGCGCTGGCTTCCAGTGTTTTTTCAGTTGTATACTGCTATGACGGCGTATCCGGCTCTGTCGAAGCCGGGGATGGACAGGCCCTTGTCCTGATCGTGGACGGGCGCCAGGCGGATCTTCTGCCAGGTGGAGCATATGAGGTTGAACAGAATTTCTCGATCCGCGCGGTCCGCGTCTGGCGGATCGGCGGTCCCAGCGCCGCGCCATGGTCCGGCGCGAAGGAGGAGGAGAAGGCAAGTTACTTCTTCCGTCAGGCGCTGCTGGTGGACAACGGCCGGATCGTCGAGGACGCATCCATCCCGGAGCTGTTGTCCGGCGGGAGCTTCGACGCCTCCGGCGCGAAGGGCATCACGCTCAATGCCTCCGGTGCGCACTTCAACGGAATCCTGCTCAATCACGGCAGCCGTTTTGCAATCTCTGATTCCCGCTTCCTCTCCCACGGCGACGGCGGTGATGACCTCGCCGGCTGGGGAGCCGCGCTGATGGCGGACAACCGATCTGTCCTGGATCTCACGGGCAGCAGCATTCTGACCGCCGGGGCCATCCGCTGCGCGCTGTATGTGGACAACGCCTCCGTCGCTAACGTGAAGGACTGCGTGATCTACACCAGAGAGACGGAGGACAGCTACGCCGAGTACGCCAGGCTCACCCCGGCGATGATGAAGCGCGTCCCCTTCGCCCTGGGCATGGAGGGCACCGTCCGTTCCCTGAACGTTATGGCCGACGGACAGGGGCGGTTCAAAAACTGCGTGGTCGTCTCCACCGGCTGGGGTGCGCTCTCTACGGACTCCGGCACGGCCTACGACGTCTGCAAGACTTTCGCCCTGGACGTGGAGGACACCCTCAGCGGCATCGGCACGCTGGAGGTAGCGCAGGAGGGCAAGCGCTATACCGCGAAGAAGACCGTAAACGGCGTAACCTGGGGCTTCACCGTCGGCGGCTCCGGCTATGTCACCTACGCGGACTCCGGCGTCCACAACCGCTACCGAAACGTGGAATTTTATTCCCCGGACTACATCCAGGTCATGGGCTCCGGCCGCAGCGGCTCCGCCTATCTCAATTCCTATCTGCAAAGCGGCCATGTGGCCTTTATGACCCAGCAGACCGGCGGCGGCACCTTTGAACTGATAAACACCAGAGTGGATACCGTGGACGCGCTGCTGCAGATCAAGTCCGGCGCGGCGAACACCGGCTTCTCCAACCTGGTCTGCGACAACGCGAAGATCGCCTTCTCCGGCGCCTCCACCCGCGCGAAGCGCGGCATTCTGGTGGAGCTGGTGGAGAGCGACGACGCCGGCAACCCGGGCGTCACCACCTACACCATCAACGATCATCCCGCCGAAGCGAAGGCCACGCGCAGCGAGGTTGCGGACAGCAGCGCCACGCTGAAAAACGGGGAATACAGCGGCGACGTATACAACAGCATTTATAACTACAAGCAGGCCCTGAACCTGGTGCTGGAAAACGCAGCCCTGACCGGAACGGTCTCCGCCTCTCGGGCGGTCCATGTGGATCTGGAGGGCAGGCTCGTCCCCAACGGCACCGTGCTGAACGCCTTCATGGGCAGCGAGGAATACGACCACGCCAACTACGCCGCCGAAAAGGGCGGTATGTCCGGCGATTGCAAGCTGATCGGCCGTTTCCTGCACACGCCCTCCGAGCTGCTGAACAACCCCATCAATGTGACGATGAAAAACAGCAGATGGACCGTCACCGGAGAGGGCTGGATCAACGCGCTTTCCGTCGAAAGCCTCGACGCTCTGTGTGTGGACGCGCCCGTGACGCTGCATGTCAAGGCGCTGATTGTCGGTGGGGAGACCTATGCGGACGGCAGCTATGCCAGCGGCAACGTGACCGTCGAAGTGGACAGCACCGTGATCGAGGCCGAGGACAATGGCGTCGTGGACGCGGGCCAGACCTACGGCAACGTGCGCTATACGCTGATCGCCCTGCGGAGTGACGGCACGCCCGACTCAAAGGCCTTTACAGTAAAGCGCCAGAATTATGTGGACGGCAACCTGTACTTCACCCTGCTGCCCGCCGAAGGCTATTCCGTGGAAGGCGTAGCTGTGGAGGGCGGCACTCTGGCGAAGAACACGGCGGGCGGGGAGCTTTCCTCCTATGAAAGCGTTGTGACTCCGCACGCCGACGCGAAGGAGATGCGCGTCACGGCCACGGTAGCGTGCTGAGATGGAGCCGGTTTACAGCGGAACGCGGCCGCCGCTGGAGCAGCTTTTTCCCGGCGGAAGCTTTGATCCGGCCTTCTATGAAGAATTGCTGCGTACCTCCGGGCTCGATTCCGCCGGACGCTTTCTCGTCTGCGTCTGCATCGGTATCCGCCCGGACTACGCCAAGGCGTTTCGGGACGCAGATTTCACCGGCTGGTCCATGTTGAATCTGCGAATCTATGATGACGCGTCGCGAGAGCTGCGCTCCCGCGGCTTGGGCATTGAAATCTCCCGGGATATATACGACGTTTGCATCCTCTGCGCTTTCCCCGAGGAGCGCCGCGGGGACTACGCGGACCACTATATCCGCCCCTTACGGGAGACGCTGGAGGCCCGCTTCGGCGCGCCGCTGCTGGCGGCGCTGAGCCTCCCCGAGGAGACACCGGAGCGCATCGACGCCGCGGCCTTCGGCGCGCGCTACGCCTACGGCCTCTATTTCTTCCACCAGATCCCGCTGATCGATCTGCGGAATGAGACCGGCGGCATCCGCTCCTCCGTGGAAGACGAGTACCGAGACGCCCTGGAGGACGCCGTCCGCGCCATCATGATCCGGGACAGTCAGGCCCTCGACGGAATCGACAGGGTTATGGAGGTCATCGCGCGCTTCCACTACGGCAACCAGACCGGCGTTCAGGTGTTCACGATGGAATTTGCCGGCGACCTCTCCTTCCGGCTCCGGCTGGTGCGGATTCTGGGGGACGCGTTCTTCCGGCTTCAGGACCGCCTGCAGACCCAGGTGGTCCAGGCCATGACCTTCCCGGAGCTAAAAGCGGCGGTCCGCGCGCACTACGCCACGGTACTCCAGTATTATTATCAGCACAACCGCCCCAAGGGCAAGCTGATGATCGAGGAGGTCAAGGACTATATCCGTGAGCACTACATGGAGGAACTCTCCATCCGCCAGCTTGCCAACATCGCCTGCGTCAGTCCGGACTATTTCAGCCACTTGTTTAAAAGCGCTTGAGAGTGAAAAGTTTGGTTCCGGGAAAGAATGTGCGCACAGAATCTACAGGAAATGCATTATCTTGCCATAACGATAGGCATTCCCGTTAAAACCTGTTTGAAATTAGCGAATTGACGCTCTATGCAGACTTCAAGT
>JAFUVO010000012.1 GCA_017477525.1 Oscillospiraceae bacterium | reverse complement strand
GAGCTGTTCACCTCCGCCGGACGCGGCGTACACTTCGGCGGAAACGTGGCCGCGCAGCGCAGTCTTGACTTTGAGTACATCCGCTTTAATGAGCGGGCCAAGACCCTGAAGGCCGGCATTGGTATGCTGCCGCAGCTGGAAGGCGAGAGCGCGCAGCGCGTGGTGGTGCCGAATTGCAGAAAGTAGGACGAAATGATATCAGCGTTGGTTTGCGTGTCTGATGACAGACTGAAGCGGGAACTGTTGCGCATCTTCAGGGAACAGACGGCGGATTTGACGGAGGATGACCTGCGCTTTACGGATTGCGCGCTTACCCCGGAGGAGTGTGACAACCTCCTTCGGGAAAAGCCGCTGCTGGATATGATTGTCTGCGATATCACGGAGGAAGGAGCGCTGGACTGCCTGGAACGGCTCAGGGAGGAGTACGCCGCGGCGTCCATCCTCCTGGTGGCGGGAAGGGAGCAGTCCCCTCTGAGCTACCTGCGCCCCCGGATCCGCGCCAGTTCCCTGCTGCTCAAGCCCTGCGGCGGCGCGCTCCTGCGCGCCGTGACAGAGGAATTTCTGCGCAGCTGGCTGGAGGAGCACGCTGGGGGCGGCGGGAGCCTCGTGATCAAGAGCGAGGATGGACGCCTGAATATCCCCTGCCGGCGGATCTACTATGTGGAGGCCCGGGAGAAAAAGCTCTATGTCCGCCTGAAAGGGGAGGAGTACAGCTTTTACGGCAGCCTGGACCGCCTGCAGGAGGAGCTTCCCGAAAGCTTTGTACGCAGCCACAGGAGCTTTCTGGTCAACAAGGGGCTCATAGAAAAAATACGGCTGAGCGAACAGCTCATTGAACTGCGGGATGGGTTCGTCGTCCCGATATCGCGCAGCTGCAGAGCAAAGCTGAGGGAGCTGAAGTTATGACGGGGCAGTTCAATAAGCGTACCTACCTGACGGAGACAGAGTTTTCTGTCTGCTGCGCCGCGGCGGGGATCGAAAAGCTGCCGTCCTTCCGCTTTCGGAGCGATGAACTCCCCGGAGCGCCGGAGACCGGCGAGGCGCTGTTTGGGATGCAGCGCCGCGGGCTGCTGCGCGCGGAGGACGGGGCGCTGGTGCTGGAGCCGGAGCTGTCCGGCTGCTTCCGCGCCATCAAATACGCGGAAGGCTATGTGGAGCTGTACCGCGACATGCGCGCGGAGGGGCCCTGTTGTCTGCTCTTTGCCTCGGGAGACAGCCTGGTGTCCGTCAGCCCCGGGACGCCGGGGCGGGAGTACGCCGCTGTCAGCCGCCGCGGCGTGGAACAGATGGATGAGTGGCTGGAGGACTGGGGCCTGTTCCTGCCGGGAAACCCGGAGGACGACGGCGGGGAGGACGAGGCGGAGGAGCCGGAGGACGCCGGCCTTGCGGAATTTCTGCTGCGCTCTGCCCGCGCCGGCGGAGACAGCTGGCGGCAGGGCGCTCCGGAGCAGGTTGCCGCCTGCCTGGACTGCCGGAGCATCCGGGACGGGAGCCTGCGCGCGCGGCTGTTCCTGGTGCACCAGAGCCTGACGGATTTGCTTGTACTGGGTTCAGGGGAGGATGTGGCCCTGTACCGCTACAGCCGGCGGCGGCTGGCGGAATTGACGGAAATGCTGCTGAGAGAGGAGAAGACGCTATGATCCTTGTGGACATCTACGCGGCGAGCGTGGACAAGAACTATGACTTCGACCTGGATGAGACAGTGGAGGTCGGCGTCATTATAGATGAAATCGTGGAAATGATCGGCCAGAATGAGAAAACCACGATTTCCGGCAATGTGCAGTCGCTGGCGCTGTGCGATATAGAGCGGCGGACCATGCTGCCGAAGAACGCGTCCCTGGCCCAGTGCGGCGTCAAGAACGGAATGTCTCTGCTCCTGGTGTGACGATAAATGCGCTTCATCCCGAAAAACAGGCAATTCATCAGGAAAAACACAGTTATAGGGTCGGTGTGCTATAATGCGATTGTCAGGAGGACACAGGGACAGACAAGGATCGGAACGGAAAGGCGGTGAGAGGGAATATGCAGTACAGCATACGCTGGGACGGGCTGGAAGAGAGCGCGGACGCGCTGAAGCAGGTGGAGCGTGAGCAGGCGGCGCTGGAGGATCTCCTGGAACAAATCCAAACGGGCCTGGACCGTATCGGAGCGCTTCATGAGATATCGCGGAGCCTGCGGCGCTGCCGGGAGGATACGGCGCTGCAGAAACGCCAGATGGTCCAAATGGAGCAGGCGGCCAGGAGAATCGGCGCGCTTTACCGCTCGACGGAGACGGCGGTTTACAACCTCCCCGAGCGCTTCAATGGGCTTGAGCGGAAAACGCCCTCCACCGTGACCTCTGCCGGCACTGTTTCCGCCGCCGTTGCTGCGGGCGTTTCGGTTGCCGCCGCTTCCCTGCTCCTGGGAATGACCTTCCTCACGGCTGTGGTCGACCGGAGCAGGAGTTATACGGAATTTGGAGCAATGGTTCAGCGCCAGGGCCTGGTGCTCAGGTTGGACAAGTGACGGGGCGGAAAAGGAGTTATGACGATGGATGCCAAAGAGCTGGCAATAGATACCGTTTCGCTGGATCGGGACGCGGCGGCCCTCGGGGATTGCCTGGGGCGCGCCAGAGTGGAGCTCAACGGGCTGATGGAAGCGCTTTTCACCCTCAACCGCATGTGGGAGGGGCCGGCCAATGAATCCTTTGCCGAACAGTTCCGTATTGACGCGGAGATGATGGAAGAGCTGCAGGATACAGTCAAACGGTTTTCGGAGGATATGCGCAGCGCTTCCTCGGAATACCGCAGGTGCGGCGAGCGCGTGGAAGACGTGCTGGCGGCGCTGAAAATCTGAAGGAGGGAACGCAGATGGCCGCGACAGGACTCGGACAGGTTCATTTCCGGGTAGATTCCATTGTCCTGCGGCGCCAGGCCGAGGAGGTTGGGCGGCGGCTGGCCGCCCTGGAACGGCTCTTTGGTGAAATGGATACGGTGGTGCGCCGCACACACAGCTATTGGGCCGGACAGTCCGCCCAGACCTACCGGAAGCTGTTTGATACCCAGCGCAGCACGGCCAGCCAGATTTTGAACCGGCTGCGGATTTATCCGGTGGAGCTGCTGGAAATCGCCGGGAACTACGAGAAAAACGAGATGATGCTGGAGATGACCAGCGCGACGCTGGGCAATGGCGTCATCCACTGAGGGAAAGGCGGGACGGAATTGTCAAGTGTGATTGATTTTGACGCCGCCGCGGCGGAACGGGAGGCAAGGCGCTTGGAGGAGGCCGCGCGTATGCTGCGGCAGATATCCAGACGCACGGAGAACGCCCTGGAAACCGCGTCCCGCGCCTGGCAGGGCGTCCAATCCAACAGCTACCGCAGGAAGGGCGAGGCCCTCCGGGCGGAAGTGGAGGACAGCGAACGGAAAATGCGCCGGCTGGCGGAGGATGTGCGCGAGGTCATCCGGGAGATGGAGGCCCTCGAGAGGGAGAACCGCTCCATCGCGGGCCGAAGCCGGTAACCCGCCCCGGCCACCCATATTTTACGGCAGGATTTTTCCTGAATATAAATGAAATCCAAGAAAGGAAGTAAAAAATTATGGCAAGAGTAGTAGTTGACACCGCAAAACTCACACAGGTCGCGAATGAGCTCCGCAGCCTCAACGGCCAGCTGAAGAACGAGGCCAGCACGATGCGTTCCAACCAGCAGTCCCTGAACGCCCAGTGGGACGGCCCCTCCCATGATAACTTCAACCAGGCGTTCACCCGCAATGTCGGCGAGTTCGAGGCGTTCAGCCGCCTGATCGACGAATACGCCAACAAGCTGGACAGCTTCGTCCGGGACTATGTGAGCACCGAGAACCGCAACAAGGAGATTGCCAGAACCCGCTGAGTCCCTTTCCTGGCAGGGACATATCCGGCATAGCAGCCGAAGAAATTTATTAAAGTAAGGAGATATTATCATGCCCGTTAAGTTTTATGTAGAAACCAGCACGCTCCGCAACACTGCCAGCCAGTTTGAGAGCTCCTCCAGAACCTGGAACAACACCATCAGCCGTATGCTGGATCTCGTCAGGGCCACCGGTTACCAGTGGGTTGGCGACGCCTCCGATGCCTACCGCCGGAAGTTCCAGCAGCACGACCAGGACCGCAACGACATCATCGGCCTGATCAACGAGCATATGCGCGACCTGCGGGAGATCGCCGACAACTTCGACAAGAATGAGCAGAAGCTGGCCGGCGAGGCCAACAGCCTGCGGACCAATGTTGTCCACTAAGCCATAAGCAAAACATAGACAACCAAAGGGAAACTCTGCAAAGAGTTTCCCATTTGGCTGTTGTTTCCATCTTTTCCCACAGGAATTTTCAGATACCCCATCATGAAAAAAGCGAGGGCAGAATGATGAAAAAATATTTGAGCGGAATGCTCGCGCTGCTGCTGGTGCTGAGCCTGGCCCTGCCGTCGGCTGCCGAGGCGTCACAGCGCGCCGCGATTGTGGAATATACCACGGAGGAGAGCACACTGACCGCTTTTGCCAAGGGCATCGGCGAGGCCAGCTCCGTCAGCGCAGTCATCGCGCAGAAGGACGTGCAGAACCCAAGCTTTAAAACCCTTGCCGATTCCGGCATTCCCATGAAAACGCTGATCCTGATCGACAATTCCCTTTCGATGCCCAACAACAGCCGCGGCCAGATTGCAGCCCAGGTGAACGAGGCGCTGGCAGCCAGGCACAGCGGGGAGAAGTTCGCAATCGGCTCCATCAGCCAGGAAATTGTGATCCTTCAGGACTTTACCGATGATTACACGACGCTGAAGACCTGCGTGGAGGGGCTTGAGTACCAGAGCCAGGAAACCGATATTACGGACGCGTTGTATAAGTATCTGGACCCGAACCCCTTCGGCAAGGAAGAATGCTTTGCGCGTATCCTCCTGTTCTCCGACGGGGAGGCATACGAGGATATCGGCCATACCAACGCCGAGCTGTCCGACCTGCTGAAGGGACGCCCCCTGCCGATCTACACGGTGGGCGTGCGCAATAATAATAACAACAATAACAATGACCTGGAAAATATGTTTGCCTGGTCCCGTCTGACGGGCGCGGCCTCCTATCTGCTCAACGACCTGCAGAACAAGGACGACCTGGCCAAAGCGATGGCGGAGGACTGGGGCAACCTGGTGGTGACAATGCCCATCCCGGCGGAGGCGCAGAACGGAAAGCTGGAAACGGTTACCATCAACTTTGAAACCGCCGAGGGGGCAAAGACCATCTCTTTGGACGGGGTGCGTATGCCTGTGCAGACCTCCACGCCGCCTCCGGCAAAGACCCCGGCTCCCGCAACCCCGACGCCCGAACCCGAGCCCGAACCCGAGCCCGGCCCGAACTGGCTCATGATTGTCCTCATCGCGGTGGGCGTCTTGGTGGTGGCCGGCGCGGTCGCGGCGGTGCTGATGATGCGGAAAAAGAAAGACGATTCCCCGAGCGGCGTCAATACCATATCCCGGGATGAGCTTGACAAAAAATTCCAGCAGGAGAACGGTTCCACCGTGCTGATGGAGGGAAGCGGCACCGAAATGGTCGGCGGAACGGAGCTGGTGGACGGCGAGGGAACGGAGATCGACGATTTCTGGGGGGATAAGACGCCGATCTCCACCGTTACGCTCACTGACGTCAACGATATGCGCTTCCGCATGAAAAAGTCCTTTACCAGTTCGCTTTTGATCGGCAAGAACTCGGACTGCGATATCAGCATCAATTATGATAAAACTGTCTCCGGGCGCCACTGCCAGATCACGAAGGAGGGCGGCGAATATTATATCGAAGACCTGAACAGCACGAACGGCACCATCGTCAACGGTTCGCGCATCAGGGAGAAGACGCCGATCCGTTCCGGCGCCCTGATCAAAATGGGCAAAGTGGAAGTTCGGCTTGACATCGAGGATTAAAGAGAAAAGGGAACGGCGTTTATGGGAGTTGAAGTCAGCAGTATTTCGGATATCGGGCAGAAACGCCAGGTGAACCAGGATTCCATACTTGTTTATCAAAAAGCGTCGCAAAATTTTTACCTGTTCACGGTGGCCGACGGCATGGGCGGCTACGCGGACGGGGAAAAGGCCAGCTCGGCCATCACCTCCGGCCTGCGGGAGTGGCTGAACACGATGCTGGAAAGCGGCCTGTTCCCCGGCCCCACGGCGTTTTTTACCGGTCTGGGGGAAAAAATGACGCAAATCAGCGATTCCATCCACAGGACGCTGAACCAGAACCAGCTCTGCGGCTCGACCTGTGTAACGCTGTTTTTCCATGAGGATATGTATGGCATCCTTTCCGTAGGCGACAGCCGGATTTACCGCGCCCAGACCTGGAAGAACGAGCTCTTGACGAAAGACGACGTATGGGAAAACCAACCGGAGGTGCAGAAGCAGTTCAGCCCCCAGGAACGCCGGCGCCACTCCAATTATGGAAAATTGACCTTGGCCGTCGGGACCGCGGAAAAGCTGAGCTATTCTATGAGCTCCGGCCGCCTGAAGGAGGGCGACGTATTCGCGCTGTGCTCCGACGGGGTTTATAAGATGTGCTCCGACGCATTTTTCGCTAAAATGCTCCGCAAGGCCCGGCGCCATAATCTGGACGAGGTCCGGGATGAAGTCAAAAAGGAAGTATACCGCTGCGGCGCGCAGGACAACCTGTCCCTGATCCTGGTGCGTTGGAAACAAAAGGCTTAACAAAACGCGTTATTCCTCCCCGTAAGGGGAGCAGTATCGCTGTATTGCGATGAATCGTTCGGGCTGTTTCCGCGCCGGGGCGGAGAGGTTCTTAGAGCCCGGGACCGGCGGAGTCCGGACAATTACCAAAAAAGGAGGACGCGGCGAAAATGAGCACAGCAAATGTGTTGTTGGCGGCGGGAATCATATTGATGGCTGCCGCGATCATCTCCGCGGCTGTGGCCGCCGTCGTATTCCACTCCAGTGGAAAACGGCTGAAACAGCAGCTGCAGGAGGAATACGGGAAGAAGAGGAGATAAACTGCCATGGATGAACTGGAGTCCCGAAAGGGGCAGGATGCCCAGGCGGAGCAAAATGCCCAGGCTGGGCAGAATGGGCAGCCGGAGCAGGAGCGCCAGATCATAGCCGGAACCTACGAGATCGTCAAGCGCATCGGCGCCGGCGGCGCGGGCATCGTCTATCTGGGACGTCATACCCGTCTCGGCAAGGATGTGGTGCTCAAGGCAGATAAGCGCAAGCTGACGACCAAGGCGGAGGTGCTGCGGCGCGAGGTGGACGCGCTGAAAAACCTGAGCCACAGCTATATCCCCCAGGTGTATGACTTTGTACAGGAGGGGGAGACAGTCTACACCGTCATGGATTACATCGAGGGTGAGAGCCTCGACAAGCCTCTGGAACGGGGGGAGCGTTTTTCCCAGGCCCAGGTGATCGAATGGGGCTGCCAGCTTTTGGAGGCGCTGGTATATCTCCACTCCCGGCCGCCCCACGGCATCCTGCACAGCGATATCAAGCCCGCGAACATCATGGTCACGCCGCAGAATGATATCCGGCTGATCGACTTCAACATCGCGCTGGCCCTCGGAGAAGAGGGGTCGGTCCGTGTGGGCTTTAGCCGGGGCTACGCCTCCCCGGAGCACTACGGTATTGATTTTACCTCAGACGGTACCCTCACGAAGGAAGAGCAGACGGTACTGACGGAAGAAGGGGCCACATGGTCGGAATCTGTGCGCCAGTCCCGCCTCACGGGCAGCAGCACGACCGGCAGCAGCACCGGCAGCACCACAAGGGGAAAGAAAACCGTGCTCCTGGACGTCCGCTCGGATATTTACAGCGCCGGCGCGACGCTGTACCACATGCTGACGGGCGTACGCCCCTCCCAGGACGCGCGGAATGTCCAGGCCATCACCGGCGCGGGCATCAGCCCGGCGGTAGCGGCGATCATCATGAAGGCGATGGCGCCGAACCCCGACGACCGCTACCAGACCGCGGCGGAAATGCTCTACGCCTTTGAGCACCTGCACGAGAGCGACCCCCGGACCAAACGCAGGAAGCGTCGGATTTCCGTGACCGCGGCAGTTCTGGCGGCCTGTTTTCTGCTGGGCGGGGGAAGTGCTTTTCTGGGCCAGAGGATGAAAACGGCTGAGGAGGCGGAGGCAAAACGGATTGCCATACAGCAGGAGGAGGAAGAGCGGCGTACCAAGCAGGCGTTGCAGCTGGTCGAAGCCTCCCGGTCCTCCCTCGCTGAAGGGGACCGGCCCAACGCGGCAGAGCAGGCGGCGCAGGCGCTCGAGCTCGGGACGATCTATGACGTGAACGCGGAGGAGGCCCTGTCCGAGGCGCTGGGCGTTTATGACCTCGCTGACGGGTTCCAGGCAAAGGGCGTGATCGAACTGCCCTCGGAGCCGCTGAAGGTGCTGCTCTCCCCGCGGGGGACGCGCCTTTGCGCGATCTACGCGTGGGAGATGGCTGTGTTCGACACGGACAGCGGCGAGGCGCTGGCGCGGCGGCCCATAGAGGAATCCGCCCTGTCGGAAGCGCTGTTTTTGGATGAAAACCGCATCGTTTACGCCGCGCCCGGGGCGATACGGGCCTATGACCTCGCTTCCGGCACAGAACTTTGGTCCGGGGAGGCGGGGACCAGGCTCTGCGCCAGCGCCGACGGGACGCGCGTCGCCGCCATATACAAGGACCGCCCCGAGGCACATATCTATGACGCGCGCACGGGCGAGAAGATGCAGACTGTTTCCTTCGGGGAGCATTTCCAGCGCGTACTGCCCAACGATCTTTTTGCTGATACAAAGGATAATCTTTTGGCCCTGAACGCCGAGGGCAGCCTGCTGGGCGTCAGCTTTGCCGACGGGAGCGTGCGGGTTTTTAACCTGCAGGACAGCGAGGCGGACATCGAATTGCTGGAACCTTCCCAGTACGTCCATTTTGAGGGCGGCTTCTCGGGAAAGTATTTTGCCCTGTCCGCTTATACTTCCGCCGGAGGCGGGGATTCCATCCTGGCCATTGTGGACACGGAAGCGCTGCGCGTGGCCGCCAACTCCGCGCTGCAGACGCCTTTCCATATCCAGGCTGACGAGAGCGGCATCTATATCGCCAATAACAACGTAGTGACGCGGTTCGATATGGAAAACGCCACCCAGAAGGAACTGGTCTACACCGAGCGGGACGTCAACTCCTTCCGCCACGCCGGGGCCTATACCGTGGCAGCCACAACGGACCACCAGTTCCGCTTCTTCAATGAGCAGGCGCGGGAAACGGCGATCGACACGGTTCTGGCCGGTTACAGCTGCGATTTCGCGGATCTGGCAGGGGACACCGCCGTCATCGGGAGCATGGATTCCCCGTACCTGCGGCTGTTGGAGCTGGTGCAGCACCCCGAGGCGCAGTTGTTCTCCTATGACCCCGCATATCCCCACAGCGAGGCGCGTCTCAGCGCGGACGGCGAAACCGTCATGCTCTTCCGACACGACCATTTCCGCATCTATACCATGGATGGGGAAACGGTATGCGATGTTGACTTCCCGGACGCCTCCCGAGTGTACGATACGCAGTTCCGGCGGGAGGGGACGGAGAGCCGGCTCGAAGTGTTTTACAACGACGGCCTGATTCGCAGCTATTCCGCCCGGGACGGGGCGCTGCTGTCGGAAACCCAGGCCCCCAAGCCGGATATGTCGCTTTACGAGGAATTTTACACGGACCGCTACCGGCTCACTTCCCCCCTGCACGGCGCGCCGGAAGCCTATGACAGGGAGACCGGGGAGCTGGTGCGGGAGTTGGAAAAGGATGTCCTGCTGACGTACGCGACCCAGGTGGGGGACTATATCATCACAGAATACATCACCGCCCGGGAGGGGCTGCGTTACGGGATGCTGCTCAACGCGGAGCTGGAAACGCTGGCATATTTGCCGAACCTCTGTGACATTTACGAAGGCCGGCTGCTGTTCGACTACAGCTCCGGCGACCTGCGCCAGAGCCCGATCTATTCCCGCGAAGAGCTTTTGGCGCTGGCCGGCAAGTGAAAAGCTGATTTCGCCAAAACCTCCATGCGCCGCGGGCGCGCCACCATAAATGAAAGCTTACAGGCGCATGGAGGTTTTTCGCATCTGGCCCGCTGTGCGGGCCAGGCGTTGAATGAAATATTTACTATGGAAGCGAAGCTTTCATAGTAAATCCTCGCATATTTCTGCGAGAGCTACGCGCAGTGATCCTTGCCTTCCCTCCTCCCCTTTGGGGAGAAGGGAAGGCAAACCGCGCTATGCGGCCCTGCCCTGTTTGCGAGGGGCAGGGCCTTGATTTTTCCTGTGCAAATGGCTTGACGTGAGAGAAAAAATAGGTAAAATAAAAAGCAAGGCGTTTTCCGGCGCCGCATTTGCGCCGCGCCGTAAATCGCGGTGTTACAATAGAAAACTTCATTCATCGGCAGAAAGGAACATGATATGGGAAAGAGAAGTTCAGCCCTTCTGGCAGCGCTTGTCCTGCTGCTGTGCGCGCTTTCCGCGCCCGTCGTCCGCGCGGAGGATTCCTCCTGGCAAAGCGGCAGTGTCGCGGGAAAATCGGTGAACTATGTCACGGTAGATATGGACAGCGGCGTGTATGCCGACATGATGGTGGCCAACGGCTCGCTGACGTCCACCCAGTCGGTCGCCGCGATGGCCCAGGCCAACGGCGCTTTCGCCGCCATCAACGGCACATACTTCTCAGCCTATGAGGGGCTGCCCGTCCCCTATGGCTGCATCGTGCGGGGCGGGGAGCTGCTGCATGTCAGCGGGGGAGCCGTGGGCGCGTTTACCAGTGACGGGCGCTTTATTGTAGACCGTATCAGCTGGGAATTTCGGGGCTGGTGCAACGGCAGCTGGGCCAGCACCCCCTGGCGCATGAACCACCCCAGCGAGGAGCCCGATTCCATCACCGTGTTTACCCCGGAGTACGGCGCCCCCGTCATCCCATTACCCGGTGGAAAAACCGTCCTCGTTTCGGCGGCGGGCACGGTTACGGACATCGTCGACTATGAGGCAGAGGTCCCGGCGGGCGGCTTCGCGATCTCCTTCGGTCCGAATATCCTCAGCAGCGCCGCCAACTATCACATTGGCGACCGGGCCAGTTATACCTATGAGGTGAAGCCCACCTTCACGGATGCCGCCGACTGGAAAAATGTGACTTGCGCCGTAGGGGCAGGACCCAGCCTTGTGATCAACGGCAATGTCACCGCTGACGGCGCGGCGGAGGGCTTTTTCGAGGATAAAGTCAACGTCTACGGCGCGGGCCGCTCCTTCATCGGGGCGACGGCGGACAGGCGCGTTATCTTTGGCAACATCGGCAACGCGACCCTCGCGGAAGCCGCCGCGGTGTGCCAGGAGCTGGGTCTGGTCAACGCCATGTGCCTCGACGGCGGCGGCTCCATCGCTCTTTATTACGAGGGCCGCAGCAGCTACGGCGGACGCGATGTCAACAATGCCTTGGGCTTTTTCCGCGGCACGATACAGCCCGCGCTTCCCGATGTGGGCGTCACGGTCAGCGGAAGCCCCGTCACCTGGCCCGACGCCAGACCCTTCGTTGACGAAAACCAGCGTACGATGGTACCGCTCCGTCCCGTCGCTAATGCCATGGGCTTGCAGGTGGACTGGGATGGAGCGGCGCTGACGGCGAACTTTACCGACGGGGACAAAACCATTGCCTTTCCCATTGGCAGCAGCAGGGCTGTCACATCTGACGGCAGCGTCGCCATGACCACCGCGGCGCAGGTCCTTGACGGGCGGACCTATGCCCCCGTGCGCTATCTGGCGGAGTACTTCGGCTATACCGTGGATTGGGACGGCGATACGCGGACGGTAATTATCCAATAAACGTTTTTTTTCAGCCATGATCCTCTCCCAGGGGGATCATACCCCGGCGAAATCACTGCCGGTCAAGATTCGATAAATGAGGTGGAGGCGTGGAGAAATATCTCAGACGGAACTGGTTGTTTTTGCTCCTGACGGTCTGCGCGGTCGCGGCGGCGATCGGCATCTGCGTCGGGAGGGCGGCTGTGGAGCGGGCGAACAGGGTTTGCGATGTCGTTCTGGATTACAAGGACCTGGAATTTATGGCCTTCCAGTCGGGCAAGCCGGTAGAGCACTGGCTTGGTCTGTTCCGTGACTTGGGCGTGGAGAAGGTCGCGCTGTATGAGGACAGCTTCAAAACCTTGTCCTATCATCCGGAATATGGCGTGAGCTTTGCCAGGGCTAACGCGATTATGACTGAGCCGAATTGGTGGGCGGTATACCCGCCGGAGGTGGAGGCGCTGCTCAGAAGCTGTGAGGACAAATTTGATTTTCTGGTGACGGTGCGGCAGCCGGAGAACTATCGGTGGATCCAAGATGCCCTCGACGCGCGAATCGATCCGGAGCAGCTGCCTTATGTCACGTTTACCGTCGATGGCGTGGGCTACATCTGGTTCGATGGGACCTATGCCCGCTCCGCGGAAAAGCTGGAAGACTTTTCCCTGGGGCTCCTGCCGGAGCGGGTAACGCTGATCGAATCCTTCGGGTTTCAGATTATCCCGCGCACCACAACGACCGAGAACCTGAACACGGCCAGATTTGCCCGCGCTGTGCTGGCGGAATTTGAGGCCTTCCATTCCCCCTATTTCCTCAACGGCGGGGACGGCGTGCTGGGCTTTGACGAGCCGGAGGCGGCGGCGCCGCTGCTGCTGGATTACCTCGGCCGGACCGGCGCGGCGGTGGGCGTGACCGAACAGATGGACCAGAGCATGAATGTGACCTGGCCCGGCTTTGACAGCTTCGTGACGGAACAGCTCGACGGACGCGCGCTGCGTGTATTCAACGAATACGGTTTTGTCCAGGCCTATTGGCAGGCCTACGGTTATCCCGGCCCCGAGGAAATCGTCAACAGCCTCGCCCAGGCCGCGATCGAGCGCAGCTGCCGGGTGATTTATCTGCGTATGATCCTCAGCAGCAGCGGAGAAGACGGCAACGACGTCTATGTCTGTGACGAGGCGGCGTATGAGGCGCTGATAAACGGCCTGTTCTCCCGCCTGCGGGACGCGGGGCTGGAAGTCGGCACGGCGAGGGCGCTGGGCAGCTATCATCCCCCGGCCCTGCTGCGGATGCTGATCGGCTTCGGCTGCGTGGGCGGCGCACTGCTGTTGCTGGATTTGATGCTGCGCCTGAAACAGCGCTGGCGGCTGGTCCTGCTGGTGCTGGGCGCGGCGGGGGTCGCCGGGGCGTTTTACCTGTTCCCCAACGGGGCAAAGCTCCTTTTGAGCATGGGCTCCGGTATGCTCTTTCCCTGTCTCGCGGGCATGTCGGCCTATCGGATTTTGCAGGCGCGGCGCTGGCGGGGGCAGATAAGCTTCCCACGGCTGCTGGGCCTGTGCGCGGCGATCTCGCTGCTGTGCGTATCTCTGGCCCTCTGCGGCGCGCTGGTCGCCACCTCCGCCCTGTCTGAAACGGCATATATGCTCGAAATGCGTTTGTACCGCGGGGTGAAGCTCATGCTGCTGGCGCCCGTCGCCTTTCTGGCGGTGATGTTCGTCCTGATTTTCTGCTTTGAGGACTGGGGCTTTCGGGAGCCGGTTTTAAGCTGGGGCCGGAAAATGCTCCCCAAACGCGGGACGCCGGAATGGCGGAGGGAACTGGTTTCCGGCTGGAACGGCTTTATGTCCCGGCCTGTCCCGATCCGGGCGCTGGCGACGGCGGTGGTGGGGGCGGTGCTCTTGCTGTTCCTCGGCGCTGCCGGGGCGTATTTTATGCTGCGCAGCGGCAACAACTCCGGCGCGGACAG
>JAFUVO010000011.1 GCA_017477525.1 Oscillospiraceae bacterium | reverse complement strand
TGGAGGACCTTTCAACCTCCGCAATCCGGCTTCCTTCAGATTCCACCTCACGGCGGACACCCTTGCCTTCGGCTAACGGTTCCTACTACCAAGCCCGTAGCGCACTTTCAGCGCCAAGTTGTTGCCCATGCCGGGCGCACTCAAAAAGGCTTCCCCGCCGGTGGCGGGGAAGCCTTTTTATCGCGGAGCGTGTCGGAAATGCCGGTCAGCCTTTGACCGCGCCGGCGGCGACACCCTTGATAATGTGCTTCTGGCAGATCAGATAGAACACGATCACCGGGATGATGCTGAGCAAAATCAGCGCCATGGTCGCGCCCAGGTCGACGGTGCCGTAGCTGCCTTTCAGGTACTGGATATGGATGGGGATCGTGCGGTACTCGTTGATGTCCAGCACGAGCACTGGCAGAAGGTAGTCGTTCCAGACCCACATGAGCTCCAGGATGCCCACGGAGATCATGGTGGGGCGCAGCATCGGGAACACCACGGAGAAATAGGTCCGCAGCGGCCCGCAGCCGTCAATCGAGGCGGCCTCCTCAATTTCCAGCGGGATGCTCTTGACGAAGCCGGCGAACATAAAGATCGCCAGCCCCGCGCCGAAGCCCAGGTACACCACGGGGATCGTCCAGGGGGTGTTCAGGTGCAGGGAGTCGGCGGTTTTGGAGAGGGTGAACATGACCATCTGGAAGGGCACCACCATCGAAAACACGCAGAGGTAGTAAATCGCCTTGCAGAAGGGGCTGTTGACCCGGGAGATATACCACGCGGCCATGGAGGTGAACAGCAGGATCAGCGCGGTGGAGAGCACCGTGATGACCACGCTGTAGCACACGCTCTTCCAGAAGGGGTAGTTGCCGAAGGTCATGCCCTTGACGAAGTTGCTGAAGCCCGCGCTGCTCTCCTCGCTGGGCAGGGCGAAGGTTTCGGTCTTGACATAGGTGTTCTGCTTAAAGGAGTTGATGACCACCGTCAGCACCGGCAGGACATAGATGACGCAGATGACCGCCAGCACGATGCTGAGGACGGTTTTGCGCCGGCGCTCGGCGGCAAGGGAATTTTGTCTCATTACTGCTGCACCTCCCGTTTGCGGGTAAAGCCCAGCTGGAGCAGGCCCAGCCCGGCCACAAGGATGAAGAACAGCACCGCTTTGGCCTGGGCGACGCCCTGGGAGGCGGTCCCCTGGCCGTAGAAGGTGTTGTAGATGTTCAATGCCATCATTTCCGTGGTCTTGATGGCCGAGCCGTCGGGCTGGGTGATGAAGGGCTGCCCGCCGGTCAGGGCCAGGTTCTGGTCGAAGAGCTTGAAGCCGTTGGTCAGGCTCAGGAAGGTGCAGATGGTGATGGAGGGCATGACGTTGGGGATGATGACCCGGAACAGGGTCTGGGACTTCGTGGCCCCGTCGATCCGGGCGGCTTCCAGCATGTCTTCCGGCACGGCCTGGAGGCCGGCGATGTAAATAATCATCATGTATCCGATCTGCTGCCAGCACATCAGGATAATCAGGCCCCAGAAGCCGTATTTCGTTTCCAGGAGGATCGAGGTGCCGAACTGGGACAGGATGCCGTCAAAAATCATGGACCAGATGTAGCCCAGCACGATGCCGCCGATGAGGTTCGGCATGAAGAACACGGTGCGGAACAGGTTGCTCCCCTTGATGCCCTGGGTCAGGGCGTAGGCCACGGCGAAGGCCAGGACGTTGATGATGACCAGGCTGACGATGGCGAAGAGGGCGGTGTACCAGAAGGAGTGGAGGAAGGTGGGGTCGCGGAACGCGGCGATGTAGTTGCCCAAGCCGGTGAACTGCGCGTCCCGGATCAGGCGGAACTTGCAGAAGGACAGGTAAATCCCCTGGATGAAGGGCCAGACGAAGCCGATGATAAAACAGACCAGCACCGGGCCCACGAACAGCCAGGCCCAGCGGCGCATGGGATTTTTGAAAAAGCCTTTTTTCAACGATAATCAACTCCCGCTTCTCTCAGATTGTCCGCCCCGGGGGCGGGGCCGGCGATATTGGTTCACCACCCCCGGAGAGGTGGTGAGCGTTTCATCAGCCGTTGACGGCGGCGTACTGGGTGGCCCAGCCGTCCACGAAGGCGGTGCGGACCGAGGCCCAGTTGGCGTCGGACTGGTCGGCGCAGTACTGGTTCAGCGCGGCGACGAGGCCGGCGCGGTACTGGTCGACGTTGGGCTGGTAGTTGGTGGCCCAGTCCATGACGTAGCAGCCGTTGGCGGTGTACCTCGCGGCGTCGTTCAGGAAGCCGTTGCTGGACTCGGGGGCGTTTTTATAGGGCAGGATGCCCAGCTCCTTCACCATGGCGGCGGAGGCCTCCGGGTCGCTGACCAGCCACACCATGAAGTCCATGGTGGCCTGCTGGTCGGCGGCGCTGGCCTTGCTGTTGATGGCCCAGCAGTTCTCGGTGCCGCAGTTCAGGCCCGCCTTCTCCTCGCCGGCCACGCCGCAGTAGTAGGGGATCATCGTGGCGTTGGGGACGGACTCGCTGACGGCGCTGTACTCCCAGGAGCCGTTGACAAAGAACGCGGCCTTGCCGGTCTTGAACTCGTTCTCCGCGTCATGGCCGCCGGTGGCCAGGGTGTTGGGGGCGACGGTGGAATTGTTGATGCACAGGTCAAAGAGGTTCTTGAAGTTGTCCATGTAAGCGCCGGTGATGGTGGCCGGGCACTCGGTCCAGACCGCACCGGCTTCCCGCTCCTCATAGACGTACTCGAGGTTCGCCATGTGGCCGGTGAAGCGCCAGGAGGAGCTGTCGTCCATGTCGGAGGCGGAGAAGGCGTCGAAGCCCAGCTCGCCCGCCCGGGCGTGGATGTCCTCGGCGACGGCCTTCAGGCCCGCGAAATTGTTGATTTCATCCATGCTGTGGCCCGCCTGGGCGATCAGGTCGGGGTTGACGATGATGCCGTAGCACTCATAGCAGTAGCCGATGGAAACTAACTTGCCCGTCTCGTCGTAGAGGTTGTAGGCGTCGGTGCTCAGCTCATTGGCGATGGCGGTGCCCTTCAGATCGAGGGCGTAGTCCTTCCAGTCCCGGACGCCGGCCTGGTTGCCGATGACGAACAGGGTGGGGGGAGCGCTCTTGTCCATTTCAGCCAGCAGGGTCTGGCTGTAGGTGCCGGAGGCGGCGGTGACGACCTTGACGCTGACGCCGGTCTTCTCCGTGTAGCTCTTGGCCAGGGCCGAGGCCGTCTCGTCCAGCTCGGGCTTGAAGTTCAGCCAGTAGACGCTGCCGGAGGCCGCGCTGCCGCTGCCGCCGCTGCTTGCGGCGCTGCCGCCGCCGGAGGAGCTGCCGCCGCTGCTTCCGCAGGCGGCAAGGCCCAGGACCAGAACCAGGGCCAGGGAGAACGCGAGGAACTTTTTCATGTTTTGTCTCTCCTTTTGATAAAAATCTATTTTCACGCCTCTCGGCGGGAAAACCGGGGGAGCTTATCGTGCTTTTCTATCTGTTTCCGCCGCGCCCAGCGTCCCGCCCGGACGGAGGGTCGTTTCCAGGCGCAGATGGCGGGACCCGCCGCGGCCGGCCAGCACCTCCGCCAGAATGCCCACCGCCTGGGCGCCGATGGTTTCCGCGGGCTGGATCAGCGTGGTGAGGGTGGGGACGGTGTAGCGGGACATCTCGATGCCGTCGATGGCAATGACGGAGCAGTCCTCCGGCACCCTCCGCCCCGCGTCGGACAGGGCCTTCATAGCGGCGATGGCCATGGAATCGGCGATGGCGAACAGCGCGCTGAAGGCCGGCCCCTCGGCGAGCAGGCGGCGCGTCCGCTCATAGGCCGCGGGCATCTCAAACTCCACCGTCTCCGCCACCAGCGCCGGGTCCAGCGCCACGCCCGCGTCGCGCAGCGCCTCGCAATAGCCCTGATAGCGCAGCTGGCTGATGGAGCGGTCCGACACGGAGTCCAGCAGCACCGCGATGGCCCGGTGGCCCCGGGAGAGCAGGAGCTGTACGGCCCGGTAGGCCTCCGCCCGGTCGTCTATGGATACGGAGGAGTAGGACGCCGGGTCCAGTCTGCCGAACCGGTTCGTATAGGTGCAGCAGACAAAGGGCACCCCCAGCGCCGCGGTCTGCTCCGGGGTATAGTCGTAGCAGCCCCCCAGCAGGATCAGCCCGTTGAGCCGTTTGGACCGCGCCAGGGCGGCGGCGGCCTCCAGCTCTCCCGCGCCGGACTGGATCTGGTGCAGCACCATCTCGTAGCCCGCGTCCTCCGCGGCGTTTTCAATGGAACGGATCACGGGGGTGAAAAAGGGATTTTCCGCCCCCCGCACCACCACGCCGATGGCGTCGGTCCGGGTTTTTACCAGGTCCCGGGCGCTGTTGTTCGGTACATAATGCAGCTCCCGCACCGCGTCCATGACCCGCCCGCGGACCACCTCGCTGACATCCGGATGCTGGTTCAGGACGCGGGAAACCGTGCTGACGGAAACGCCGCTAAATTCCGCCACGTCTTTGATTGTCATCCGCATCGCCCTCTTTGCTTTTGGAAACGATACCGGGAACGTTACCGGGAACGTTTTCAATACTTTTTATACAAGAGAATTGGGGCTTTGTCAAGTACTTTTATAAATATTGTTAAACTTGCTGAAATCCCTGCCGCAATACTGGCAATTTCGCCCATTCACCTTGCGCGTGGAAAAACAGACCGCCGGCAGAGTCATTCTGCTCTGCCGGCGGGAGGGGGGCGCCGCGCGAAGGGCGGGGACTGTAACCCAGTTTATTCAGAGTCACTCTTTCCATGTCACGCCCCAAACTGCAGGTTTGGGCTTTACCATTGTTTTTACTTGACTTTCATCCGAAAATAGATATAATAAAAACAGAAGGCACCGCAACAAGCGGCTGGCTTTGTTCAGGTAATGCTTGGGCTGCTATTCAGCCCGAAAAACCGTCACTTGGCCGAGTGGCGGTTTTTCTTATGGGTGCGCCGGATCACTGTGGATACCGATACCGTGTACGGCCCAATGTGAAACGTGAACGTCATCCGCATAAGACATCACCTCCCTTCGGAGATGATAGCCAGCCACTTTTACCGTTGCTTTGGTGTCCTCTGCCCCTTATCAGGTAACCCGGGTTCCCGAGCTGACCTTATTTTACATACTTCGAACGCTTCTGTCAATTCCTTTCTGAAACCTCCACACAAAGGTTAAAAGGGACCGTTTTACGGGCGCGTTGACGGGCGCGGCGGAATATGGTAGAATTACCCCGCCTGTTTCGAAAGTCCCGCATTTTCTCTCCGGGGAGGGAAAATGCCGGCGTCGAAACGGGCGGAAACTGTTCTGTCCCGCCCGGGCGGCGGGACGGCATACGGGTGGGGGACTATGGATCTGAAAACCGTCAAAAAAGCATTCCTCAGCTCCGTTCCGGTCATGGCGGGGTATCTTGTCCTGGGCATCGGCTTCGGCATCCTCCTGCGCGGCGCGGGTTACGGCGTACTGTGGGCCTTTGCCATGAGCGCCTTCATTTACGCGGGCTCCATGCAGTATGTGGGGATCGGGCTGATCGCGGGCGGGGCCTCCGTCCTGACCACGGCGCTCACCACCCTGATGGTAAACGCGCGGCACCTGTTTTACAGCATCTCCATGGTTGACCGCTACCAGCATACGGGAAAATACAAGCCCTATCTGATTTTTGCGCTGACCGACGAGACCTATTCCATCCTCTGCGACGAAAAGGGGGGAGGGGACGCCGCGACCTACTGGTTCCTGGTGTCGCTTTTTGACCACTTCTACTGGGTGGCGGGGAGCGTTGCGGGAAGCCTGCTGGGCTCCGTGCTGCCCTTCTCCACGGCGGGCATTGAGTTTTCCATGACGGCGCTGTTCGTCGCGTCCTTCACGGAGCAGTGGCTCGCGAAACGCGACCACATCCCCGCCCTCACCGGGCTGCTCTGCTCGCTGGCCTGTCTGCTCATCTTCGGCGCGGAACGCTTTCTGATCCCCGCCATGCTGGCGATCACGCTGGTGCTCAGCCTCCTGCGCGGACGGGGGGAGGCGGCGTCATGAGGGCGGCGGAGCTTGCGGCGGTGATGGCGGCGGTAACGGTTTTGCTGCGCTTCCTCCCCTTTTTGGCCTTCCGGGCGCGTACTCCGCCCTATATCAGCTATCTCGGAAAGGTGCTGCCGCCGGCCATGATCGGGATGCTGGTGGTCTACTGCCTGAAGGACGTGAGGCCCGCCCATGCGCCCTACGGCCTGCCCGAGCTGGCCGCGGCCGTCTGCGTGGCCGGACTCCAGATCTGGAAACGCAATTCCCTTTTGAGCATCCTTGCCGGGACCGCCGTGTATATGCTGCTGATCCGCTGCCTGGGCTTTGCCGTCTGAAATTATACGGAGATGGCGCCGGAGGCGTTGATGCTGGAGAGCTGTACGCCGCTGTAGCTGCCCTGGAAGTTCCAGGTCGCGCTGAGCGTGACGGCGCCGGCGGGGACCCGGACCGAAAAGCTGGCGAGGGGGGTGGTGGCCAGGCTGCTGCCGTGGTAGCTGACCTCCGCGCTGTTGGAGACATAGTGCTCCCCGTTGACGGAGAGATCCACGCCGTTGACAAGCGAAATGCTGTCCAGGCTGTAGGAGGTGGCGGAAACCGTGACTTCCAGCTCCCTGTATCCGTTTCCGGCGTCAAAGGCGCTCCAGGATACCTGAATGTTCAGGTTGGTCCCGGTGTTGGAGGCAAAGCTGCCCTGCGCGATGGCGGAACCTGACGCGCCGCCGCTGACCGCTTCCAGCTCGTCCAGGCTCAGCCGGCCTTCTTCAAATCCGTTTGTAAGTTTGCTCATGATCTGTTCCTCCTGTTTTGTGATACGCCCCGCCCCAGGCGGGGGCAAACATATGTTCAGGGCAGAGCTTCCTCCGCCGGGTAAGCCAGAAAGCTTTCGAAGTCCAGGCCCACCGTGTCTCCGATGCGCAGGCGGTCCCAGGTCCCGGCCTCCGCCGACACCCGCAGGCTGGCGCCGCCCGCGTCCACCCGGCAGTCGCTGGCCTCGCCCAGGTAGAACATGGCGGTGAGCTTTCCCCGGAGCCGGCCCTCCGCTGTGAGGCGCAGGTTCTCCGGGCGGATGGCCACCACCACGTCCCCGGACAGCGGGCCGGAGTATGGCAGGGAACAATCCGTGTCCGCCAGGGTGATTTTTCCGCCCCCGGCCTTGCCCCGGAGGAAATTGACCTCGCCCATGAAGTTCGCCACGAAAGGGTTCACCGGGTGGCGGTAGATGTCGATGGGGCTGCCGGTCTGCTGGATCACGCCGCCGTTCAAGATGAACACCCGGTCCGACATGGTCATGGCTTCCAGCCGGTCGTGGGTCACAAAGACCACGGTGATGCCCAGCTTTTTCTGAATCTCCTTGATCTCGTAGCGCATACTCTCCCGGAGCTTGGCGTCCAGATTGGACAGCGGCTCGTCCAGCAGCAGGAGCTTCGACTCCGCCACCAGCGCGCGGCCCAGGGCCACGCGCTGCTGCTGTCCGCCGGAGAGCTGGGCGGGCATCCGCTCCGCGTAGCCGTCCAGATGCACGGCCTCCAAAATTTCCTCCACCCGGCGCCGGAGCTCCGCCTGGGGCGTGTTCCGTATCCGCAGCGGATAGGCCACGTTGTTGAACACGTTCATATGGGGCCAGACCGCGTAGGACTGGAACACCATGCCGATGCCACGCTCCTCCGGCGGCACGAAGACGCCGGGGCTGCTGACCGTCCTGCCGTCGATGCGCACCTCGCCGGAGCTGGGCTTCTCAAAGCCCGCGATGATGCGCAAAATGGTGGTTTTGCCGCAGCCGGAGGGCCCCAGCAGCGTGATAAATTCCCCGTCCCGGAACTCCGCGGAAAAATCCCGCAGGACCTCCACGTTCCCAAAGGATTTTGTCACATGGTCTATGCTGATCAGCGACATCCGTCCGCCTCCTTATCAAATCGAAAATTTTCCCTTCGTCAGCCGGTCCAGCGCGAGGTTGACCGCGACGACGAGCAGCAGGATTCCCCCCGCCAGGGCCGAGGCCGTCTGCTGGCTGTGGTAGGTCTGGTAGGTGAACAGCTCCACGCCCAGGGTTTTGGTGTTGGTGGAGTACAGCAGGTTCGACATGGTGAGCTCATAGAAGCAGGGCATGAAAATCAGGAACCATCCCGCGACGATGGAGGGGACGATCAGCGGGAACAGCACGTCCCGCATCCGGCGCAGCCAGCCCGCGCCGGAAATCTGCGCCGCCTCCTCCAGGGAGGGGCTGACCTGGGAGAAGGCCGAAACCACGGTGCGCATCCCCATCAGCATGTACTTTATCATATAAGCCACGACCATGATCGCCATGGTGTTGTAGATGTTGATGCCGAAGCGCCCGGACATGGTCATGATCAGCGCCAGCGCGATCACCACGCTGGGGGTGCCGGAGCCCACGGTGATGAAGAAATCCGGTATTTCCCGCCCACGGACGCTGGTGCGCTTGAGCAGATAGGCCATGACCAGGCAGATGAGCATCCCAATGCTGGCCGCCAGCACGGCGGAGAGCAGAGAGTTTTTCGCCGAGCCGAGGATCGACTTCCGCGTCAGGGCAGTGTGCCAGAATTTCAGGCTGAAATTGTCCGGAGCGAACACGCTTTTGCCCAGGTTCACGGTGACAGAGGTGGTGAACACCGTGAGGAAGGGGAGAATGATCACCAGCAGGGCGAACAGGCCGGTCAAAACCGTGATGGGAACCCGCCAGCGCCCCAGATCCACTAAGGATGGCTGGGTGGATTTGCCCGAAACGGTGATGTAGTCCCGCTTCCCCACCACGAATTTGGAGAAATAGAGGACGGCCAGGGAGATGGCCATCAGGAACACCGCCAGGTTGGCCGCGTCCGTCAGGCCCTGTTGGGAGCCCACGGAGACATAATCCATGATGCGGGTGGTGACAGTGTAAATCTGCCCGGGGGCGCCGATGATGGAGGGGATTCCGTAGCAGGAGGAGGCGGCGACAAACACCAGCAGCGCCGCGGCCACAATGCTGGGCAGCATCAGCGGCAATGTCACGGTGAAGAGGGTCCGCAGGGGGGAGGCGCCGGAGATGCGGGAAGCCTCTTCCAGCGAGGGGTCCATCTTCTCCATGGCCCGGGAGATCGTGATGAAGGCATAGGGAAAGTAAAAGGTGGTCAGCACCCAGACCAGCCCGCCGATGGAATAGATGTTGAAGGGGGTTTGCTCCAGCCCCAGCAGATTTTTGAGGAGCACGTTCAGCGTCCCCACGTTGGGATTCAGCAGCCGCAGCCAGGCCATGGCCCCCACATAGGGGGGGACCATGTAGGTGGTGACGAACAGGAAGCGGAAAAAGCTCCTGCCGTACAGGTTCGTGCGCCCGGTGAGCCAGGCCAGCGGCACCGCCAGCGCGGTGCCGAAGACCATGGCCAGCCCGGCGGTGAGGATGGTATTTTTCAGGCAGGACCAGTTCATCGCGTAGGTGTAGATGCGCTTTACGCCCTCGAGGGAGAGCCTTCCGTCCACATGGAACGCGCGGAGCACAAGGTAGATCAGCGGGAACACCTGGAACACCGCGAGGAAGGCGGCAATCGCCAGGATGAACAGCCACTTGATGTCGAAATAATGTTTTTTCGGCATGTTTCTTTTCCTTCATGTCTGACCCGGGAACCCGGGCCGCTCAGGAGACCGTCACATTTTCCTGGAACAGGGTGCGGATGGCCTCGCGCTCCCGGTAGCAGCGCTCCCAGTTCACGGGGATGGCGTTGGCCGCGATCTCAGCGGTGGGGATGGAGTCATAGGGGGGAGCGGGGTAATCCGCGCGGGCAGAGTGCATCCAGCCCTTGACAATGTACTCCTGCCCTTCCGGGGAGAGGAACCAGGCCTCCACGGCGTCGCAGGCGGCGATGTTATGGTTGGGGCTGCGCTCCTCCGTGATGGTCATGATGGTGGAGGGAACCATGATGCAGCCGTCGTCGGGGTAAATGACCTCTAAGGGGGAGTGTTCCTCTTCCCGCTTCTTCAGCACGGATTCCTCTAAAATCATGATTTCCTTGCACTCGCCGGTCTCTAATTTGGTCAGCGCCACGGAGCCGGACTCCACGGCGACGCCCTGGGCGCCCAGCTGGCTGAAATACTGGTCGCCGTACTTGTCCTGCAGCGCCACGATGGCGGCGTAGGAGGTGCCGGAGGTCAGGGGGTTGCCCATGGAGCAGTAGCCGCGCAGGGAGCTGTCGGCGGCGAAAGCCTGGAAGCTTGTGGGCAGTTCATCACGGCTGTACTTCTCGGGATTGTAGGCCAGGACCATGTTCAGCACCCGCACCGGATACCAGCAGCCCTCCGGGTCGTATTCAAACATCAGCTTGTCCTTCTCCGGGTAGTCGTAGGCGTGCAGCAGGCCCTGTTCCTTCAGCTCCAGGGACCAGGCGGGCTCGGCCACCATCAGCATGTCGCAGCCCAGCTGCCCCGCGTCGATCTCCGCGGCGACCTTGGACTGCAGCGTCCCGGTGCCGCCGTAGAAAAACTCAATGTCCACGCCGGGAAAGACCTCTTCCAGCTTCTGGTCGAGCATCTCAATGATGTCCTCGTACATCGAGGTGTAGATGACCACCTTGCCCGACAGCTCCGCGCCGTTGGCGGAGGAGCCGGAAGCGCCCGCGCCGCCGGAGCCGGAAGAGCCGCAGGCGGCGAGGGAGCCCAGCGTCAGCAGGGCCAGAACCATTGCGAGTATACGTTTCATTTTGAACCTCCACTTCGGCTTTGCCTCCCCTTTGCGGGAGGGAAAAGCAAACAATATAATAATGATACGGCGCATTATAGCGCGCGACAGCGGCGTTTGTCAAGTGGCGGCCTTTGCTCCCCTCAACAAACCCGGTTATATGGTTGAGAACCTTGAACCGGGCATTGAAATATGTTAGAGTATTTTAAAATAATCAGACAAATCGGGATTTTGTATGACAGGAGCAAATTATTCATGGATTACACAAAACGGATCATGCCGGCGCATATCCTGGCAGCCGCCGGCGTCGTCATCAACGAGAAGGATGAAGTCCTTCTGGTCAAGAATAACCGCAGAGGATGGGAGTTTCCTGGCGGGCAGGTAGAGGTCGGCGAAAATGTAATAAGTGCGGTAACGCGAGAGGTCAAGGAAGAATCGGGCGTTGATATCGAAGTCGGAGAGGTGTTCTGTATCTCATCGAATACATCCAGATATCCCGGATACAACGGCGTGAAAGAGGTGCCGACAAAACTCATGCTTGATTTTATCTGCCGTTCCACAGGAGGAATACCGCGACCATCAGATGAAAATTCGGAGTCCGCCTATTTCCCCAAAAGCAGAGTACTGGAACTGATAAGGATGCCATCGTACTTGGAACGGTATCACGCATTTCTGGAGTATACAGGCAGACCGATTTATCTGGAGTATGTAACAAAGCCGGAATTTTAATTAGGAACCTTAAAGAAATAACATGATAGTTTTCTTACTGATATTTCCAGATATTACCGGGTCTTGTGAGGCAAAAAGTATCAACTTATTTCTTTAAGAGTCCTTAAAGCTGAAAATGCTGATATAAATTTCAGTTTTGGGAGGTCCTTATGGAGATCTTCAAATCTTTCAGCTTGTCGAGCATATCAGCGAGGGTTGTTATTCTTAAAAAGCTTGACAAAGCAAAATTTTGGGATATAATAATTAAGCCTGTCCTGCGGGGCGGGTGAAAAATTTTCCTTGCCTGCGGCCATTCGCAGGCCATTTGTCCAGAAGGAGGTGCGAAAATGGCAAAAGTCAGTGAAAAGTACGAGCTGATGTTCATCCTCAACCCCAACCTGTCGGAGGAGGAGACCGCCGGACTCGTCGAAAAGTTCAAGACCCTGATCGAGAGCAACGGCAGCGTGGATGAGCTTCAGGAGATGGGGAAGCGCAAGCTGGCCTATGAGATCAACTATCTCACCGAGGGGTATTATGTCCTCGTCAAGTTCAGCAGTTCTCCCGCGTTTCCGGCGGAGCTTGACCGTGTGCTGGGGATCACCGACGGCGTGATCCGCAGCCTGATCACCCTGCGCCAGGAATAAGGCGGGCCGGGCCATGCTGAATCAAATCGTTTTGATGGGCCGCCTGACCCGCGACCCGGAGCTGCGTTATACCCAGAGCCAGATTCCCGTCTGCTCCTTCCGCATTGCGGTCGACCGGGATTTCGCCAGCAACCGCGACGGCAGCACGGAGCGCCAGGCGGATTTTATCGACATCGTCGCCTGGCGGCAGTCCGCCGAGTTCGTGTCGAAGTATTTTACCAAGGGCTCTATGATTATCGTGACCGGCCGCCTGCAGATGCGGGACTGGACCGACCGCGATGGCAACAAGCGCACCAGCGCGGAGGTCCAGGCCGACCGCGTGATGTTCGGCGAGACCAAGCGCAGCCGCGAGGAAAACGCCGGCGCCTACCGCGCCCCCGCCCAGGGCGGCGGCAATTACGGCGGAGGGGGCGGCAATCCCTCCGGCGGCTATGGCGGCAATCATAATTACGGCGGCGGGAACAGCTACGGCGGCAATTATGGCAACAACAATTACGGCGGAGGCGGCGGCTACGGCGGCGCGCCCGCCCAGGGCGGCGGCTACGCCAGCCTCAACGATATGCCCGACGACGCCGGCTTCTCCGAGCTGGCCGATTCCGACGGGGAGCTGCCGTTCTGAACCACGCCGGCTGCCCCGGCGCCCGTCCCGCCGGGATGGGGCCTTAAATATTGATGACAGGAGGTTATCGCCTTGGCTTTTGATAAGAGCAACAACGGCAAGCCCCGCAAGCGCAGGAAGGTTTGCCAGTTCTGTGTGGACAAGGCCACGTTCGTGGACTATAAGGACATCGAAAAGCTGAAGCGCTTCACCAGCGAGCGCGGCAAGATTCTCCCCCGCCGCGCCACCGGCGCCTGCGCCATGCACCAGCGCCAGCTCACCGAGGCCATCAAGCGCGCCCGCCAGGTCGCCCTGATGCCCTATATCGTGGACTGATTCGTTTATGTGAACCGCCCTCCCCTTTTGGGGAGGGCAGTTCTTTTTTGCGGCTTACATGATGTGCTCTTCCGCGCAGTTGTCCAGCACGCGCATTCCCATCCTCTCCGGCTTTGCCACCGGGAACTCCGCCACGGAGGCCGGGTCGAACTTGTTCGCGAGGCGTTTTTCCGGTTCCAGACGCAGATCCGTCCCCGGCGCCGGAGGCTGGCGTTTCTTCTTTTTGGACAAGCTTTTCACCTCCCACGGGCCCTGTCTGTTCTTCCTCCCCCTCAGTTTTCCCAAAAGCGGGGGAAAAATGTACGATATGCGCGTATATTTCAGGGCGGCAGGGGAGCGGCCGGTTCAGCCTTTCATGCAGTGGGCGTCCCCGGGGGCGAAGTTGACGAAGGCGCTGCTGCCCATGGGGTAGATTTTTTTGTCCTTGGGGTTGTACTCGTGGATAATCAGCTTTGTGCTGCCCAGCATCACATGGTAGAGCTGGTACGCGCCCATAAAGCTGGACACGATGACCTTTACCGGGAAGTAGCCGCTGTCCCCCAGCACCGTCGATTCGGGGCGGAGCACCACCGTGGCCTCCGCGCCGTCCGGGACGTTTTCCGCCCCAGCGACGCGGACCTGTGTTCCGCTGATTTCAACGACGCCTGTTCCCTGCTCGTGGCGGAGCATTTTCCCCTTGAGGAAGTTGGCGTCACCGATGAAGTCGGCCACGAACTCGTTGTTGGGGTGGTAGTAGATTTCCTGGGGCGTCCCCATCTGGGAGACAACGCCCTTTTCCATGATGATGATTCGATCGGAGAGGGCCATGGCCTCGCTCTGGTCGTGGGTGACGTAGACGGCGGTGATGCCCGACTCCTGCTGGATGCGGCGAATCTCCGTCCGCATGGTTACCCGGAGCTTGGCGTCCAGGTTGGACAGGGGTTCGTCGAACAGCAGCACCCCCGGTTCCAGCACCAGCGCCCGCGCCAGGGCCACCCGCTGCTGCTGGCCTCCCGAGAGCTGGTTGGTCATGCGCCCCTCCATGCCCTCCAGGCCCACGAGTTTGAGGATGTCTATGACCTTCCGCTGTATCTCCTCCTTGGGAAGCTTGCGGATTTTCAGCCCGTAGGCCACGTTGTCAAAGATGTTGTAGTGGGGCAGCAGCGCGTAGCTCTGGAACACCATGGCCGTGTCGCGCTTGTTGGGCGTCAGGGCGTTGATGGCCTCGCCGCCGAGGTAGATCTCCCCCTCGTCCGGGCTCTCAAAGCCCGCGATCATCCGCAGCGTCGTGGTCTTCCCGCAGCCCGAGGGGCCCAGCAGCGTCACAAAGGAGCCCGGCTCGATTTCCAGCGAGGTGTCCTTCACCGCGTAAAAGTCCTTATGGGTCTTGGGGTCCTGGTAAATTTTCGAGATGTGTTCCAGGCGCACCCCTTTTTTCTCTTTTGCCATGGCTTCAGTCGACCTCCTCTTTCAGCTTCCGGCTGGTGCCGAAAAATTTCATAATCAGGTTCATCAGCAGCACCGCGCCGTAGGTGATGATAATCAGGATCGTGGCGAAGGCGCAGGCGATGCTGTAAGCGCCCTTTTCCGCGAACTCGTTGATCTGCACGGTAATCAGCAGATAAGAGGGCGTGACCAGCAGGATGATGGCGGAGATTGCCGTGATGCTCCGCACGAAGGCGGTGACCAGGCCGCTGAGGAAGGAATCCTTAATCAGCGGCAGCGTCACGGTCATGAATACTTTGAAACTGTCCGCGCCCATGTCATAGGCCGATTCCTCGATGCTCTTGTCGATCTGCCGCAG
Organism: Oscillospiraceae bacterium; assembly: GCA_017477525.1. GTDB lineage: Bacteria > Bacillota > Clostridia > Oscillospirales > Oscillospiraceae > RGIG7114. Next base: position 2,379 of record JAFUVO010000011.1, on the reverse strand, counting down.
GGCGGAGATGCCGCTCCGGGTGCCCGTGGGCAGCGAGCGCACCACGAACACGATAATCAGAATCAGCCCGGTGCCGTAAATCCCGCTGAGGATGCCCGTGTGGAACAGTCCACTGGAATAGCCCCGGATAAAGCCCACGCCCAGCACCGTGCCCGGCACGGCCATCGCCAGCATCGACACCGCTTCAATGAAGCCCTTGGCTTTGAATTTCCGCTTTACCACCAGGTAGGAGATAATCATGCTCAGCAGCGCCGTGATGGGCGAGGCGATCAGGCTCAGCACAAAGGAGTCGCGGAACGCCTTGAGGCCGTGGTACTTTGTAAACACCTGCCCGAACCACTTGAAGGTCAGGGGGGTGAACTTGTAGCCCCAGGTGGGGAACAGCGCGCCGATGGGGACGCAGATGTACATCATGATGACAAAGCAGGCCGCGATGGCGCAGAGGACGGTCAGGGGAACGGTGACGGACCTGTCCTCGATCAACATCCGGCCCCGGCTGGCCTTGCCGGTGAGGGTGGCGGCGGTTTTGGCTTCGAGCCAGTATTTCTGCACCGCGAACATCGCCAGCGTGATGCACAGCAGCACCACCGCCATGGCCGCCGCGCCCTCTTTGTCGTAGGCCCCGGTGATTTGCAGGTAGATCGTGGTGGCCAGGGTGTCGTAGCTGCCGCCGATGATCATGGGGTTGGCGAAGTCGGCGATGGATTCGATGAAGGTCACGAGGAAGGCGTTGCCCAGGCCCGGCAGCAGCAGGGGCAGGGTCACGCTGGTGAACACCTTCATCCGTCCCGCGCCCATGTCCCGCGCGGCCTCCTCCAGGGAGGGGTCGATGTTTTTGAGCAGGCCCTTGAGCATCATGTAGCAGACCGGGAAGAAGGTCAGGGTCTGGACAATGACGATGCCCCAGTAGCCGTAGACGTTGTTGTCATAGATTTTGAGCAGAAAGCGGGTGATCAGCCCCGCCCGGCCGAAGAGCATAATCATCGACAGGCTCAGCACAAAGGGCGGGGACACGACGGGCAGCATGGATACCACCTTGAACAGCCCGCCCACAAATTTCCGCATCCGCACATAGACCTCCACGTAGGCGAACAGCAGGCCCACCGCCGTGGAGAGGATGCCCACCACAAAGCCCACCTTGAGGGTGTTGGTGATGGCCCGCGTAAAGGTGGGCATTGCCAGTACGCGCCTGAAGGTGTTGAAGGAAAAGCTGCCGCTGCCATACAGGCTGTCCACCAGCAATATTGCCAGCGGATAGAGGATGAACAGCGTCAAAAACGCGATCAGGACCACAATGGTCGTGACCATGATGGGGTCAGCCAGCAGCTTTTTCCGGTCGAGCTCCGCGCCCTGACCGCCTCTGGCCATGGAATTTCCTCCTCTCTATAAGCTGTGCCCCGCCCTTCGGGCGGGGCACGTAGATTAACTTTTTGTACTTTACTCCGTCTGGAACCGGCTGTCGCCGCCGTTGAGGGCCGCCATGACCTCCTCGACGTAGGCGGAGGTGTTCTCCGCGGCATCGGCGAAGTCATAGCCGTCCCACACCAGGCTGGGGTCGAGGCCGAACTCCGCCGCGGCGGCGGGCTGCTCGGCGTTGTCGATCACCAGGAACTGGTAGGAGCCGTTGTCGTCGGCCTGCTCCACGCAGTCGGGGGACAGGGCGTACTCCACAAACAGGTGGGCGGCGTTGGGGTGCTTCGCGCCCTTGAACACGGCCACGGGGCCGATCTCACAGCTGGTGCCGTCCCCGGGGATGATGAGCTGGATGTTGCCGTAGCCGTTGTCGACGATCTGGGTGATGCCGTCATGCAGGAAGCCGATGCCGATGACGCACTCGCCGGTGCCGACATTCTTGCTGGGGCCGGAGCCGGACTTGGTGTAAACCTGGATGTTCTTGTCCAGATCGACGAGGTACTGCAATCCCGCGTCGTGGCCCTTGAGCTGGAACATGGTGTTGACCACCAGCTTCGCGGTGCCGGCGGTGTTGTAGTTGGAGAGCCAGATCAGGCCCTGGTACTCCGGCTTGAGCAGGTCGTCCCAGGTCTTGGGAGCGTCCAGGCCCAGGCGGTCCAGTTCATCCCGGTTGACCATAAAGCCCAGGATGCCGGTGTAAATGACGTACCAGTCGCCGTTGGGGTCCTTATAGATGTCCTTGGTCAGGTGGGAGGCGTTGAGGGGGGTGTAGCTGTTGTCCAGCAGGCCCTTGGCGGCGGCGGTGTCATAGGGGTTGTTGGTACCGCCGAACCAGACGTCGGCGGAGGGGTTGCCATTCTCCTCCTCGATTTTCGTGGGGACCTCGCCGGTGCTCAGGCGCTGGTACTGCACCTTGATGCCGTAGAGGCTCTCGAATTTGGCGCAGGCCGCCGCGAGGTAGTCCTC
>JAFUVO010000135.1 GCA_017477525.1 Oscillospiraceae bacterium | reverse complement strand
TGTTCAGACTGCTTTATTCCCTGAGCGTGTGAGCAAACGGTGTTTATATCCTTTATGTCCGCTCCGGGAATTCCCATGAGCGTCTGGCTGATCGGGATGATGACCTCCCCCACCACATATACATCATCTCTGGACAAAAGCGCGTCCACATAATTTGTAACCGCGCCTCCTATGGTATTCTCCTGCGGAATTACCGCATAGTCCGACGCTCCGGACGCTGCATCCTCGATCGCATCATTAACCGTCTCTTTCGGAATAAAGCTTCCCGCGGAGTCAAAAAAGAACTTCGCTGCTTCCTCTGTGTATGTCCCTTCGGGACCAAGATAGCTGATGGATGCGTCCTCCACGAATGATTCCGCGGCAGGAGGAAGCGTATCCTGTGCTTTATTGCTGCCCCCACAGCCTGAGAGCGCGCATGCCGCTGTGACAAATACGATTGCTACGGATATTATTTTTTTCATAAAAAGCATCTCCTCATTCAATAAGGATAAACACCTGTGTATTATGAAGCAGCCCGAACCTTCCGGGCTGCCCCATAGTACATTGTCAGTTTAAGGAAATGCTGATTTAATCATCATTTCCTTAATTTCTTCCCTGCTGTCTAACGCACATAGTATTTGGTCATAAAGTAGGTTCTGCCCCAATCGACGATATTCATAACGGACTCCTTCTCCGCACGGATGTCAAATTCATCGAAGACCATCACATACTTGTCCTTAAGGTCATATAGCGGCCACTCCTTAGCCTTTCCGTCAGGCGAGAGGTCAGCGGAAAGGGACGGATTGCCGGTTTTAGCGAACTGCACCCACATCTTCCTCATGGTCTTAGAAAATGTTTTATCAAACTCTCTTCCGGTGACAAATGTCTCCTCAGCATGATTGAACAGCTCCGAAAGTTCCACCGCATGCCCGCTCTTCATCATCGGCACAGAGGACTCCACCCTGAAATAGTAAACATAGGTCTTTCCACCTGCCTTGACCTGATTCTCCGCCGTTCGGATAAGGGGCGCGTTGAACCAGTACTGATCAAGGAAGCGGCTTAAGATCTCGTAGTCCTCGCCCTGCCCGTTCTTAAAATAACTCTCGACCAGCGCCTTTTCCTCTTCTGTACACTGCGCAAGCTTTTCCGCCTTGCAGTTCTCAGCCCAGGGTATGAACATCTCTGAACCGCCTGCAGCCAGGAAGTATGCCGTTTCGTCCTTGGTGCAGCCTTGCATGATATCAAGATCCTTTGCCGCACCCTTCTCGTAGGCATCAAATACCTCTTTTGGAAGGAACTTACCGTCCCGTTCCGGCGTGGTGATAGGCATCATAAGCAGTGCAGATGCCATCTCTACAATCTTATTGATATCTATCTTCTTAAGGTCTGCAACAGTCTTACATCCCATAGCTTCAATCAAAGCATTCGTGCATTCGATGGACTGCTCTGTCGATCTGCAGAACGCAGGCGACCCGCTCTGAGCTATAACACGCTTGAAATACTTGTGTGAGCCTTCAACCAAAGGCAGCAGAGACACGGAGCCGCCTCCGGCAGACTGTCCGAAGATGGTCACATTGTCGGGGTCGCCTCCGAAGCCTGCAATGTTCTCATGTATCCACTTTAGTGCAGCCAACTGATCCATTAACCCTAAGTTCTGGGCATCCGGATAATCCGCTCCGTCTGGCAGGTGAGACAGCCGAAGAAATCCCAGGACATTAAGCCGGTACTCGATAGATACAAGTATTATTTCCGGGTTCTCGTGCACGAAGCTGGTACCCTCCTCCCGCGGCTCGGTCGTACCTCCGATCTCGTAAGCGCCGCCGTGGATCCACACCATGACCGGCTTCTTCTGATCGCCTTCCGCATCGGCCTTCCACACGTTCAGGTGCAGGCAGTCCTCGCCCTGCGGGTAGAGGGAGCCCATCTGGCCGACATTGCCCGCCTGGCAGGGGACCTTCCCGAAGTAGTACGCCTCGTACACGCCGTCGTCTGGGACGCAGTCCACCGGCGCCTTCCAACGCAGGCTGCCCACGGGCTGTGCTCCAACGAAGGGAATGCCCTTGTAGGCGATGACATCCCCGGCCTTCTTGCCCACGAAGGTGCCGTTGAAGCACTTGACCGCCAGCGACTCGTCATAATCGCCGTCCGTGATTTTTTTGTTCTCGCCGTACAAAGCCTGCATACGCTCTGTGGCCTTGCGCAGGTTCTCGCTTGCTTCGATCTCGCCGGCGATTTGCTTGGCTTCCACGCGTGTCATGGTGATCTGGAAGTCCTTCAGCTTTTCCACCAGCGCGGCTTCCTCCTTCTCCGCCGCCAGAAGCAAAACGGCGGTGTCCCCGTCGGACAGGCGTTCGCCGGCCTTTTCCAGCAGCTTGGCGGCGTCTTCCAGTTCTTTGCTGTACGCAGCATTGCCGAGCAGGGCGCCGCCAATGCCGCCCGCCAGCGCGGCCGCGGGACCGGCCAGCAGGCCCAGCACACCGCCGATCAGGCCGCCGGTCCAGCCTTTGCCTTCCTCTCCCTCCGCCGCAAAGCCGTCCACCAGGGAGAGCTCTCCGGCGTCCTTTTTCACCAGCGCCCCGTGGGAAATCCTGAAGCCCTTGCCCTCCGGCTTCTGCCGCAGCGTGGTCAAAATCTGGTAGGCTTCGCTGGGAACAGCGCAGTTTACGATGATCACATTTTCCTTCATGGTACAAATTTCCTTTCTGCGTTTATTCTTTTCCCTGTCCCCCTAAGCGGGGAGCCAGGGAGAAAGATTTCTGTTTACAAAACAACTGCCGGATGGCCCGGGGAACTTCAATCGCTCTGGCTTTTCCCCCCTCCCCCCGGCCTTTGCTGTGTGATAATTTACTGTTTTTCTCCGTGACTGTCAAGTGGGGTGCCAGATTGTCAAATCCTCTTTATTCTCGGAAAAGCGTATTTCCGAAGGAAACAGTGATACCCCCGGCACGATCTGTCAGCGATCTGCCGGGGGTAAGTTTATTCTGTGCTTCGATCCGGGATCGTCACTGTCACCACGGTCCCGCCAGTCTCATTGGGCGTAATCATCAGGCGCCCGCCGCACATGAGTTCAAGCCTTTGCCGAATGTTTTCCAGCGCGATATGCGCGCCGCTGTCATCGGCGGGATGAACCCCGCGGCCGTTGTCCGAAACGGTGATCTCTGTGCCGGAATCCGTTTTTCGCGTCCGGATGGAAATGTGGAACGGGCCGGCATACGGATCCCTGCCGTGTTTGACGGCATTCTCCACGATGGGCTGCAGGGTCAGCGGCGGCAACCGGAACCAGGTATGGGGCGTGTCGTAATCGACAAACAGGCTGTCTTCATATTGCGCCTGCACTACGGCAAGATAGGCGCGGGTGTGTTCCAGCTCCGAGGAAAAGGGGATGGGCGTGGCGCTTGCAATGGCAGTGAAGTTTTTGCGCAGGTAGGTGCTAAAATCCATGGTAACCTGCCGGGCCTTCTGAGGGTCCTGCTTACAGAGACTGTAGATGCACATCATAGTGTTGTGGATGAAGTGCGGACGCATCTGAAGCACCATGACGCTGGCGCGCTGATTGGCGATCTCCTGCTGCTGCCGGAAGGAACGCTCCACCTGATCTTCCAGAAGAAAAACGAACATAAAGAGAACAGCCAGCGACGTGCCGAATACGATCAGCAGCAGGCCGAAGAAGAACATCTGAACCAGCATACAGACCAGCGGCACCACAAAATAGATGAAAAAGGCGATACGCTGCCGCTGTGTGAGCGCGGCACGGCATCGATAAAGGCTGATCATGTTCGCCGCCATCAGCAGAACCGGAGGGATCAGCAGCAGCGGATACCACGGCCCCCGGTGGTACACGTTGTCAGGAGTGTAGTAGTAGATCCAGGTGGTAAATTGCGTGGCTGCCAGCAGCACAAAGTATACCGTCCACAGGGCGACGACCAGCGCAAACAGCGGGCTGCGTTTCCAGCTTCTCCCGGCGCAGTGAAGAAGATACAGGGTGATAGCCGGAATCAGCAGGGACGAGAACAGAGAGTTGGTAAAAAGCGTGATCTGTGACAGGAGCGCCGTACCGGACAGCTGACATATCGTGGCCGAAGCCGTATAGCCCACCAGCAGAAGAAAAAAGATCAGGAAGAAGCCGCGGCTTTTCCGGTCCGTCTGACGGAGAAAAACCGCCAGGAGGAGGCCCAAAGCGGAAATCACAAAGCCACTTACCACAATGGCAAAGTTGGCAAGATCGATACTTTTCATCATCATCATACGCCATCGATCTCCCTTATCGAATCGCGCAGCTTTTTCGGCTGCTCTTTAATAGGCGGCCCGCGCAAAAAACGCCGGCCGCGGTTTTCCACGTGTTGAAGGAGCAGGCGGCACAGACGTCCGGAAACACGTTGCTGCGCCCCCACTGTACCAAGTACACGATTATGATAATCCGGCGCGGCGGAAAATGCAAGAGGATTGGCAAATCCGGCTTCCGTTCCCATAGTTGCAAATGGGAAAAAACTTTGCTATATTTTATTATTTATATGAATCAATTCCCTGAGGTCAAACGCTCTCGGGACGACGGGCTCGGGGCGGTACATGCTGAGGGCGCCGGAGCAGTCCGGGAGCCAGAGGGTCAAGGGAAAGATTGCCGCGCCGCCGAGGCGCGGAAGCATTTCCCCACCCGGGCCGATGACGGCGGGCAGTGCCGGCAGGGCGGACAATCCCTCCCCCGTCAGCTTCACATAGCTCTCCTTCACCGTAAACAGGCGGTAAAAACGCAGGCTGTCCCCCTCCGCCAGCCACTCCTGCTCCTCCGGGCGGAAAAAGGAAAACAGTTCCCGGTGTTCCCCCTCCACCCGCTCCGCGTCCAGGCCCACGGGCTGGAATCCGAAGGCGCAGGCCGCGATATGGCCCGAGTGGGTGATGCTGAACTGTACCGGGACGCCGGGCGGAAAGGCCGGCTTTCCGTTGGGCCCCGCCGTCAGCGGCGGCATGGGCCCCGCGCCGAAGCGCCCCCGCCAGGCCTTGCGCAGCAGCAGCCGCCCCGCCTCGTGGTGCAGCGCTTCCATGTCCCCCACCCCCGCGCGGCGGAGATCGCACCAGTATAAGTCCACGGCTTTCCCTCCCTGTAACGATTTTGTCGCGGTTATTTCCTTCCCCAGCCAACTATACCACGGCGTCCCATCATAGGACAAGCGAAGAACTGGAACAAAATTTTCAGATGCCCAAGCCCCGGTATTTTGCCGGGCGGCGGGCATTTTCTTCTTGCTATTTCCCGGTGTTTCGCATAATATATGGTATGTCATAATGTGTTGTGATCGCGAAGAATTCTTCTCCGGCGATTGGGACAAACGATAACCCGGAGCGTGCGAAGCCGGAAACGGAGGTTATGGATATAAACATGAGATACATTCAGGCGGAGGGAACAACAGATGGACAAGCCCGCTGAAAAGCGTATCTGCGCGGGTGTGCTGGCCCATGTGGACGCGGGAAAAACCACCCTCAGCGAGGCCATATTGCACCACGCGGGGCTGCTGCGCCAGCCGGGACGGGTCGATCATGGGGACACAGCGCTGGATACCCATGAGTTGGAACGGCGGCGGGGCATCACGATTTTTTCCGCCCAGGCCACGCTGCGGCACGGGAGCATGGAGCTGACGCTGCTGGACACGCCGGGGCATGTGGATTTCTCCGGCGAGATGGAGCGCACCCTCGGGGTGCTGGATCTGGCGATATTGGTGGTCAGCGCCTCCGACGGCGTCCAGGCCCACACGGAAACCCTCTGGCGGCTGCTGCGGCGCATGGGGAAGCCGACGGTGATTTTCGTCACGAAAATGGACCTGGAAAACCCCGGGCGGGCGGCGCTGCTGGCGGAGCTGCGGGCGCGTCTGGACGAGCGCGTCACGGACTTCACCGGAGGCCCCGACCCCGAGGAACTGGCCCTGTGCGACGAGGCGCTGTTGGAGCTCTATCTCTCCTCCGGCACAGTCAGCGGCGCGGAGGCCGCGGAATTGATAAAAAAGCGGCGGGTGTTCCCCTGCTGGTTCGGCTCCGGCCTTCGCGGGGAGGGCGTCGGGGAATTTCTCGCCGGGCTGGAACGCTATGCCCCGGCGCGGGCGTTTCCGGCGGAGTTTGGCGCGGCGGTGTTCAAAATCAGCCACGACGCCGCCGGAGTGCGCCAGACCCACGTCCGCCTTTGCGGCGGGGTGCTGCGTGTGCGGGACAGCCTGCGCTACGCCGTCCCCGGCGGTGAAGATATGGAGGAAAAAATCACCGGCATCCGGGTCTGCCGGGGGGCGAAATGGGAGAACGCCGCCGTTTTGGAGGCTGGGGAAGCGGGGCTGCTGCTGGGCCCCACCCGAACCTGGGCCGGAGAGGGCCTGGGTACCCAGCCCGACGCCCCCGCGCCGGTGCTGACCCCCGCCCTGAGCTACCGTCTGACGCTGCCTGGGGGGCCGGACGCGGCGGAGGCGCTGCCCAGGCTCCGGGAATTGGAGGAGGAGGACCCGCTGCTGCGCTTTGTCTGGAACCCCCGGCTCCGGGACATCGAGGTACAGCTCATGGGACCGGTGCAAATTGAGATTTTATGCAGCCTGATCGGGGAGCGCTTCGGCTGGAAGGCGAAGATCGACAGCGGGCGCGTCACCTACCGGGAGACCATCGCCGCCCCGGTGGAGGGGGCGGGCCACTATGAGCCCCTGCGCCACTACGCCGAGGTCCATCTGCTTCTGGAACCCCTCCCCCGGGGCCAGGGCATTGAGCTGAAAAGCGACTGCCCCATGGACACGCTGGATCTCAACTGGCAGCGGCTCATATTGACCCACCTGGCGGAAAAACCCCACTTAGGGGTGCTGACGGGCTTTCCCGTGACGGACCTGCGGGTGACCCTGACCGCTGGGCGGGCGCATCTGAAGCACACCGAGGGCGGCGACTTCCGTCAGGCCACCTACCGGGCCCTGCGCCAGGGCCTGATGAAAGCCCGGAATGTGCTGCTGGAGCCCTACTATTCCTTCCGCCTGACGGTGCCCTCTGCCCAGACGGGCCGGGCCATCAGCGATATCCGGGCCATGAGCGGGAGCTTTTCCGTGGAAACCGGCCCCGAGCAAACAATGTTGGAGGGCACGGCCCCGGTCAGCACCATGCGGGACTACGCCGCCGAGGTGGCGGCCTACACCGGCGGGCGGGGCAGCTTTTCCTGCATCGTCGAGGGCTTCCAGGAGTGCCACAACACCGCCGAGGTGGTGGCGGCCCTGGGCTACGACCCGGAGGCCGACGTGGAAAACACACCCGACAGCGTGTTCTGCGCCCACGGCGCGGGCTATGTGGTCAAGTGGGACCGGGCGGACGAGTACATGCACCTCGACACGGGCCTGGGCCGGGACAAGACGCCCCGCGCCCCTCGGCTGCGCATGGGCAACCTCAGCATCGACGACAAGGAGCTCGAAGCCATCATGCTCCGGGAGTTCGGCCCCATCCGCCGGCCCATGTACACCAAGGCCGCGGGCCGGGAGAGCGCCGCCGCGCCGCCGGTGTTTCGCGAAAAGAAGGAATATCTCGTTGTGGACGGCTACAACGTGATCTTCGCCTGGGACGAGCTCAAGGCCCTGGCCTCCGACAACCTCGACCTGGCGCGGCGGCGGCTGGCGGAAATATTACTGAGCTACCGGGGCTTCACCGGCAGCGAGGTGGTGCTGGTCTTCGACGGCTACGCGGTCAAGGGGAACCCCGGGGAGAAGAGCGACTTCCACGGCCTCCGGGTAGTGTACACCAAGCAGAACGAGAGCGCGGACCTCTACATCCAGGAGCTGCTGCACAGCATCGGCAAGAACAATTCGGTCCGGGTCGTGACCAGCGACAACCTCATCCGCCTCAGCGCCCTGGGCAGCGGGATATTGCGCACCAGCGCGAAGGAGTTCGGCAACGAGGTCGATTGGGTGATGGGCCAGATCGGGGACATCCTGCGCCGCAGCGCCCAGCGCCCCCACATGACCCGGGTTGCGGACGCGGTAAAGAAGGGATAGCGCATGAACGAAGAGTTACTGCGCCGGGCTTCGGACCTGGCGCGGCGCTGCCGGCGCGGCGGCAGCGTGACCCACACGGGCTTCCTGACCCCGGCGGAGGTCTATGCCCTGTCGCGCTGGAACGCGGAGGACTGCGAAATGCTGTTCCACGGCGGCTATGAGGGCGCGGAGCGGCAGGCCGCCTTTTTCCTGCCCGAGTGGATGCCGGCGGAGGACTTCGACCCGGCGGAATATCTCTGCGCCCTGGCCTTCACCGCCCGCTTCGGGACGCCGGGACACCGGGATTACCTGGGCGCTGCCCTGGGCCTGGGGATAGAGCGAGCCTGGCTGGGGGATATCGTCATAGAGGGGGAGACAGCATATTTCATCTGCCTGCCCTCGGTGAAGGAGCATCTGCTCCTGAGCCTGGACCATGTGGGGCGCTGGGGCGTCAAGGGGCGGGAGCTGCCCCTTGATGAGGTGCCGGCGGCGAAAAAGGAGCTGCGGGAGCGCGCCTTCAGCGTCCAGTCCCTGCGGCTGGACGCGGTGTGCGCCGGCATGTTCTCCCTGTCGCGTTCTTCCGCCGCCCAGGCCGTGGCTGAGGGGCTGGTGACCCTCAATTACAGCGTCTGCCTCAAGGCCGACGCCCCCGTGGGGGCCGGGGACGTGATCTCCCTCCGGGGCAAGGGCAAGGGCGAGGTCCTCTCCGCCGGCGACCGCAGCTCCAAAAAGGGGAGGCTCTTCGTCACCACTGGGGTGAGAGTGTAGCTGTCCAGCACCCCTCGGTTCCAATACAGTTATCCAAAAATCTTAAAATCGAAATCGAGCATGATGGAGAAAACAGGAGAAAATCAAAGAAAATCGAAGTTTGTTCCGGTCTAAATAAAAATCTTCCCGGACACCCGTTGACAAGCGGGCGCGGATGTGCTATAAAAAGGGAGCGCGTTTGAGAAAAGTGCGCTCTTTTCCGCGTAAAACAAAAGCTCCCGTCCAAAAAACAGGCGGGCGCGAAACTTTCATATTCGATATTGGAGGAGAAAACATGTCCACTACCATGGCAAACAAGGAGACCATCGAACGCAAATGGTATATCCTTGACGCGGCCGGGAAGCCCCTGGGCAAGACCGCCGCTCTGGCCGCCGACCTGCTGCGCGGCAAGCTGAAACCCATCTACACCCCGCATGTCGACTGCGGCGACTTCGTCATCATCCTGAACGCCGGACAGGCGGTCCTGACCGGCAAGAAGCTGGACCAGAAGTATTACCGCCGCCACTCCGGCTGGATCGGCGGGCTCAAGGAGGTCAAATACCGCGACCTCATGGCCCAGCGCCCCGAGCTGGCCATGGAGCTGGCCGTCAAGGGGATGCTGCAGAAGAACCGCATCGCCGCCGACCAGCTGACCCGCCTGCGGGTTTACCGCGGCGCGGAGCACAAGCACGCCGCCCAGAAGCCCGAAGTCTGGGACCGCTGAGAAAGGGAGGAATTGAACTATGGCAACCTATGTGAGCAAGCGCCCCTATGTGTACGGCACCGGACGCCGGAAATCCTCCGTCGCCAGGGTCCATCTGATTTCCGGCGGCAGCGGCAGCATCACCGTCAACGGTCGGGACATCGACGATTATTTCGGCCTGGAAACCCTGAAGCTGATTGTCCGCCAGCCCCTGGCCGTCCTGAACCTGGGCGGCAAGGTTGACGTGGAATGCACTGTCTCCGGCGGCGGCGTATCCGGCCAGGCCGGCGCCATCCGCCACGGCATCGCCCGGGCGGCGCTGCTGCTGGACCCGGAGTACCGCGCCCCCCTCAAGGCCGCCGGCCTGCTGACCCGCGACCCGCGCATGAAGGAGCGCAAGAAGTACGGCCTCAAAGCCGCCCGCCGCGCCCCCCAGTTCTCCAAGCGCTGAAAAAGGATTCCATTTCAAAACAATCCCCGGAGCCTTATGGCTCCGGGGATTGTTTTGCTTTATTTCAGGATAATCTCCGCAAGCTCAAGCCCTTCCCCGCTCCGAACCTGGAGCTCCAGCTCACACTGGCCGGCGGGGGCTTTGAGCGGGGCCTCAAAGCCCCGGTATTCCCCTGCCGCGTCGATTTCCACGGTCCCTGCCTCCGCGCCGTTCAGCAGCACGGCGATTGTCCCGCGTCCACGGGCCGTGACACGGACGCCTGTCCACTCCGCGCCGCTGCGCACATAGCGGAACAGCGCCCGCGCCCCGGCGTCCAGATGGGTCAGCTTCTCGCCATAAACCTCGTCCACGTCGATATAGCACCCGCCGTGGACCTCGCAGGCCTGGCAGCCCATGATTGTCTCCCCGGGAGCGAAGGGCTCCCCTACCCCCTGGGAGGTCATTTTCACCTCCGGGATGCTGCCGTCCGGGAGGATTTCGATTTTTTCCACGCACAGCCGCCGGTGCTGCTGCACCCCCCGGCTGCAGCGGTGGTAGAACACATACCACTGGCCCCGGAAGCACTCAATGGAGCCGTGGTTGTTCCAGCTGGCCGGATCGCAGGGGGCGTTGTCCACGATGATGCCCCGGTAGGTAAATGGCCCCAGGGGGCTTTTCCCCGTGGAGTAGCCCAGCGAGGTGGGCTTTCCCCGTTCCATGTCCGCGTACACATAATAGTAGGTGTCCCCGATTTTGCGCATGGACGAGCCCTCGTGGAAGCAGTGCTCTTCCTCGGTCACCAGATTGTCCGCGATGCCCTCGCGGTCAAAGGAAACCATATCCCGGTTGAGCTTTACGCCGTGGGAGAACAGTTGCCCCCAGTAGAGATATGCCTGCCCGTCGTCGTCGATGAAGATGGCGGGGTCGATGCCGCCGCAGGGCAGCTGCACCGGGTTTTTGAAGGGGCCTTTGGGGCTGTCGGAAACCGCGACGCCCTCGCTGTCGTCCGGCATACAGAAGTAGAGAAAATACTTCCCGTCCCGGGGCAGGCAGTCCGGCGCGAACAGCAGGGCGGGCTTCGGCCCCGCCTCCTCTTTCTCAAAGGCTTCCCTGTCCTCCGGGTGCTCCGCCATCATTTTCAAAATGAAGGGGGTGGGGTGCGACCAGTCGATGCCGGGATAGCGCGGCGCGTCGGGGTTGTTGAACCAGGGGATGTCCTTCCCCAGGAGGCTGGGCGCGTCCTCAATTTCCCAGTTCTCCATATCGGCGGTGGACACCACATGGTATTCCTCGCTGCAATACACGTCCTCCCGGTTGTCGAAGCTGCCGTAGACATACAGCTTCCCGTCGGGCATGACGTGGGCCTCGCTGTCCGGGACGTGGTATTGCAGGGGCAGAATGGGGTTGCGCTGATTTTTGAATTTCATCGTCGTAGCTCTCCGATCTCAGACGCCGCCCGCGCGGCAGAGGGGACGGCGCTGTATAACTATACCATTATTATACCGGCGCTGTGAAAAAAGTCAATCCCCCGCCGAATGATATCCCCCGCCCGAAGGGCGGGGGATATCATTTGGGAAAGCGTCAGGACAGCCGGTGCAGAAATTCCAGCGCATTCGGTGCCTCGGGGCCGAGGCTCAGGATCGTGTTGAAATCTGCGATGATCCCCGCGGCGGCGGAGCTTTTCTGGAACATGTTGTGTTCCGTACACCAGACGTTCCCGCTCTGGACCGCCTTGAAATCCGCTAAGAGGGAGCTTTTTTCCAGAAGCTGGTCCAGGCTGTCCAGTTCCCCGTCGATGGTGCTGTTGTAGACCAGCACGTCGGCGTCCTTCGCCCCGGCGTAGAACGATTCCATCTGCATGTTCATGGTGGACAGGCTGCTGTCCTCGCTGCCGGGCAGTTCGGAAAAGACATAGCGCCCCCCCGCCAGCTCGATCAGCTTGGTCACATAGTCCCCCGGCTTGCGCACGACGGCGGCCCCGGCGGTGCTGATGTGGAAGAAGGCGACGCTCTTGTCCCCGGCGGGCAGGGCGGACAGGGCGTCCAGCCGCGCCGCCTGCGCGTCGAAGAATGCCTCGGCCTCCGCCTCCCGGTCCAGCAGCAGCCCGTAGAGCTTCACCCACTCCACCCGGCCCAGGGGGTGGGGCTCGTAGCTGCTGCGCTCCACCAGCACCGGGATGCCCAGGGCTTCCAGCTTCTCTTTTATGTCCGGGCTGTGGTAGATCATCGTGCTCTCAATGGCGGCGGAGCAGCCCTCTGAGAGCAGCAGCTCAAAGTCCGGGGCGCTGTATTTTCCCGTATAGATCAGCTCTTCCGCCTCAATGGCCTCCCGGACCTCCGGCAGGCCCCAGTTCGAGGCGGTGGTGCTGGTGAAGCGCACCCGGTCCAGGGCGTCCAGGCTCAGGAACAGGTCCATGGCGGAGGTGGCGGCGACGTAGAGCCGGTCCAATGGCTTGACCAGCACCGGCACCCCCTCCGCGTCGCCGGCCCAGTTTTCCGGGACCACGAGAAAGCGGTCCTCTCCGGCGATGGTGACCAACGCGCCACCATCGTCGCGGTAGTCGACGCTAAACTGCTCGGCGTAGCGCGTTTCCATATGGCCGGTTACGGCTGCTTCAGCGGCCGGCTCAGGCGTCGGAACGGGGGCGGGCGCGTCCCCGCAGGCGCCCAGCAGGAGCAGCGCCGCCAGGGCCAGGGCCAGGGCGCGTCTCATCCCATGGCCTCCACAATCGAGGCGGAGTCAAACAGCAGGGTGTATTCGATCTCGTGGGGCTGGCTCATGGCGGTGGTATCGGCATAGACCGTCAGCGGGCGGTCAAAATACGCCACAGGGATTTCAAAGATGGAGTTGCCCTCGGTGTTGATGGGCAGGAACATCTCTTCGCCCACGCGCATATAGTCGTAGTTGGGGCTGGACCAGGCGATGACGGCGCTGCATTTCCCGTCGCGCACGGTCAGCGGGGCGGGCGTGTCCACCGTGGCCTTCCCGGAGCCGCCGGAGAGCGTGACCTCGGCGGCGTAGTTTCCGTCGGACAGGCCCAGGCTCTCCGCCGTGGTGAAGAAGCCCTCGGCGAAGGCCTCCGGGGGCAGGGAATCGGCCCGGAACAGCAGGCTGCGGTCATACCACAGCTCCTTGCGGAAGCTGTAAGCGGCGAAAGGCTCCCCCTCGTCGAGGGCCCCCAGGGGCAGGTCGAAATAGTTCCCCGCCTCCCCTTCCGTCAGGGGAAGGAGGGCGTCCTCCGCCGCTGAAGCGGCTTCCAGCGCCGTCCCGGCGTACATCCAGCCGTAGGCCGCGCTGGTCATGTACAGCCGCGCCGTCATGGCGCCGCCCTCGACGCGCAGCTCACAGTGGTCGGCCTTGAACATTGAGGAGGAGGACTTCATGGTCACGGGGTAGACGCCCTCCCGGAGGCTGCCGGCGTAAACGGGGACCATCCCCTCCTCCACCACCTCCTCCACCGCGGTCATATCCTCCGCCGTCGCGACATGGGCGGGGGCGGGGCTGCTCTCGGGGACAGGCTCAGGGGAGGGTGTGGGCGCTGCCGTAGCGGCGGGGGCCGCAGCCGCCTCCGGCGGGAGGGATGGGCTGGGCGCTGTTTCCTGTGGTGTACTGGCCCCGCAGCCAGCGAAAAGGGACATCGTGAGCAACGCGGCGGAGAGGATCGAGGCAATTTTTTTCATGTTTTTATCATCCTTTTCTTATGCCAAACGGCCCGGAGAAACCGGGCCGGAGCATTTTGTAGTACACACATCCTCCCCATAGGGGAGGGTGTGTATATCATTTCAGGGAATTGATGGCGTCCTGGGCGTGGGCGGCCAGGATGGTCTGGATCTCCGTGAAGGAGCCGAGGCCGCGCAGCACGGGAATGACCTCATAGCCGGCCTCTCTGAACAGCGTATCCCAGGAGTCCGCCTCGCCGCCGGCCATATCGTTGTTGGCGTGGTCCCCGGCCACAATCATCAGCGGCTCCAAAACGACGCGCTTGTAGTTGCCGGCCTTCACCGCCTCCAGCACGTCCTCCACGCTGGGCTTGGCCTCCACGGTGCCGATGTAGTAGTTGGTCTTGCCCATGCCGTTCAGAACCTGCTGCATCTGGGCATAGACGGCGTTGGACTCGGCCTCGGTGCCGTGGCCCATGAACACGATGGCGGTCTCGCCGTCGTCATACTCCGCCGTGGCGGCGGTGATGGCCTGGGCGACTGCGCGGAAGTCCGCCTCGGTGTCGAGGATCGGGCGGCCGATGGCGACGGACTCAAAAGCGTCGGCGTACATCGCCACGGTGTCAACCAGGTCATTGTACTCAAAACCGTTCATCAGGTGGGTGGGCTGCACCACGAGCTTTTTGACGCCGTTGGCCACGGCGCGGTCCAGGGCCTCGTTGATGTCGTCGATCTTCACGCCGTCGCGGCGCTGGATGTGGTCGATGATGATGTTGCTGGTAAAGCCGCGGCGGAGGCTGTACTCCGGGAAGGCGTCTTCCAGCGCCTGCTCGATCGCGCCGATGGTCTCCCGGCGGGAGTCGTTGTAGCTGGTGCCGAAGGACACCACCAGCAGCTCGTTTTCGCCGATGCCGTCGGCGTTCCGGGGATCGTCCAGGCTGGCGTCGCCGGTGCCGTAATCCTCGTCAATGGCGTTCCGAGCGTGCTCCACATAGAGGCTCTGGATGATCTCATTGGAACCCAGGCCCTCCAGTACGCACTCCACCTCATAACCGGCCTTGGTGAAAATGCTCTTCCAGGAATCCGGCTCGTCCCCGGCCATGTCGTTGTTGGCGTGGTCGCCGGCCACCACCATCAGCGGCTGCAGGCGGACGCGCTTGTAGCTGCCGGCCTGCACCGCCGCCAGCACGTCGTCCACGCCGGGTTTGGCCTCCACGGTGCCGATGAAAACGTTATTTCCTTCCCCTTCGTCAAACATCCCCTGCATTCTGGCGTAGACGGCGTTGGACTCAGCCTCGGTGCCGTGGCCCATGAACACGAACGCGGTCTCTCCGTCGTCCTCCTCTATGAGCGGGAGCGCGATGGCCAGGGCGACGATGGCGAAATCGGTGTCGGTGTCCAGAAGCTGGTGGCCGATGCGGATGGATTCAAAGCTGTCGGCGTACCGGGCGACTTCCTCGATGATGTCATTGTATTCCAGGCCGTTCATCAGGTGGGTGGGCTGCACCACCAGCTCCTTGACGCCGTTGGCGACGGCCCGGTCCAGGGCCTCCGTGAGGTTGTCGATCTTCACCCCGTCGCGGCGCTGGATATGGTCAATGATAATCTGGCTGGTAAAGGCGCGGCGGACGCTGTACTCCGGGAACGCTTTGATCATGGCCTGCTCAACCGCGCCGATGGTCTCCCGGCGGGAGTTGTTGTAGCTGGTACCGAAGGACACGACCAGCAGCTCTTTTTCCCCGATGCCGTCCGCGTTCAGCGGGTTGTCCAGGCTGGCGTCGCCGGTGTCGTAGTTTTCATCCTCGTCAACTTCGGGCTCCTGGGGCGCGGGGATCTCGGTCGCCGCTGCCGGGGCGGGAGTCGACACGTCCTGCGCCGCCTCCGGCGCGGGGGTGGCGGCGGTCAGCGTCCCGCCGCCGCAGCCGGCCAGCAGGCCGGCAAAGAACGCCAGGACAAGGAATACTGCGAGTGGTTTCTTTAACATTTCTGTTCCTCCTTGATATTTTATCCCCTCCCCTCAGAGCCTGTTTCATATCTCGGCGTGTGCGGATTTCCGAACGGATTTTTCGTCTGCCAAGGCGCGAAACCGCAGGAATCCTTTGTGGATTTCAAGGTCGAGCAACGAAGATCAGGCGGAAAAGCCGTCGGAAAGACGTGCGCGAAGAGATATGAAACAGGCTCTCAGGGGGAAAAGATTATTTTGCGGATAGTAAAGTGAAAACAAAAACCCTTTCCCGGGCGGGGAAAGGGCATGAAAATGACAGGCAAAACTGTTCGCGTCGGCCAATCCCCCCGTGGCCGGAGCCCGCGGGCTCCGCGCGGACAGCGGCAGGTTTCCTGGCTCATGGCTCAACGCGCGCGGCCGCCTTCCCGGCTTTCGCCAGTGGCATTCCGGCCCGCGCTCCCCAAATACAGTGACGGGTTCGTACAGGATTTGCACCTGTTTCCCTTTTACCCCGCGGCAGCGCCAACGCGCTCCGAGGGCACCGGTGTCCGTATTTTGTTCTAATATGGTATATCACAGGGCGCGGCCCTTGTCAAGAGGCTGTTCCATCATGCGCTTTTTACGGCTACGACGCGTACATCCTCCCGATGATCCAGTTTTTCAGCCTGACCGGCAGCAGGCGGGCGAGGAGGACGAAAAACTGGTATTTGAAGCCGATGGTATACTCCGGCTTCACGCTTTTTTTCAGCGCCACGGCGGCGATGCGCCGGCCCGCGGTGGCGGGGGACATGCCGTTTTGCTCGTCGTGCTCCATCGTGGCCACGCTGCGGGAGATGCGTCCGCCGTAGAGCGCGTCCCCGGCGGGGTCCTTCTCCCGCGCGGCGGTGAAGCCGGTGCGGATATCCCCCGGCAGGATGGCGGTGACGCCGATGCCGAAGGGCCGCAGCTCGTTGGCCAGGGCGGCGGAGTAGGTCAGCACCGCGCTCTTGCTGACGGAGTACCAGGTCTGGAAGGGGATGGCGCAGGGCGCGGCGACGCTGCTGAGGTTCACGATGCGCCCGCCCCCCTGCTCCCGCATGACGGGGATCACCGCCCTGCAGCCGTTGACCATCCCGAACAGGTTCACGTCCAGGAGGCGCTTGGCGTCGGCGTTTTCGGTAAACTCCGCCGCGCCGGAGATGCCGAAGCCGGCGTTGTTGACCAGGATGTCGACGCGGCCCTCCCTGGCGCGGACCTCCGCCACGGCGGCGGCAAACTGCGCTTCGTCGGACACGTCGCAGCGCAGGTGCGTCACGCCCTCCGCCGCAGCGTCCCGGCGGGAGAGTTCGTATACCCGGCAGCCCCGCTCCCGTAGCGCCAGGGCGGTTTCCCGCCCAATGCCGCTGCTGCCCCCTGTGACAATCGCGACAGGGCTCATAAACTGTGGCTGTGGATGACCTCGGCGATAACGCCAACGGCCTCGTCAATCAGCTCCTTCGTCAGCGTGGCCATCAGGCTGCAGCGCAGCAGGCACTCCCCGGGGGCGCAGGCGGGCGGGATCGTCGCGTTGACGTAGACGCCCTTTTCGTAGAGCTCCTTCTGCATCGTCAGGGTGGGGATGGGTTCATAAGTATAGATGGGGATGATCGGCACCTCATTGTCGATACACTTGATCCCGTTCTCCTTGAGCCGGGTGCGCATGTACTGGGTCAGCTCCCGCAGATGGGCGGGCAGTTCCGGGTGGGCGCGCAGATGGTCCAGCGCGGCGGTGGCCACGGCGATGCTGGCGGGGGGGATGCTGGCGGCGAACATGTAGGGCCGGGAGTTGCAGCGGATATAATCCACCACGGTGGCGTTGGCGGCGGCAAAGCCGCCGAGGGAGGCCAGGGATTTGGAGAAGGTGCCCGTGATGATATCGACCTGGGCCTCCAGGCCGAAGTGGTTCACGGTGCCGCGCCCGCCCTCGCCCAGGATGCCGAGGCCGTGGGCGTCGTCCACCATGACCCTCGCGCCGTACTTTTTCGCCAGGGCGCAGATATCCGGCAGACGGGCGATATCGCCGCTCATGGAGAACACGCCGTCCGTGACCACGAGGCAGCCCGCCGTTTCCGGGACGCTTTTCAGCCGTTTTTCGAGGTCGTCCATATCGCAGTGGCGGAAGCGCAGCATTTTTCCGTAGCTGAGCTTGCAGCCGTCATAGATGGAGGCGTGGTTCTCCCGGTCGCAGATCACATAGTCGCTGCGCCCCACCAAAGCGCTGATTGCCCCCAGGTTGGCCTGGAAGCCCGCGGGGAAGGTAGCCGCGTCGTCCTTTGAAAGGAAGTCTGAGAGCTTGGCCTCAAATTCCCGGTGCAGCACCAGGGTCCCGTTCAGCAGCCGGGAGCCGGAGCAGCCCGTGCCGTATTCCTCAATGGCCCTGACCCCGGCGGCGATGATCTCCGGGTTGACCGTCAGGCCCAGATAGTTGTTGCTCCCGAGCATGATCCGCCGTTTGCCCTCCATCACCACCTCGACGTCCTGCCGGGATTGAAGCTCGCGGAAATAGGGAAACAGATCCTGGGCGCGGTACTCGTTCGCCAGGGTGTAATTATAGCATTTTTCAAAGAGATCCATTCACTGAAGTCCTTTCCTTCTGCAATACCTGATTATATTAGCCGCATTTTTATCAAAAGTCAACGCCCCGGGACCGTTTTTCGCTTTATTTTTCCCGCCCGCCCCTGTTGGAGGCTGCATTTTCCAGCGGCTGCCCGCCCGATAACGGGGAAGCGCGCGAAACCTGCCGAATGCTGCCGAATGCTGGCGCATTCTCCCGCGCCGTTTCCGCGAAGCCTGTCGCGGACGGTCGAAGCCGGCTGAAACCTGCTGTTTTTCCTTGAAAGATTTGAAATATTCATGGATAAATAATCGACATAATGACCGGCACAACGCCTTGAAAATCCCCAAAATATGTGATAACTTATACAACATCCCACGGTATCTGAGATAAAAACCAGAAATTGCTGCCGTAATACATATTTCTGCGGAGGATGTTATGGAAACTCAAATCAAGGTAATGCTGGCGGATCCCAGCGAGGATTACACCGCGCTTCTGACCCGCTCGCTGGAGGATGAGGGCGACATCGAGGTCGTCGCGGCGGCAAAGGACGGCGCGGAGGCGCTGCGCCTGGCGGAGCAGCACCGCCCGGACGTGCTGCTGTTGGATCTGGTGCTGCCCAAGCTGGATGGGCTGGGCGTACTGCAGCGCATGGCGGAGCTGAAGCTCCCGACGGTGACGATCGTGGTTTCGGCCTTCTGCAACGACCAGATGGTCACGGGGGCGGCGGCCCTGGGCGCTTACTGCTTCATCCCCAAGCCCTGCGATGTGGGCGCCCTGGCGGCGCGGGTCCGGCAGAGCATCCGCGCCGCGGAGATGGCGCGCTTTCCCCTGCCGCCGGAGCCGGACATGGGCCGCGCGGAGGCGGATCTGGAGGCCACGGTCACCGATGTGATCCACGAGATCGGCGTCCCGGCCCATATCAAGGGCTACCAGTATCTCCGGGAGGCCATCATGATCACCATCCAGGACATGGACGTCATCAACGCGGTGACAAAGGTGCTCTACCCCACCGTGGCCGAGAAGTTCAACACCACGCCCAGCCGGGTGGAACGGGCCATCCGCCACGCCATTGAAGTGGCCTGGGACCGCGGGGATATCGAGACACTGCAGCGGTTTTTCGGCTACACTGTCAGCAACATCAAGGGCAAACCCACCAACAGCGAATTTATCGCCATGATCGCCGACTGCCTCTCCCTGCGCCGGAAAAGCCAGGCGCGGTAAAGGGGCTCCCAACGGCGGAGAGAGCCGCCGCGATAAGAAATATATGTGAAATTATGCTTTACACCGCCCTGGAAAAGTCGTAGAATGTTCTTAGCCTGAGGAAACACAGAATACAGGAGTAAGGAGCTGTACATATGGAACGCAAGAGCTACGACGTGGCCGCGCTGGGGGAGCTGTTAGTGGACTTCACCCAGAACGGCAAAAGCGAACAGGGCAACCCCCTCTTCGAGGCCAACCCCGGCGGGGCCCCTGCCAATGTGCTGGCCATGCTGCAAAAGCTGGGCCGGAAGACGGCCTTTATCGGCAAGGTGGGCCAGGACTTTTTCGGGGACATGCTGGCGGACACCGCCCGGGGCGCGGGAATTGAGCTCCGGGGCCTGCGCCGGGACCCGGAGGTCCACACCACCTTGGCCGTGGTCCACACCTTCCCCAACGGGGACCGGGATTTCAGCTTCTACCGCCGCCCCGGCGCAGACATCAACCTGAAGCCAGAGGAACTGGACACGGAGCTGGTCCAGGACTGCCGCATTTTCCACTTCGGCTCCCTCTCATTGACGGACGAGCCGGTGCGGCAGACCACCATGGAGGCCATCCGGCTGGCGAAGGAGGCGGGGGCCCTGATCTCCTTTGACCCGAACCTCCGGGAACCCCTCTGGGCCAGCCTCGACGAGGCGCGGGAACAGATCGCCTGGGGTCTGGGGCGCTGCGACGTGCTGAAAATCGCGGACAACGAGCTGCTGTTCATGACCGGCGAGCGGGACTTCGACGCCGGCGCGGCCCGGCTGCGGGAGCGCTACCCGAACCTGCGCCTGCTGTGCGTCACCGCCGGGGCGGACGGCAGCCGCGCCTACTGCGGCGACAGCCGCGTCTTTGTCCCGGCCTGCAAGCTGGGCGGCGTGATTGAGACCACCGGCGCGGGCGACACCTTCTGCGCCTGCATGTTGAACTACGTGCTGGACCATGGCCCCGCGGGGCTCAGCGAAGGGCAGCTCGAGGAGATGCTGCGCTTCGCCAACACTGCGGCCTACCTGGTCACCACGAAAAAGGGCGCGATCCGCTCCATGCCGGAGCGGGCTCAGGTGGAGGCGATTCTCCCGCCGCCCAGTACCGTGTCGCCGTCGTAAAACACGGCGGCCTGTCCCGGCGTAACGGCCCGCTGGGGCGCGTCGAACACGACAAGCGCCCCGCCGTTTTCCTCCGGGTACACCGTGGCGCCCTGTTCCGGGTGCCGGTAGCGGATTTTTACGCCGCAGCGCACGGGGCCCGGAGGCGTTTCCCCGGCGATCCAGTGACATTCCGTCAGCCGCGCCGTGTCGGAGAACAGCGTTTCCTTCCGGCCCAGATGCACGGTGTTGTCCTGCACGGAAAGGGAGCGGACATAGAGGGGATGCGCCGCCGGGATTCCCAGGCCCCGGCGCTGGCCGACGGTATAGTGGATGATCCCCCTGTGGCGGCCCAGCACCTCCCCCTGCTCCCCGACAAAATCCCCCGGCTCCCCTGCCTGTCCGGTATAGCCTTCGATGAAGCCGGCGTAATCGCCGTCGGGGACAAAGCAGATGTCCTGGCTGTCCTTTTTACGGGCGTTGACGAGACCCTGCGCCTCCGCCAGCGCCCGTACTTCGCTCTTGCGCATCTCCCCGAGGGGGAAGCGGATGCGCGCCAGCTGCTCCTGCGTCAGGCTGTAGAGCACATAGCTCTGGTCCTTCGACGCGTCCAGCGCTTTCTTCAGCAGGTACGCTCCGCCCTCCCGCACGACGCGGGCGTAGTGGCCCGTGACAAGGCAGGCACAGTTCAGCTCCTCCGCGCGCCGGAGGAGCTTTCCGAATTTTAAATAGCGGTTGCAGTCGATGCAGGGGTTTGGCGTTTCGCCGTTCCGGTATGCCCGGACAAATCTGCCGATGACCTGTTCAGAGAACTCGTCCTTGAAGTTAAAGACATAATAGGACATCCCCAGCTTCCGGGCCACCGCCCGGGCGTCCTCGATATCGTCCAGGCCGCAGCAGCTTTTCAGCGCCTCCCCGGCCTCCGGGGGGCCGTCCAGCAGCTTCATGGTGCAGCCCACCGCCTCATAGCCGGCCTGCTGGGTCAAAAACGCGGCGGCGCTGGAATCAACGCCGCCGCTCATTGCAATCAGGGCCTTCATGCCCGGTCGCAGTGGGCACAGTCCTCGCCCGAGGGGAACTGGCTGGGGTCGTAGGCGATGCCGTTGCGGTCGTAGTAGTCCCGGACCGCCGTCTTGACTGCCTCCTCCGCCAGGACGCTGCAGTGGAGCTTGTGGGCCGGCAGGCCGTCCAGCGCCTCCGTCACGGCCCTGTTGGTCAGCGTGATTGCCTCCGAGATGGGCTTGCCCATGATCATCTCCGTCGCCATGGAGCTGGACGCGATGGCGCTGCCGCAGCCGAAGGTCTCGAATTTCACGTCCTTGATCTTGTCGTCCTCGATTTTGAGGTAGATTTTCATGATGTCTCCGCAGACGGGATTGCCCACCTCGCCCACGCCGTCCGCGTCCTCAATGACGCCCACATTCCGGGGATTGCGGAAGTGGTCCATTACCTTTTCACTGTACAGTGCCATGGTGTTACCTCGATTCCTCCCCAAAAAGGGGAAATTTTTTCTGTCATCCCCTCCCCGGAGGGGAGGGGATGATTTGAATTATTTTTCAAACACATGCGGTCTTTTTCCGCTGCACAGGTCCCGCCAGAAGGGGGACATGCCCCGCAGATAGGCCACCACGTCCTTTACAGAGGCGATCAGGTAGTCAACCTCTTCCTCCGTGGCGTCCGCGCCCAGCGTCAGGCGCAGGGAGCCGTGGGCCACCTCGTGGGGGCGGCCGATGGCCAAAAGCACATGGCTGGGGTCCAGGGAGCCGGAGGTGCAGGCGGAACCGGAGGAGGCGGAGATGCCCTTGTCGTCCAGCAGGAGCAGCAGGGACTCCCCCTCGATACCCTCAAAGCAGAAATTGACGTTCCCCGGAAGGCGCCGGAGCCTGTCCCCGTTGAGCTCGCAGTAGGGAATCTCTTCCAGGCCCGCGATCAGCCGGTCCCGCAGGGCCGTCAGCCGGGGCACGGAGGCGTCCAGACCGCCGGTTGCCTCCTCCAGCGCCGCCGCCATGCCGGCGATAGAGGCCACGTTCTCCGTGCCGGCCCGCTTCCCGCGCTCCTGGGCGCCGCCCTCGATGAGGCTCGCCAGCGGCGCGCCCCGCCGGGCAAACAGTGCGCCCACGCCCTTGGGCCCGTGGAACTTGTGGCCGGACAGCGTCAGATAATCGACGGGCAGCTCCGCCAGGTCGATGGGGAGATGCCCTACGGCCTGCACCGCGTCCGTGTGGAACAACACGCCCTTCTCCCGGCAGAGCTTCCCGATCTCCGCGATGGGCTGCACCGTGCCGATCTCGTTGTTGGCGTACATGACGCTGACAAGGCAGGTGTCCTCCCGGATGGCCCGGGCCACCTGTTCCGGCTCCACGACGCCGTTGGCGTGGACGTCCAGCAGCGTGACCTCAAAGCCCTCCCCTTCCAGCCGCTTCAAAGGGTGCAGCACAGCGTGGTGCTCGAAGCGGGTGGAGATGATGTGTTTTTTCCCCTTCCGCGCCCCCTGCTGCGCGGCGGAGCGCAGCGCCTGGTTGTCCGCCTCGCTTCCGCCGGAGGTGAAGGTCAGCTCCCGGGCCGTACAGCCCAGGCAGCGGGCGACCCGCTCCCGCGCGTCCTCAAGCCCCTCCTTCGCCCGCTGCCCGATGGCGTAGAGGCTGGAAGGGTTGCCGTAAGCTTCCTCCAAATAGGGCAGCATGGCGTTCAGCGCTGTTTTGCTCAGCTTTGTCGTCGCCGCGTTGTCCGCGTAAATCGTCATATTTGTATTCCTCCTGACCGGCGCCTGCCCGCTCAAAAGGGGAACGCCGGAAAATTGTTCATCGAAGCACGAGACAACTATACACCAATAAACCTACTGTGTCAATATGTTTTTAGAAATACCTTCATATCACATAGTCCCCGCCCTCCTGGCTCGGGCGGACCAGGTCGGCGATGGTGTAGCTGTGGACATAGTCGCTGATGATCTTGTCGAGGCCACGCCAGAAGTCCAGCGTCCGGCACATGGACATGCGCGGGCAGGAGGACGCGCCCTCTTCCAGGCAGGAGACAGGGACCAGGGGGCCTTCCTCCATCTGCAACACCTCCCCCACGTTGATCTGCTCCGGGGACCGCCCCAGCCGGTAGCCGCCGCCCTTTCCGCGCACGCCGGTCACGATACCGCTTTTCACCAGCGTTTTAATGATGCTTTCCAGATACTTTTCCGAGATATCCTGACGCCGGGCCACCTCCTTCAGCGGCAGATACCCCTCCGTCTGGTGTTCAGCCATATCAATCAAAACCCGCAGGGCATAGCGCCCTTTTGTGGATATCAGCATATTCCGATCACCTCTCAACCTATTATACATGAGGGTTTATGTGATTTCAAGAGAAAAAAGAAGGGCTTTTCAGATGACCATCCGCTATATCGCCGACATGCACTTTGACCATGACAGCATCATCGCCTACGACAACCGCCCCTTTGACAGCGTGGGCGCGATGAACGAAGCGCTCGTGGAGCGATGGAACCGCGCGGTCGCGCCGGAGGACATGACCTGGATTTTGGGGGATTTCTGCGCCGGCGGGCCCGGCCGCTGGACGGAGCTGCTGGGCCGGCTCAACGGGAAAAAGGGGCTGATCCTCGGCAATCACGATTCCCCGGAGGCGGCCGCGGCGGCGCGGGAACAGCTTGAGGACGTGGCCGAGTACCAGGAAATCCTCGACGAGGGACGCCATGTGGTGCTCTGCCACTACCCCATTTTCGCCTTTCACGACCACTACTTTGGCTGGTTCCACCTCTACGGCCACGTCCACGGCTCCTATGAGTGGAACATCGCGGAGAACACCAAGCGGCTGCTGCGGAACCTCTATGTACGCGCCGACGTCTGCCGCATGGCCAACGTGGGCGCGATGCTGCCCTATATGGCTTACACGCCCCGGAGCCTGGACGAGCTGCTGGCCGCGCCTACAGCAGCCCTCTGAGCCAGTCCAGGACCCACAGGCGCAGCTCCGGGCCTCCTTCCCCCTGCAGGGCCGCGGCCTCGACGGCCTCCGGCGCCCCGGTGAGGCCGGGGAACACGACGCCCCACCAGGCCATTCCCGCCCCGCCGAACAGCGCCCCGTGGAAGATTGTCAGGCACAGGCTCAGCGCCAGCGCCATTTCCCAGCGTTTGATTCTGTCATGGTCGCGCATAAAAAAGCATCCTCCGCTCGTTCTGTGAGGCCGGCTCTGCCGGCTTCCAAAACAGAGTATCGGAGGATGCTTTGATTTTTATACGCGGGCGGGGAAAAAAGTTTCGCGGGAATTACTTGCCCCCGGCAAAGGCATACAGCATCCGCCCGCGCACTTCGGCGGTGTCTACGCCCAAGGTTTCCGCCAGCTTGTACGCGAAGGGATAGCCCGTGGCCGGCCCCTGGCTGGTCACAAGGTTCTGGTCCGCCACCGCCACATTCTCTACGAATACCGCGCCGGGCAGCTTTGCCGCGTAGCCGGTGTAGCCGGTCATGCGCTTGCCCTCGATCACCCCGGCCGCGGCCAGCACCGTGGTCCCGGAGCAAAGGGCGCTGAGATATTTCCCGGGAAGGGTATTCCAGCGCCGCAGCAGGTCGAGCACCGCCGGGTCCGCCGCCAGATTCGCGCCGCCGGGCCGCCCGCCGGGCAGGACGACAACGCTGTAATCCTCGATGTCCCCCGGGAACGGCTCGTCCGCCTTCAGATACATGCCGTGCATCCCCTTCACCCAGGGCCTGTCAAAATAGAAGGTGTCGCAGGGGATGTTGACGCGGCGCAGAATGTCCACAATGGAAAATGTCTCGCCTTCCTCGTAGCCCTCCTTCATCAGGACCGCCACTTTGGCGTCGGGCCTGGGCTCGCCCAAAAGGATCTCCGGCTCCGGGCTTGTCCCCTCCGCGAAGGCGTTGAAATAGACCATGCGGTTTTTCACCGCCAGGCTGTCGCCGCCCATGGCGTCCACCAGGGCGTAGGCGAAGGCGTAAGCCGTGGCGGGGCCGGGGGCGGTGATG
>JAFUVO010000134.1 GCA_017477525.1 Oscillospiraceae bacterium | reverse complement strand
GCACCAGCCACCGCTACATCGCGGCCCGCAGCCAGGAGCTGCTGAACCTGCCCAAGGGCAACAAGGTCATCATCTGCCACCTGGGCAACGGCTCCTCCCTGTCCGCCTGCGTGGACGGCAAGTGCGTGGACACCACCATGGGCATCACCCCGCTGGACGGCCTGGTGATGGGCACCCGCTGTGGCACCCTGGACCCCGCCGTGGTCGAGTTCATCTGCAACCGCAAGAACATGACCCCCACCGAAGTGCTGACCATGATGAACAAGAAGAGCGGTCTGCTGGGCCTGGCCGGCGATTCCGACATGCGCAACGTCACCGCCCGGTATGACGCCGGAGAAGCCGACGCCAAGCTGGCCATCGAAATGTGGGCCTACACCCTCAAGAAGTACATCGGCTCCTTCGCCGCGGCCATGGGCGGCGTGGACGCCATCATCTTCACCGCCGGCATCGGCGAAAACCACACCCGCGCCCGCGAATGGGCCGTGGAGGGCCTGGATTTCATGGGCGTGAAGATCGACCACGAAAAGAACGTCAACGCCCGGGGCGAGGCGAAGATTTCCGCGGACGACAGCAAGGTGCAGGTCTGGGTCATCCCCACCGACGAAGAGCTGGCCATCGCCCGCGATACCCTGGCTCTGGCCACCGGCAAGGAAATCAAGTGACCGACGGCGGCGCGGCTTCTTCCGCGGCGCCGCGCCGCTTCTCAAAATTTAACTTGCCAATCGGCGCGCAAACGTATATAATAGCAAAGGTTAGGGGGTATTGGGTTGTCACTGGATGTCGGTAAGGCGCTGAAGAACCCCGGTCAGGTCTATCCCTTCCGCGCGGCGGTGACGCTGCCGGAGATGGAGGTTTTGAGCGACCCGGTCCGCTTTGAGGACATTGAGGTCGAGGGCGAATTCTTCTGCACCGGCGACAATCGCATCAGCCTGCGGGCCGGGGCCGCCGCGAAGGTGGTGTCCCGCTGCTGCCGGTGCCTGGAGCGCGTGGAAGCAGACGTCAGGGTACAGATTGACGCGCTTTATGCCAAGCAGCCCGATCCCGACGACCCGGATCTCTACAGCTTCGAGGCCAACGCCGTGGAGCTTACGGACGCCGTGAAGGACGCGCTGCTGCTGGAGCTGCCCATGCAATTCTTCTGCAAGCCGGATTGCAAGGGCCTTTGCCCCGTCTGCGGCGTCAACCTGAATCATCATACCTGCACATGCCAGGAGGGCAACGTTGTTACCGGCCCCTTTTCGGCATTAAAAGAAATTGTGCTAAACAACGAGGAGGTGTAACAATGGCCACTCCCAAGGGAAAAGTCTCCAAGGCAAGAAGGAATTCTCGTCGCAGCGCTCATTGGAAGCTGTCCGCGCCGGGCATCGTGAAGTGCCCCCGCTGCGCCAAGATGAAGCTGAGCCACCGCGTCTGCAAGTTCTGCGGTTATTATGACGGCCAGGAGATCATCAAGGTAGAAGCCGCGAAGTAATCGCGCCTCACTTGAAAACATTCAGCCCGTTCGGCACGCCGGACGGGTTATTCGTATAAGCATAAAGCGAGGTATCCCATGACATTTCAGGGCTTTTCACAGGCGACGGGCGATTTTCTCTGGAGCCTGTCCATGAACAACGACCGCACATGGTTCATGGAACACAAGCAGGAATTTGAGGATGTGCTGAATCAGCCCTTCCGGGCGCTGGCCTTTGAAACGCTTGATCGGCTCCAGCGCGCCTTCCCGGAGCAGGAATTCCAGGTCCACATCGCCCGCATCTACCGGGACGCCCGCAGGCTCTATGGCCGCGGGCCCTACAAGGATCACCTCTGGTTCTCCATCCAAAGCGGCGAGCGCCGCGCCATGGGCCCCATGTTTTGGTTTGAAATCGGCGGCACCGGCTGGTCCTGCGGCGTGGGCAACTGGAAGGACGCCGCCGACATCGGCGAACACTGGCGCCAGCGCATCGACCGCGAAAGCGGGCGCTTCGAGGCCATCGTGCGCGATATCGCCGCCCGCGGGCCCTTCATCCTCTATGGCCCCGTGTACAAGCGCCTCAAGGCCGACCGCGGCGAGCTGCTCAACCCCTGGTACAACCGCAGGCACCTGTCCGTGGGCTATGAGCAGGGCTACGGCGGCGTGATGTATACCCCCGGTCTGACCGATGCCCTCGCCGATACCTTCACCGCCCTCATGCCCCTCTATGTCTTTCTGCGCGACGTGTGGAACGACACGCTGATTGAAAGGGCCGGCAGGTAACAGCGGCGGATATCGCCTTTGCATGTGGGGAAGGCTCATGGTTGTGCGGCATCTGCTTGCCTTCCCCTCCCGGCCAATGTCGTCAGGTTAAGGATAAGAGGCGCCCTATCCCCCGCTAACGCGGGTACTTCCCCACTGCGGTGGGGAAGCGAAGGAAGCGGCTGCCGCGATGTAATACTAATCCCTGACTAAAACAAGACATCCTGCCGGTTCTTTTCCGCGCTGGCGGCGTTGAAGCCCCTTGACTTGCCGCCAGCAAGCCTGCGGGACTTCGCCCTGCCAGCACAAAAAAAGTCCCGGCAATCTTGTCCTCTTTTAATCAGGTCTTAGTATAAAAGCCTCCCCATCGCAATGGGGAGGGAGACCGCTTGCGGTGGTGGGGCTCTCCTTCAGTCGTTAAGCTGATGACATTTCCCCCTGGGGAAGGCAATATCACTGCGTCACCGGCCCTCAACTCCACACTCCACACTCAAAAATCTCCACACTCAACACTCAGATGACCTTCCCCTCTGTAAATCACCGAGCCTACCGCCCGCCGCCCGCCTTCACCCCCTGCTGAAGCTCCACCTGCTTGACGAAATTCTCCATCTGGGCGCAGCGCACCATGCCGGACAGGGTCGCGCCGCCCTCCGCGCCGGCTGCGGAAAGGGCGTCCAGCAGCCCGGCAAGCGCCTCCGCGCGCTCGATCAGGCCGGCGCACAGCCCGTTTTCCCCCGCGCCGGGAATGGCGGACAGCGCCGCGGCCGTCCTTTCGGCCTCTGCCGCCGCCACGGAAAACAGCGTGCGCGCCGCCTCCGGGCGCAGCTCCCCCCGGTCCAGCTGCAGGGCCATCTGCCCCAGCTGGCGCGTCT
>JAFUVO010000133.1 GCA_017477525.1 Oscillospiraceae bacterium | reverse complement strand
GAAGTAGCTGACCAGGTAGATCACGCCGATCAGGACGATGATGTAGGTCAGGATGGGGCTGTTCTCCATCTTCTGTGCCGGGGTGCGCGCGCCGCGCGGGGTCTCTTTGAACTCCTCATCCTTCAGCAGGGCGGGGTCGACGATGACGACCTCCTTGGGGGAGGGGTGCATCTTCGCGTTGACCAGGCTCATGATGACGAGGATGGCCAGGCAGACGATCAGGTTCCAAGGGGCCAGGACCGTGGTGGCCAGGGTGTAGGTGTTGCCCTCCATGAACTCCAGGGCGTCGCCGACCTTAGCGGCGTAGGAGCCGCTGCCGGCGGCCAGGTCCAGGGGGATCGAGGCGGACAGGCCAGCGTGCCACACGACGAAGCCGGAGTAGGCTGAGGCGATCAGAAGGCGGTAGTCGGTGTCATTGCGGCGCTTGGCGACCTCTTTCGCCAGAATCGCGCCGACGATCAGGCCGAAGCCCCAGTTCAGCCAGCAGCACACCGTAGAAATGGCTGTGACCATGATGATGGCGCCGGAGGGGGATTTCGGGATCGCCGCCAGGCGGACGATGCCGCGCTTGATGGCGGGGGCGGTGGCGAAGGCGTTGCCGAGGACGGCGACCAGGGCCATCTGCATGGAGAAGGCCAGCAGGCCCCACACGCCGTTGCCCCAGTGCTGGATCATCGCCATCGGGCCCTGCCCGGTCAGGGGCATCGCCAGGATGAAGACGACGACCGTCAGGATGATGCAGAAGATAAACGCGTCCGGGAGCAGCCGCTCCACGAGCTTTACGCTTCCGTTGGTCAGTTTCTTGAACATTTGTTCAGACCTCTTTCCTTTTCACATTTTCTCTCGCGAGGGGTTGGGGATGCGCTGAAAAACGGATGCCTCCTTTCCGCTGAGAACATAGAAACCGCGCGGCGCGCGGTTGTCACTCGCATAGACATTATATGCCTTTGTTAAATTAAAGTCAACTGAAAATTCACAGTTTATACATAATTTGTCGTTTTCGTGACGGCGCATGGCTTTCGCAGGCGCGCCTGTTGACAGCAATGGCCCCGCCTGCGGCGGGGCCATTGCTGTCAAATAAGGCATAAGTTAAACCGCCACATGGGTGATCCCCATGACGGCCTCCTCGGTCAGCGCCTCCACATCGAGGGCCTGTTCCGCCTCGGCGGCTTTTTCGAGGGTGGGGCGCAGGGCGGGGTGGCGGGGGGTGAACACGGTGCAGCAGTCCTCGTAGGGCAGAATTGAGGTGTCAAAGGTGCCGATTTTCCGGGCCATGGCCACGATTTCCGCCTTGTCGAAGCCCACTAAGGGGCGCAGTACGGGCAGCTGCGCCACGGACTCCGTCACGGCCATGGCGGGCATGGTCTGGCTGGCCACCTGGCCCAGGTTCTCCCCCGTGACCAGCGCGCCGCAGCCGTTGTCCCGGGCGAAGCGGTCCGCGACGCGCATCATGAAGCGGCGCATGACGATGGTGAAGTATTCCTCCGGGCAGTTGTCCCGAATGGACTCCTGGATGTGGGTGAAGGGCACGATCCCCAGGCGCAGGGCGCCGCACCAGGGGCTCAGCAGCCGGGCCAGGCTGATCACCTTCTCCTTCGCGGCCTCCCCGGTGTAGGGGAAGGCGTAAAAGTGCAGGGGGATGATTTTGACGCCCCGGCGGGCGATCATCCAGCTGGACACCGGGGAGTCGATGCCGCCGGACAGCAGCGTCACGGCGCTGCCGTTGCAGCCCACCGGCATCCCGCCCGCGCCGGGGGCGGGGCTGCCGTGGACATAGGCCGCCAGGTCCCGGACCTCCACATGCACCACCAGCTCAGGATTGTGGACGTCCACCCTGGTTTCGGGATAGGCCTCCGCCAAAAGCCCGCCGACATACTGGCTGAGCTGGATGCTGGTCATGGGGAAGCGCTTGTCGCTGCGGTGCGTCTCCACCTTAAAACTCGCCGCCCGGCGCATGTCGCCGGCCAGATACTCTATGGCTTTCGCGGCGATGGCGTCCCGATCCTTTTCGCAGGCCGCGGCCCTCGTCAGGCTGATGACGCCGAAGAGCTTTTTCAGCGCCTCAAAAGCCCCGGCCACATCGGCGTTTTCGTCCTGCGGCTCCACGTACACTGTGGATTGCAGGGTGTATAGTTTAAAATTGCCGAAGGGCTTCAGCCGCCGCGCCGCGTTGGCGCTCAGCCTCTGCTCAAAGGATTTTTTGTTCAGCCCCTTGAGGACGATCTCCCCCTGCTTCA
Source organism: Oscillospiraceae bacterium (assembly GCA_017477525.1). Taxonomy (GTDB): domain Bacteria; phylum Bacillota; class Clostridia; order Oscillospirales; family Oscillospiraceae; genus RGIG7114. The sequence continues at coordinate 1,884 of JAFUVO010000133.1, read as the reverse complement.
GCAATATGATGTCATTCATGGGCATTCTCCATTTCTATTTCCGCCATTCCCTCCCCCTCCGGGAAAGAATTATTATTTGATTCTCCGTAACTGTTTAGAACCCACAGGGTTCTAAACAGTTACGATCCCCTTCGGGACGATAAAGTTCAGGGCGCCGGGCAAGAGCTTCACGCTGACGTGTCTGGCCCGCATTTCCTCGCCGTCGATGTTGACCAGCAGCTCCCGGGGGCTTTTGATTTCGAGGGCGTCGGAGCGGACATGGGTGATGTATTTGGGGTGTTTGGCGTAGCCGCCGCGGGCGTAGGAACCCACCAGGGCCAGGAATTTCAGCCGGGAAATCCCCTTGACGATCAGAAAATCGAGGACGCCGTCGTCTGGCCTGGCCTCCGGCACCGGGTTGAAGCCGCCGCCGTAGTGGCTGCCGTTGCAGCAGCACACCAGGCTCATCTCCCCATAGTAGAGCCGCCCGTTGCAGATCACCCGCATCTCCCGGCCCACGCCCCGCAGCAGGTTGACGGCGGTGGAGGTGACGTAGCCCGTGGCCCCGCCCAGCACGGGGAGGGAGCTGTATTTGTGGACCTCCAAACCGATGCGGGCGTCCACGCCCACGGAGCAGATGTTGAGGGCGGCCCGCCCGTTGCAGTCCATCAGGTCGAAACGCCGGACCTCCCCGCCTATCAGGGCGTCCAAATCGGAAAAGCGCTTTGCACCCGCTCCGAACACCTTGACAAAGTCGTTGCCGGTGCCCGTCGGGAAGTGGGTCACGGCCACGTTTTCCCGGCCAGCCGCGCCGTTGACGCACTCGTTGAGCGTCCCGTCCCCGCCGCAGGCGTAGACCCGCAGCGCCTCGCAGTCCTCCGCCTCCAACGCCACTTTTCCGGCGGCGTCCATGGGGCCGGCGGTGGTGTAGATTTCATATTCCGCCCTCCGCTCCGCCAGCGCCCGCCGCGCCAGCGAAGCCACCTCCGCCGTGCGGTCCCTGCCGCCGGCCTTGGGGTTTACGATGAACAGGTGCTTCATGTGACTCTGGAAAAGACGTCCTCAAGGGAGAGCGTCAGGTCGCCGTAAAGAGTGCATGTGACCTCTGTTTTCAAATTGTCCAGCTCCCGGGGCGTCATCCTCTCGCGCATCCAGTCGGGCACGATGGCGCACAGTTCGTTCAGCCGGAACTGCCCCTCCCGGAGGACGTACTGCTCCAGCGTCTTATCCCCCGGGCTGACCAGCCAGTATTCCCTGACGCCGCCGGCCTCGTATACCTCGCGCTTATGGCCCCGGTCATAGGCGGCGCTGCCGGGGGAGAGCACCTCCACCACCAGGTCCGGCGCCCCGTGGACGCCGTCGGGGCGTATTTTTTCCGGGTCGCAGACCACCATCACGTCGGGGACGTAATACTCCCCTTCCGCCAGATAAGCGCCTTCCCCGTCCGGAAGGACTTCGCAGCTTTTTCCGATGAGATAGCGCCAGAAAAGCGCGTAGATATTCCCCTTGACCCTGTTGTGATTCGTCGAGGGCGGGGCCATGGCGACCCATCGGCCGCCGATCAGTTCCTCGCGCCAGGGCTCTTCATAGGCCAGGTTGGTTTCCATTTTATAGCTCCTTTCGCAACTGTTTCCTCCCCCGCCTCCGGCGGAGGAAACGAAAGTAATATGATTGGTAACTGTTATCACCCTGCCTCGCAGAGCTTCCGCCGCAGCAGGTCGAAGGCGTGGTTGGCCGCCAGGGTGCGGATGCGCGCGCGGTCCGAGCGCTCGCCAAGGCTCAGGGCCCAGACCTCCACGCTCTGCGCCGACGCCAGCCCGACAAAAACGGTGCCCACGGGGTGGAGCCCGTCGCCGTCCGGCCCGGCCAGGCCGGTGACGCCGATGCCGTAGTCCGCGCCCAGGG
>JAFUVO010000132.1 GCA_017477525.1 Oscillospiraceae bacterium | reverse complement strand
TAACTGCATTATACCAAATCTGAAGTCCTATTTCTATGCCCAATTTACTTCACCCTTTGGGTGAAAGTATCTTTTCGCAGAAATCTTGAATCTGTGCGCTTTTTCGCCGCTTGGTTAGATTTGCGTGAATATTATAGGTTTATTTATAGCAAACGACATAAGTTTTTTCGCTTTCACAGAAAATCATCCTGTTTTCCCGCCCGCTGCGCGGGCGGGAAAACGAAAAAATTATTGTCGCTGACTATAGTTTTGGATTGGACATTCTTCCGTGTTCGCGCCGGGGAACAAACAACGTCACCTTTGTTCCTCCCGCTTCCCGCGGCTCGAGCTCCAATGTGCCGCCGCACATGGTTTTCAGCCGCTCGCGGATATTATCCAGGGCAAAGTGGGGCGCGTCGGCATCGGACGGGGCATAGCCGGGGCCAGTGTCCTCCACGGTGATCCGGACGCCCATGTCCGTGTCCTCCGTGGCGACGGTGACGTACAGCGGTTCCAGATCCGGGTCCACGCCGTGCTTGATGGCGTTTTCCACAATGGGCTGGAGCGTCAGGGCAGGGATGCGGAAAAACGTGTCCGGCGTGTCAAACTCCACGAATAACTGTCCCTGAAAACGCGCCTGCTCCACCGCGAGATATGCCCTGGTGTGCTCCAATTCCTCCGAAAAGGGGATCGTGCCTTCCCTGGCGATGGCGGTAAAGTTGCTTTGCAGATAACGGGAAAAATCCAGAATGACCTGCTGCGCCTTTTGGGGGTCACGGGCGCAGAGGTAATAGATGCTCATGAGCGTATTGTGGATGAAATGGGGCCGCATTTGCAGAACGGCCACCTGGGTCCGCTGCCGCACCGTTTCCTCCTTTTGCTCCTGATAGCGCCGGACCAACCCGGCCATCAGATACAGCTCCACAAGAATGATCTTGATCGAGGGCGAGGTGAGGAAACAGGCGCAAAACATGACGCGCTGCACATTCGTCAGCTTTTTCCGCCTCCGGATGAGCGCGGCGAAGCAGACAACCGAGATCACCAGACTCAGGAAAAGAGACAGGACAAGCCAAAAACCAAACCGGGCTGTACCCTCTGGCGCGGCGTCGATCTCTCCGCTGAACTGCGCCGCAATTCCGGCGGCCACCATCGCCGCGCCCAGCGCCCACAGGACGCGCATGACCTTACTCCTGCGATAGTCCTCTCCGCAGCAGTCGAGGAAATAGGCAAACACCAACAGGGATGGCAGCGGGGCAAGCAGCGTATCGACGAGATAGATCGCCCGATAGAACGGCGGGGAAACCGGATATACAGGCGTTGCCAGCACTTCCAACGCCGCGCTGGCCACCGCCGTGGATAAGATGGCGATACAAAGCCGCCGCGGCCAGCGGTCCACGTCCCGGGCGATATAGGTTAAAACCAGTCCGAATACTCCGAACAGAATCGCCGCCGCAAATGCCAGAGAATTTAACCGCTCTATCACAGCAGACCTCCCACGGGATAGCGCAGATGAAGAAGCTGCCGGCGCACCGCCTCCGCTTCCAGCGGCTTGAGCAGATAGCCGCTGGCACCGGTATCCCATGCGTCAAAGGAATAGTCCCGATATGCGGTGAGATAGACCACGTTGACGCGCGGTTTTATGCGGATCAGCTCCCGGCACAGGTCCAGACCGCTCACCCTTCCCAATTCAATATCCAGAAAAATAAGCGCCACCGGATGATTCCGGACAAACTCCACGGCCTGCGACGGCTTTGTAAAGCCGAACACCTTTGCCCCCGGCAAAGCCTCCCGCAAAATGGGCAGGCCCCCGTCAAGGATGATGCTCTCATCGTCCACCAGCAGGACGTTCGGGGGTTCGTCGGGACTCTCCGCGGCGGACAGCAGAACGGCGGGGTCCACGCCCAGGGCTTTGGCGATTTGGGAGATCAAGGCCGCGTCCGGCAAACGCCGGCCCGCCTCCCAGTTGGCAAAGCTGGAGCGTTCTACATGAAGCCTGTCCGCCAGTTGCTGCTGGGACAGGTCTTTTTCCATTCTGAGACGGCGCAGCGTTTCTCCAAACGGCTTCATCATGGCGTATCACGCTCCTTTCCACAGCACAGTTTCCTGAATAAGTATAGCCGCTCCAGGGCCAAAGTACAAGGGACGGGGCGAAAAAAGGGGTTTCATTCTGAAACGTCCCCTTTTCACCGGCGTACCCAGCCCGCTGTTTCCGACCCGGTTGAACAGGCGGGGACAGCCGTGGCATGCTGTTCACGGGTCACGCTTCGGTGGTAAAATCGTATTTGCCGGACTGGATCGCCGGAATACGGCCCGCGAAGTCGACATCTCCTAATTCGAGGGCGTAATTTATTTCCCGCACTCGATCTTGAAATAGAAGGGCCGAATGGATATAATATGGCTGTAGTGCAGTCAATACAGCTGCGGGGTGATGGCGCACCCCGCAGTCTCCCACTTTCCGCGACAGGAGGAGTGCTACATGAAATACAGTTTGATGAGTCTGATGGTGGATTCTGAGCTTCGGCACGAAAGGGTGAATTTCATCCTCGGCGCGATGCTGGCGGGGGCGGGTATTCGGGAAGCGCCCGCCAGCGCCGATGAGGCTTACCGACTTTTAAATGAGCTCGGGATTCCGGTGAAAAACGGCACGGCTTCTTTTGAGGATATGGTATGCTTCGCGAAGGAAAACAATTTTGACGGCCTGGATCTGATGTATTTCCAGATGGAGGCGGAAGGCCGGGAGCTCCGGGCGATACTGGAAAAATATGGTGTTGTCCTCTCAGCAGTGAACATTATCATGCCGTTCTCCGACGCTGTTGATGAAGACCGTTTCCAGGAACTGCTGCATGAAACACAGCACGCCATAGACGAGGCGGCGGAGGCCGGGACAAAACAGATCCTTCTGGTTCCGGGCGGCTATGGGCTGGCAGAGGGCCAGACGCGGGAGGGCGCGTTTCAGGTGATGACGCGGGGCCTGCGGGAGAGCATCGCCTATGCCCGGGGGAAGAACGTGGCCGTCAGCACGGAAACACTGGAAACTACGTCGGTCCCCTGGGCCAGCCTGGGGGAGATGCGGCGGGTGTTCGACGCGGTGCCCGAACTGATGTATACCCATGACTCCGGAAACCCTCTGGTGGCGAACGAGGACCCGCTGATGCTGTTTCGGGAATTTCAGGACAGGGTGGTCAGCGTCCATTTCAAGGATCTTGGCTACACGCTGGAGGAAGAAAACAGTTACCGCTGCATGGATGGCAGGCGGACAAAACTCGTCCCGCCGGGGACCGGGGCGGTGGACTTCCAGGAACTGATCCGCTTGCTGCTGCTTCGCCGCTATGATGGTTTTATCGCGTTGGAGGGCAGCCGCCCTGCCGCGGACAAATGGCAGGCCGCGATCCGCGCTCTGGAATATTTCCGGGAGATGGAAGCAAAGATCGCCCAGGACATGGAGACAGAATAAACCAGAAACCGGCATACTCGTGGAGGTCAAAGGTTTATCAAGCTTCTATCCCGAGAATGAGGTGTTATGAAAGACGTAGTATTATACATTCACGGAAAAGGCGGCAGCGCAGCGGAGAGTGAGCGCTATAGGGCGCTGTTTCCGGATCGTATGCTTCCGTCGGCTGGGAACCGCCCTGCATCGATCAGGTCAGGGCGGCCCTCGAACATACAACTGCGGCGTTTACCGCGTATGATGGCGGCCTGCCTGTCGGAATGGCGAGGCTGATCGGCGATGGCGGCATGTCCTTCTATCTGAAGGACTTCGCCGTGATCCCCGGTTATCAGGGCAAGGGCGCGAGGACGTTGTTGATGGACGCCGTGGAGGTGTTTATCCGGGGCGCCATCGCGCCGGGCTGGACCGTGAGCCTCGAACTGATCAGCACAATGGAGGCCGTACCGTTTTATCTCGGGAAGGGCTTTGAGGAACGTCCCTGCGGCTGGGACGGCCCGGGGATGTTCAAGATGATCGGAAAAGATAATTGATGGCGTCAGCCGGAAGAATAGGACCTGCGGTTCCATATCAATCGACCGCGCATGGCGCGGCCTCCCGGAATCGGATAGGGGAGGTTACTGGCCTCCCCTTCCACACCACTGTACGTACCGTTCGGTATACAGCGGTTCACAAGTTTTCACAGACTTTCTGGTACTGGCCCAAAAGGGATGGATATCCCGCGCGGGCCAGTCTTTCTTTTG
>JAFUVO010000131.1 GCA_017477525.1 Oscillospiraceae bacterium | reverse complement strand
GGGTTGCGCTGCGCGAGCGCGCCCTGCGGGGGAGGGCACACTCGTGTCGCTTCGCGCCTCTGCCTCCTAAAAACATGCCCCCGGCATGTTTTCTTAACGGAGTCAGTGCGAGAAGAATTTTCGGCGAAAACGCGGTTTCCGTCGAAAATGATTGGACTTTATTCGCGCCTGCGGGCGCGAACTCTGCGAGGCAACGGGGGTTTTCCCCTACCCGTGAACAGTAACGCGGGGCCACAATATGCAGTCACAGGGCTTGTAATTATATCCATATCCATGTTATACTGAAAGTGTGATCTGCTTTCCCGCCCGGAGCGGGGGAGCATCCGCCTTTCGCGGATTTAGGAGATGAATGCTGATGCGCTTTTCGCGCTTTGAAGATATGCTGGGCCACTGGGCCGCCGCGGCGCCGGAGGCCGTGGCGCTGCGTTTTGTCGGGGGGACATGTACATACGCCGAGCTTTTGGAGCGTGTACGCGCCAAAGCGGAGGCGCTGCGCGCCGGCGGCGGGAGCTGCCTCGGGATTCTCTGTGACGGGAGCCCCGAGTGCGTCGTCACCATCTTTGCCGCCGCCCAGGCGGGGATGCAGGCGGTCCTGCTCAACGCCAACACCCCGGAGCCGCTGCTGCGGGAGCAGCTGAAAGCCACGGACGTTGACCGGCTCTGCGGCTGCGCCGCGCGGCGCGGGGCCCTGCTGGATGGGCTGGGCGGGGGGATTCCCGCCGGCACGGGGGCCGGGAGGGTGCTGTTTTTCACCTCCGGCACCTCGGCCCGGGCCAAGGCGGTGGTCCTGACGGAGGGCAATCTCTGCGCCAGCGCCTGGAACGGCAGCGCCATGGTGCCCCTGGACCGGGACGATACGCTGCTGTGTATGCTGCCCCTGGACCATGTGTTCGGTTTTATCTGCGGCATCCTCTGGGGCCTGAGCTGCGGCGCTACAGTGGCGCTGGGGCGGGGGCGCTCCTATTACACGGAGGATTGCCCCTATTACCGCCCCAGCGCCCTGGCGGTGGCCCCGGCGCTGCTGCGCCACCTTCTGAAAAACCGCTGTCTGGGGGATTCCCTGCGGGTGCTTATCGTGGGGGCGGGGGACTGCCCCTGGGCTCTGCTGAAGGCGGTGGAGGCCATGGGGGTGCGCGTCTGCCACGGCTACGGCCTGACGGAGACAAGCTCCGGCGTATGCCTGAGCCGGGGGGAGGATTTCTTCGCCATGGACCTCTGTCCCGATGCCCGCGTCAGCATCGCCCCCGACGGGGAGATTTTGATTTCGTCCCCGGAGCTGCTGTTCGAGGGCTACTACCGCCGGCCCGAGGACACGGCCAGGGTGCTGCGGGACGGGGTGTTCCATACGGGCGACCTGGGCTGCATTGACGCCGATGGCCGCCTGCATGTGACGGGACGGAAAAAGGAGATCATGGCCCTCAGCGACGGCACAAAGCTGAGCCTGCCGGAATATGAAAAGGACCTGGCCCGCATCCTCGAAACAGCGGAGATCGCCGTGGTGCCCCGGGAGGACGTGCCGGTGCTGGTGCTGCCCCGGGGGACGATGGACCGGGACGAGGCGCTGTCGCGCCTGGCCTCCACCCAGGCGCTGCTGCCGCCGGAGCAGCAGTTGGGGGATGTGGTCTATTACAACGGCCCCCTGCCCCGTACTGCGGCGGGGAAGCTGATGCGCTGGCAGATCGCCGGCGCGGCCGCCGGCCGGCACGGCCATGGCGGGGGAGGAGCGGAAGGATGAAGCTGCGGGATTTTGCCCTGGAATGTTATTTCGGAAAATATGAGTTCACCGCCCCCTACCTGCTGGCCCAGTCGGACTGCGAGGCCATGAGCGCCCGGGAGCTGCTGGCCCTCGAAGAGGGGGCCGAGGCCGGCTATCTGGACACCTGGCTGGGCTATACGGAGACATGGGGCGCCCCCGCGCTGCGGGAGGCGATCGCCGGGCTTTACCGGGGGACGGGGCCGGAGGATGTGCTGACCCTCTGCGGGGCCCAGGAGGGCATTCTGGCCTATATGAACGTGATGCTGGACGCCGGGGACCACGCCGTCATCATGTACCCCAACTACCCCTCCGTCTGGGAGGCGGCCCGGGCCATTCCCGGCGTGGAATGGTCGAATTGGGAGGTCCGCGACAGCGGCGGGCGCTGGGCGGTGGATTTTGACGAGCTGGAAGCCCTGGTCCGCCCGAATACAAAGCTCATCGCCGTCAACAGCCCCAACAACCCCACGGGCTACGCCTTTACCAATGAGGAATTGCGCCGCCTGTGCGATTTCTGCCGCGAACGGGGCTTATACCTGTTCTGCGACGAGGTTTACAAGGGCCTTGAGCTGGACGGGGAGCGCCGGGACAGCGCGGCGGAGCTCTACGAAAAGGCCGTGTCCCTGGGGGTCATGTCAAAAGCCTACGGACTGGCCGGCCTGCGGCTGGGCTGGATGGTTTCAAAGGACCATGGGCTGCTGGAGCGGGTGGTATGCTTCAAGCACTACACCAGCATTTGCAGCGCCGCCCCGAGCGAGTACCTGAGCCTCGTGGCGCTGCGCCATGGGGAGGCGCTGTTGGAGCGGAACCGGGGGATCATCCGGGACAACCTGCGCGCGGCGGAGCCCTTCTTTGCCCGATGGCGGGATTTGATCTGCCCCATGCCCGCCCTGGCCGGTCCCGTGGCCTTCCACCGGCTGCTGGGCGGCTGGGACGCGGACACCTTCTGCCGCCTCGCCGTGGAGCGCCGGGGCGTCCTGCTGCTGCCGGGCAGCGTCTACGATACGGACAAGCCCTATTTCCGCATGGGCTTCGGCAGGAAAAGCTTCCCGGAAAACCTCGCGGTGCTGGATGATTTTCTGCATACGCTGTGAATATTTGCTCCCGCCCCGGCAGGGGAGGGGAGCATGAGAAGAATTGGAGAAACGACATGATTACAACCGAAAACCTCACCCTGCAATACGGCGGCCAGGTCCTGTTTTCCCAGGCCGACCTGCAATTTACCCGGGGAAACTGCTACGGCATCATCGGGGCCAACGGCGCGGGAAAGTCGACGCTGCTGAAAATCATCTCCGGGGAAGTGGAGCCGACAAAAGGCGCGGTCCACATCGACCCCAAGGCCCGCATGAGCGTACTGAAACAGAACCAGACCATGTATGACGGGTATCCTGTGCTGGAAACGGTTATCATGGGCAATATGGCCCTCTACAACATCGGCAAGGAGAAGGACGCGATTTACGAAAAGCCGGATTTTGACGACGCCGACGGCCTCCGGGCCGCGGAGCTGGAGGAGCAGTACGCGGAGCTGGGCGGCTGGGAGGCCGAGAGCGACGCGGCGCGGCTGCTGCAGGGGCTGGGCATCCCCGTCGAGTTCCACGGCACCCGGATGGCCGCCATGGACCCCCGGCAGAAGGTCAAGGTGCTGCTGGCCCAGGCCCTCTTCGGCAAGCCGGACATCATTCTGCTGGACGAGCCCACCAACAACCTCGACCTGGCCAGCGTCGTCTGGCTCGAGGATTTTCTGCTGGACTACGACGGCACTGTGCTGGTGGTCAGCCACGACCGTTATTTCCTCAACAACATCTGCACCCATATCGTGGACATCGACTACGGAAAAATCAAGATGTACGTGGGCAACTACGATTTCTGGTACGAGTCCAGCCAGCTCATGCAGAAGCTGGTCCGGGACCAGAACAAGAAGGCGCAGCAGAAAATTGAAGAGCTGCAAAACTTCATCGCCCGCTTCTCCGCCAACAAGTCGAAATCCCGCCAGGCCACCTCCCGCCGGAAGCTGCTGGACAAGCTCAGCGTGGAGGAGCTGCCCGCGTCCTCCCGCCGCTACCCCTGGGTGGGCTTCAAGGCGGAGCGGGAGCCGGGGAAGGACCGGCTGTTTGTGGAGGGCCTGAGCAAGACCGTCGACGGCGTGAAGGTCCTCAACAACATCCGCTTCACCATGAACCGCGACGACAAGATCGCCATCATCGGCAGCAGCGAGATCGCCATCACGACGCTGTTCCAGATCCTCGCCGGGGAGCTGGAGCCGGACGAGGGCACGGTCAAGTGGGGCGTCAGCACCACCCAGAGCTATTTCCCGGTGAACCACGAACACTTCTTCGCCGGCCACGATGAAAACCTCATCGACTGGATGCGGCAGTTTTCCGCCGACAAGCGGGAGAGCTATCTGCGGACCTTCCTGGGGCGGATGCTCTTCTCCGGGGACGAGGTGTATAAATCCGTCAAGGTCCTCTCCGGCGGCGAGAAGGTCCGCTGCATGATTTCCAAGATGATGCTCGAAGGGCGGAATATCCTCCTGTTTGACCAGCCCACAAACCACCTCGACCTCGAGGCGGTGCAGGCGCTGAACAACGGCATGGTGACCTTTCCCTATAATATCATTTTCACCAGCCACGACCACGAGCTGACCCAGACCGTCGCCAACCGCATCATAGAGCTGACCGAGGACGGCTTCATCGACCGCATGACCACCTACGACGAGTATATGAACATCCACCACGGGGATGAATAATCCGAGCCCCCGCCCGACGGGCGGGGGGCTCGCGTTTCTTGTGTACCGCGATTCGCGGAACACCGGCGCGGCGCATAGTATGGGGGGAGAGGTGATGCGTTGTGATGGAAGACCAGTGGAAACGGGCGATAGAGGACCTGGAACGGGTCTGGCCCCGGGTAAACGGCGGGGGAGGCCCTCCGCCGCCCCCGCCGCCGAGGCCCTCGCCGCCC
>JAFUVO010000130.1 GCA_017477525.1 Oscillospiraceae bacterium | reverse complement strand
TGGCTGCCTAAACTTTCAAAAGCAGATTTTCTGGGGGTAGGGGGGATTATGCGCTTTTTTCTTTTTCCTCTTCTTTTTTGCCTATGAATAGAATTGGGGCTGTGAAAGCCGGGAGATTGCTCTCCTTTTTTTCACAGCCCCTATTCACAGAGTGTTCACAATGCAAGGCTTGACAACAACAAAGTTTGTGCTATACTGGCACCAAGCTTGGACTGTCCTTTGATTTGTGGGAAGCAATCCCCCCAGCCAGGCGTCGCCGGCTCCGCGGCGGAGAAAACGGAGCTATTTTTTCAACATGGGCTTAGCACTCGTAACGACCGAGTGCCAGAACGGGAGGAATATATATGGCAGTCGTACCGGTTTACAATATGATAACCGTCCCCGATTCCAACATCTTTTTGCAGGTGGACGTGTACAAAAGCATGACGGGCCGCGCGCCCGTGGAGGACGAGAAGGTCACGGTGATTGTGGCGAAAAAGGAGGCGGCCAAGCGGGAGCTGGAGAGCGACAGCTTTTATCCCATCGGCGTTTCCGGCTACATCCGCGAGGTCAACGAGCAGGGCTTCCTGGTGATCCACCTGGAACAGCGGGTGAATCTGGATGAAGCCTACGTCTACCCGGACAAGACGATCGAGCTGACGGTGTCCCGCCGGGGGGATGTGGAGGACATGGACCCGGAGGAGGAGGCCCGCAGGGTCGCGGCGGTGAAGGAAACGCTGCTGTCGTTTTCCAAGGGCTTCGAGTGGGGGCAGGTGCTCCGGGGCTTTGCCGCCGCCTGGGAGACCCTGGGGGACATCGGCGCGGGCATGAGCCCCTGGATGTCCGCGGACAACGAGGAGCGCTACGCCCTGCTGGCGGAGGACAGCCGGCGGGCGCGGTTTGAGGCGCTGGAGGCCATGATTTACGAGAACATCGAGCTGGCCCGGGTGCGGATCAAGGCGCAGGCCGCCCAGCAGGTGGACCACCAGAAGCTCTATAAGGAACAGGCCCTGCGCAAGCAGATCGAATATTTGCAGCAGGAGCTGGACGACATGCACCCGGAGGAGATGTCGGATATCCGCCGGTTGGAAAAGAAAATCGCGGACTGCGGCATGAACGAAACCGCGCGGAAGGAGGGACAGAAGCTTCTCAACCGCCTCAAATCGGAGGGACAGAACAGCCACGAGTCCGGGCTTCTGACGGACTACCTCGAATTTCTCACCACCCTGCCCTGGAAGCGGGAGGCGGCGAAGGAAGTCTCTCTGGACGAGGCGGAAAAAATTCTCGACGCGGACCACTTCGGCCTGGACAAGGTGAAGCGGCGGATTCTGGAGCAGATCGCCGTGATGCGCCTCAGGGGCCGCCAGTCCGGCTCCATCCTGCTGTTCGTGGGCGCGCCGGGCACGGGCAAGACCAGCATCGGCCAGAGCATCGCCCGGGCGCTGGGCCGGGAGTATGTGCGGGTCAGCCTCGGCGGTGTCCGGGACGAGGCGGACATCCGCGGCCACCGGCGCACCTACATCGGCGCCATGCCGGGGAGGATTTTGGACGGGATCCACAAGTGCGGGGTGTCGAACCCCGTGATGGTGCTGGACGAGGTAGACAAGCTCTCCGCGTCCTACAACGGCGACCCGGCCAGCGCGCTGTTGGAGGTGCTGGACCCGGAGCAGAACAATACCTTCACGGACCATTACCTGAATGTGCCCTATGACCTGAGCGACGTGCTGTTTATCTGCACGGCCAACAGCGCCGACACCATCCCGGAGCCGTTGCTCAACCGCATGGAGCTGATCCGCTTCCAGGGCTACACGCCCATCGAGAAGCAGGAAATCGCCCTGCGGCACCTGCTTCCCAAGGCGATGGAGGCGGCGGGCCTCAGGGAAGGGGATGTGCAAATTTCAGACGATACCATCGCCCATGTGATTTCCGAGTACACCCGGGAGGCGGGTGTGCGGGGCCTGAAAAAGTGCATCGACACCCTCTGCCGCAGCGCGGCTGTACAGCTTGTGAAGGGCGCGGAGAAACCCGTCGCGGTTGCCCCGGAAAAGCTGCGGGAGTATCTCGACATGAGCCCCATCCACCAGAAAAACGTGAAGGACAGCGCGGAGCCGGGGGTGGTGACCGGGCTGGCCTGGACGAAGGTGGGCGGCGACGTGCTCTACATAGAGACAAAGGCGACGAAGGGCAGCGGAAAGCTGTCCATCACCGGACAGCTCGGCGACGTGATGAAGGAGTCCGCCCAGATCGCGGTGAGCCTGGTCAAGTCGATGTACCCGGAGAAGGCGGAGCTGCTGGAAAAGGAGGATCTGCACATCCACGTTCCGGACGGGGCGACGCCGAAGGACGGCCCCTCCGCCGGCATCACGCTGACCACGGCCCTGGCCTCGCTGCTCAGCGGGGTGCCGGTGCCGCCGGCGGTGGCCATGACGGGCGAGGTTTCGCTGCAGGGCAGCGTCAACCCCATCGGCGGGCTGCCGGAAAAGCTGATGGCCGCCCAGCGCAGCGGCGTGAAAAAGGTGTTCATCCCCGCGGATAACGTCGACGACCTGAGGGATGTGGCAAAGGAGGTCCGGGACGGGCTGACCATCGTCCCGGTGCAGACCGTGGGCGAGGTCCTCAGCAGCCTCGCGCTGACGGGGACGAATTGACTGCATTTTTAGAAACAGCGCTCTCTCCCGCCGAAGGCGGGCGAGAGTGCTGCTATTTTATTTGTACCCGCACCGGAGGGGGAACACGGAGTGTGAAAAACAGAAACGGCTTGATATCTGCCTTATCTTGTAGTATGATGTTATTTATCAGCAAACATATTGTTTTTCAGCGGCAACTATTTCGTTGTTGGTATTTCCCTCCCCCGAAGGGGGGAGGGAAATACAGAAAAAGA
>JAFUVO010000129.1 GCA_017477525.1 Oscillospiraceae bacterium | reverse complement strand
GGATTCGGGCGCGGACGGGATGGCGGCTTCAGCCTCCGGCTCCGGCGCGGGAAGCTCCGGCGCAGGCTCAGGGGACTCTGCCGGCTCCTCCGGTTGGGGCATGGGGGCCGGCTGTTCCGGCGCGGGCACGGACACCGGGGGCTCCGGCTGAGGTTCCTCCTGCTCCGGCGCTGGCACGGATGCCGGTGGCTCTGGCTGAGGTTCCTCCTGCTCCGGCACGGGCGCAGACGCTAGCGGCTCCGGCTGGGGTTCCGGCTGCGGTTCCGGCTCGGGCGCGGGAGGCTCCGGCGCGGGAGGGGCCTTTGTCGGGTCGGTGGGGACATAGCTGCCCGCCAACTGTACGGCCACGCGCGTCGGAGTGCCCATTTGTTCCATCAGCTCCCGGGGATCCTCCGCCTCGTCAAGCATCCGCTCGATCCGGCTGACCGCCGCGTCGCGGTCCCAGGACGCCATAAAGGAGAGCAGCTTCCGCAGCTCCGCAAGATATTTCCTCTCGTCGATGGCCTCCACCCCCTTCTGCCCGTATCCCATAGGCATGTCATATTTTTCCGTTTCCCATCATTCGCAACTGTCCGGGACACGGAGCTTCCGAAACTGTGACTATTATACAAAGTTTGCCCCGCCCGGTCAAGCCCCAATTTCCTCATGTGCTCCCCCGCCGGGGTGGGAAATAAAAAAACTCCGTGGGAAATGGAGGCGGTTTTTTCCCGCTATTTCCGCCCCCAAAATAGGATTTTTTAACAGCGGGCTTTGACAGCTTATCCCGCGCCCCGGGATTTATAGTATAGGCAACCAAACTTACCGGGGGGATGCACGAATGAAATTCAAGACGGAGCTGGCGCGGCTGCATAAGCTGCTGGCCAGCGGGGAACTGGCGCGGGAACGGCCCCAGCTGGCCCAGTCCCTGGGCTGGGGCCTGCAATTTTTATTGGGGGCGGTGATGGCGGGGGCGCCGTTGATGGACGGCTGCGGCCCCTTTGGCATCGCGGCGGCGGCCCAGGCCGGCGGGGGCGTCGCGGGAATGGCCTGCTCCATCGGGGCCTCCGCCGGCTATCTGCTGTTCTACGGCTTTGACACGGGCATACGCTATGTGGCGGCGGTCTCGCTGGTCTTTACCGCGGCCTTTGTGTTCCAGGGCCATAAGCTGGGCCGGAGCTGGTGGTTCATGCCCTCCTGCGCGGCGCTGTTCACGCTGCTGACCGGAATCCTCGGCCTGGCGGCGGGCACGGGCGCGGGGCTGTCCAACGCCCTGCTCCAGGCCCTGTTGGCGGCGGGGAGCTGCTATTTTTTCCGGGAGGCGCTGACCCCCGGGGAGCGGGACACGGAAACGGCGGAAAAGCGCCACATGGTGGCCCTCACGGTGCTGGCGGCCTGTCTGCTGATGTCCCTGAGCGGCGCGTCGCTGGCGGGGATCGCCTCCCTGGGCCGGGTGCTGGCCATGGCGGCGGTGCTGGCCGTGGCCTACAAGGGCGGGGCGCTCAGCGGCTGCGCGGTGGGCTGCGCCCTGGGGCTGGCGATGGATGCCGCCGCCTTCTCCCCTCCCTTCTACGCCATGGCTTACGGGATCTGCGGCCTGATCGGCGGCGTGTTCTCCCGTTCCGGGCGGCTGATGTTTCTCATCAGCGCCATCCTGACCGGGGCCGCCTGCGTCATCTGCGCCTCCTACAACGGTCTGCGGGCGGAGCTTGTCATTGAACTGCTGCTGGCTTCTACGCTCTTTTTCTTCCTGCCCGCGCCGCTGCTGGGGGCCCTGGGCAGCGCGGTCCGCCCCTTGCGGCTGGCCGACGGCGAGGCGGGGCTGCGCCACTACACCGCCCGGCGCATCCGGGGCATGGGCGAGGCCTTCCGGGACCTCTACGACACCGTCGACAGCGCCACGGAGGCGCGCAACGACGAGGACATCTCGAAGCTCTTCGACCGGGCCAGCGAACTGGTCTGCGCCCGCTGCGCCAACAAAAGCGAGTGCTGGAACCGGAATTATGTGGATACCCTGGCGGTATTCGGGGACGTGAGCGCCGTGATCCGGGCGCGGGGCCTGCTGGCGGCGGAGGATCTGCCGGAGCATTTCCGGGAGCGCTGCCTCAAGCCCGAGGCGCTGGTCAGCGCCATCAACGGCGAGCTGCGGGCGCGCATGTACCGGCGGCAGTTCCGGGAGCGGCTGGTGGAAAACCGGGGCATCGCCTACGGGCAATACCTGGACGTGGCGGAGGTGCTGGGGAATGTGGCGGAGGACCTGCAGAACGCCTACGGCCCGGACTATCTGGCCCGCCGCCGGCTGGGCCGCTACCTCAGCGGCATCGACCTGGACGCGGACATCTCCGTGTTCCGGGACCGGGTGGGGCGGCTGCATATCGTTTTGGAGAGCACAAAGCTGAAAAAGCTGCTGTCGGAGCCGGGCTGGCTGGACAGGCTCTCCGGCGTGGTGGGCGTGCGCCTGTGCCGCCCCATCGAGGCCGACGCGGGGGCGGAGGGCCGCGTGACGCTGATGGAGGCGGAACCGCTGAGCGTGTCCGTCGGCATCGCGTCCCTGAAAAAGAAGGGGGAGAGCGTTTCCGGCGACCGGGGCACCTACTTCAAAACCGACCAGGGGACCCTGTGCGTCATCCTCTCCGACGGCATGGGCAGCGGCGAGGCCGCCGCAAAGGAATCCGCCGCGGCGGTGCGCATTTTGGAGCGCTTCCTCCGGGCGGGGGTGGAGCCGGCGGCGGCAATGCGGATGCTCAACTCCATGATGCTCCTCAAACACGACGAGGTCTGGGGCTTTGCCACGGTGGACCTGATGTGCGTCGACCTGTTCACCGGGGAGACGGTGTTCTACAAGTACGGCGCTGCCCCCAGCTACGTGCGCAGCGGGCGCGGGGTCCGGCGCATCAAAAGCGAGACCCTGGCCGCGGGGCTGATGCGGGGCGGCGCGGCGGCGCCGGACGTGGTGCGTCTGCGGCTCAAGCCCGGCAGCATGGCCCTGATCGCCAGCGACGGGGTGGTGGCGGAGACCAACGACGCCTGGCTGCGGACGCTGCTGGGCCAGTACGAGGGAGCGGATACCAAGGCCCTGGCCCGGGAGGCGCTGCAGATGGCCCTGCGGCAGTACGGCTGCGGCGACGACATGACCGTGCTGGCCATGCGGGTCGACAACCGGGCCTGAGAGGGGAGGCGTCGGGACATTGCGTTTTCATCCCCTCCTGCGCCTGCGGCGGACAAAAATTTATGAGCCCGGCAGGGCGAAGCGCGCGTATAAAAGCCTCCCGAAGGGGTTAGACTGGAAACAGCTGGAAGACAGTCCCCGCCCGCCGGCGCGGGACGTGCTCCGGGGCGTGGGGCGCCATGTCGTGCTCGTCGACTCCCCCGACCCCAGGGTGTTTGAACAGGCGATCTTTATCATCAGGGAGGATTATCTCATGAAACGGAAGGACGGCGGAAAGAGCGAAATTTTGCGGGAGGCGGAGACCGTGGCGGACGCGTACATCCGCAGCGCGCTCCTGGTTCCACGGCGCCGGAGGCCCCGCATCCCGCCGGCGCTGTTCGCCGCGGCGGGGGCGGTCCTCGCCGGCGGCGTCCTGCTGGCGCTCCATCTGCTGCATATCCTGTGACGCGGGCGGTATGTCCCCGGCCTTTGGCCGGGGACATACCGCGTTTTGGCCTTGCAATGGGGGCTTATTTATGGTATAGTATGTTTGTATTTTCATGTGTGGGAGAACAGAAATATGATCGAGTTTGATGAATACCGGGGAAAGCTTAACGGCTTGAAGCCGGCGCTGGATGAGTTGGGGGAGGCGCTGAAGTTGGACGGCGCCCGCCGGGAGTTGGAGCAGCTGCAGGCCGCCCAGGAGCAGGAGGGCTTCTGGAACGACGTGCAGAAAGCCCAGCAGAACCAGCAGCGCAGCAAGCTTCTCCAGGGGAAAATAGAGAAATACGCCAGGCTTTGTTCGGCTTGGGACGACCTCTACACCATCTGCGAGATGGCGATCGAGGAAAATGACGAGAGTATGCTCGGCGAGCTGACGGAGGGCTTTGCCGCTTTTGAATCGGAGCTGGAACGCACCCGCCTGGAGACCCTGCTCACCGGGGAATATGACGCCAACAACGCGATTTTGACCCTCCACCCCGGCGCGGGCGGCACCGAGGCCCAGGACTGGGCCAGTATGCTCTACCGCATGTACACCCGCTGGGCGGAGCGCCACGGCTTCAAATACACGCTGCTGGACTGGCAGGACGGGGACGAGGCGGGCATCAAGTCCGCCGCCATCAAGATCGAGGGGGAGAACGCCTACGGCTACCTCAAGGGGGAGCACGGCGTCCACCGCCTGGTGCGCATCTCCCCCTTTGACGCCAACGCCCGGCGGCAGACTTCCTTCGCCGCCGTGGAGGTCATGCCGGAGATCACGGATACCAGCGAAATTGAGCTGCGGGACGAGGACATCAAAATGGACGTCTACCGCTCCTCCGGCGCCGGCGGGCAGAAGGTCAACAAGACCTCCTCTGCCGTCCGCCTGACCCACCTGCCCACCGGCATCGTGGTGTCCAGTCAGGTGGAGCGCAGCCACTTCCAGAACCTGGAAAACTGCCGGGAGATGCTGCGGGCCAAGCTGGCGGAGATCAAGGAGCGGGAGCACCTGGAAAAGATCAGCGATATCAAGGGTGTGCAGATGAAGATCGACTTCGGCAGCGCCATCCGCTCCTACGTCTTCATGCCCTACACCCTCGCCAAGGACGCCCGCACCGGCTTTGAAAACGGGAACATCGAAAAGGTCATGGACGGGGACATCGACGGCTTTATCAACGCCTATCTGGCGTCGAAGGTGCAGAAATAGATCATCGTAAAAAGCAAGGAGGAGCACCATGTATCTGAACGGCGAGATTTATCTTGGCCTCTCCGAGGGGGAGCGCGTGACCATGGCCCCGGGGATGGCCAACCGCCACGGCCTGATCGCCGGGGCCAGCGGCACCGGGAAAACCATCACAATGAAGGTCCTGGCGGAGTCCTTTTCCGACGCCGGCGTCCCGGTGTTCCTCTGCGATATCAAGGGGGACGTGTCCGGGCTGGCGGAGGCCGGGACCAGCAGCGAGGGCATGGAAAAGCGCATCGACAAGTTCGGCCTGCGCGAGCACTTCCGCTACCGCCCCTACCCCGTCTGCTTCTGGGACGTCTACCAGGAGGCCGGCCACCCCGTGCGGGCCTCGGTGTCCGACATGGGGCCGGAGCTGCTGTCCCGCATCCTCGGCCTCTCCCCGGCGCAGGAGGGGGTCCTTGATATCATTTTCCGCATCGCGGACGACCACGGCCTGCTGCTCATCGACATGAAGGACCTGCGGGCCATGGTGGAATACTGCTCCGAGCACCGGACGGAGCTTCTGACAAATTACGGCAACATCACGGCACAGTCCCTCGGCGGCATCACCCGCGCCCTCCTGCCCCTGGAACGCCAGGGCGGCGACCTGTTTTTCGGCGCGCCGGGCCTTGAGATCGCGGACCTCATGCGCCGCGACAGCGAGGGCCGGGGCGTCATCAACCTGCTGGACTGTGTCAAACTCTCCCGCAGCCCGAAGCTCTACGCCACCTTCCTGCTGTGGCTCATGAGCGAGCTGTTCGAGTGCCTGCCCGAGGCGGGGGACCTCGACAAGCCCAAGCTGGTATTTTTCTTTGACGAGGCGCATATGCTCTTCTCTGACGCGCCCAAGCTGCTGGTGCAGAAGATCGAGCAGATGGTGAAGCTCATCCGCTCCAAGGGCGTGGGCGTCTGGTTCGTGACCCAGAGCCCCGGCGACATCCCCGACAGCGTCCTGGCCCAGCTCTCCGGCCGCATCCAGCACGCCCTCCGGGCCTACACCCCGGCGGAGCAGAAGGCCGTCCGCGCCGCCGCCAATTCCATGCGGCCCAACCCGGCCTTCCGCAGCGAGGACGTCATCACCCAGCTGGGGGTGGGGAAAGCCTTAGTGTCGCTGCTGGACGAAAACGGCGTCCCCGGCGTCACGCTTCAGACCTCGATCATTTGCCCCCAGAGCCTGATGGCCCCCTGCGCCCCGGCCACCCGGACGGCCAGCATGGGCAGCGACGGCATGGGGAAATACGACCAGTCCGTCGACCCGGAATCCGCTTACGAGCTGTTGGAGAAGCAAAAGGAGGCCGACGCGGAGAAGGCCGCCCTCGAGGCCGAGCGCGCCGCCCTGGAAAAGGAGAAGGCGGAGTTCGAGGCCAAAAAGCGGAAGGAAGAGGAAGCCGCGGAGAAAAAGCGGGAGCGCGAGGAAGCCGCAGCCGCCCGGAAACGCGAGCGCGAGGAGGAAGCCGCGGAGCGCAAGCGCCAGGCGGCATCGGACCGGCGCAAGGCCCAGATCGAGCGTTCCATGATCAGCACCGGCACACAGATACTGAAGCGGGGGCTGCTCAAGACCCTGTTTAAATAAGGAGGCCCGCTGATACATGGACCGCTTGTTCCGCCGCGCGGATATCCTGCTGCCCCGCGGCTGCGATATGGCAAAATGGAGCGTTGTGGCCTGCGACCAGTTCTCCGCCCAGCCGGAATACTGGGAGGCCCTGGAACGGCAGACGGCGGGGGTTCCGAGCACCCTTCACCTGGTGCTACCGGAGGCGTACCTCTCCGGCCGCGACACGGGCGCGGCGGCGGAAACCATCGGCGCGGAAATGCGCGGTTATATGGAGCGCGGACTGTTTGAGACATTCCGGGACAGCTTTGTGTATGTCGAGCGCAGCTTGCCCTCCGGCGCGCTGCGCCGGGGCCTGGTGGGGGTGATCGACCTGGAGGGCTACGATTACGCGCCGGACTCAGCCTCCCCCATCCGCGCCACGGAGGGCACAGTCGAACAGCGCCTCCCGCCCCGGGTACTGGTGCGGGAACGGGCCCCCCTGGAGCTTACCCACGCCATGGTTTTTATCGACGACCCGGAAAACAGTGTGCTCGGCCCCCTAACGGGGGCGCGGGCGTCTTTGCCCGCGCTCTATGATTTCCCCCTGTGCGCCGGCGGCGGGCATATCCGGGGCTGGCGCGTGTCCGGCCCGGAGGCCGGCCGCGTGGACGCCGCCCTGGACGCGCTGTGCGCCGCCCGGAGCAGGGGAAGCGCCGCCCCCATCCTCTTCGCCATGGGCGACGGCAACCACTCCATCGCCGCCGCGAAGCGGTGCTGGGAGTCCCGCAAGGCCGCGCTGCCCCCCCGGGCGCGGGAGCGGGACCCTGCCCGCTGGGCTCTGGTGGAGCTGGTGAACCTCCACGATCCCGCCATTGTGTTCGAGCCCATCCACCGGGCGCTTCTGGGGACCGACCCCGCCGCCTTTTTGCGGGAGGCCCGGGAGGTTTTCGCGGAGCGATACCGCCCCGGCGGACAGACCTATGCCCTCCGCGCCGTCACGGCGGAGGCGGAGGCGCTTCTGACGGTCCCGGCGGACTCCATCGGCGCGCTGATTGCCGCGGCGGAGGCCTTCTGCCAGGACTGCGCGGCGCGCTTTGGCGGGAGCGTCGATTACATCCACAACGACGAGGCCGCCCTCGCTTTGGGCCGCCGCCCCGGCGGGGCCGCGCTGCTGCTGCCGCGCATGGAGAAGGGGGAACTGTTCCCCTCCGTGGCCCGCTCCGGCCCCTTCCCGAAGAAAAGCTTTTCCATCGGCAGGGCGGAGGAAAAACGCTATTATCTGGAATGCCGGAAAATAATTGACGAAACGGCATCATACTGATTTTCTCCCCCGAAGGGGGAGAAAATCAGTATGATGGATGCGATACAAATGAAGAAAAGGCAGGAGATACCATGGAGATTTACGAAGAGCTTGTGGCCCGGGGGCTGATTGCCCAGGTCACGGATGAGAAAGAGATACGGGAGCTGGTCAACGGCGGCAAGGCCCGGTTTTACATCGGCTTTGACTGCACCGCGGACAGCCTGACGGCGGGGCATTTCATGGCCCTGACCCTGATGAAGCGCCTTCAGGAGGCTGGCAACCAGCCCATCGCCCTGATTGGCGGCGGCACCACCATGATCGGCGACCCCTCGGGCCGCAGCGACATGCGCAAAATGCTGACAAGGGAGGACATCGACCACAACGCCGAATGCTTCCGCCGCCAGATGGAAAAATTCATCGAGTTCGGCGAGGGGAAGGCCATCATGGTCAACAACGCCGACTGGCTGCTGGATCTGAATTATGTCAATCTGCTCCGGGAGGTTGGGACCTGCTTCTCCGTCAACAATATGCTGCGGGCGGAGTGCTACAAGAACCGCATGGAGCGCGGCCTGAGCTTTTTCGAGTTCAACTACATGATTATGCAGTCCTACGACTTCTACCACCTGTTCCAGCACTACGGCTGCAATATGCAGTTCGGCGGGGACGACCAGTGGAGCAACATGCTGGGCGGCACGGAGCTGATTCGCAAAAAGCTGGGCAAGGACGCTTACGCCATGACCATCACGCTTTTGACGGATTCCAACGGCAACAAGATGGGCAAGACCGCCGGAAACGCGGTGTGGCTGGACCCGAACAAGACCAGCCCCTTTGATTTCTACCAGTACTGGCGGAATGTGGGCGACGCGGATGTGCTCAAGTGCATCCGCATGTTGACCTTCCTGCCCCTGGACCAGATCGAGGAGATGGGACATTGGAAGGACCAGCAGCTCAACACCGCCAAGGAAATTCTGGCCTTTGAGCTGACGAAGCTGGTCCACGGCGAGGCGGAGGCGCAAAAGGCCCAGGAGAGCGCGAAGGCGCTGTTTGGCGGCGGCGGGGCTGCGGGCGATATGCCGGAAACCGCCCTGGGCGACGCGGACTTTACCGACGGGAAAATCGACGTGGTGAGCCTGCTGGTCAAGAGCGGCCTGTGCGCCTCCCGGGGCGACGCGCGGCGCAACGTCGAGCAGGGCGGCGTCACCGTGGGGGAACAGAAGGTCACGGACATCGGCGCGGCCTTTGACAAAGCCGCCTTCGCCGGCGGCCTGGTCATCCGCAGGGGAAAGAAAAACTACAAGCGCATTGTCCTCAGAGCGTAATTTTTATGTGGACAGCCTCCCCGCTTGCGCGGGGAGGCTGTCAGACTGTAATTGGGGAACGCGCCCTCAGCGTTTGAGCTTTTCGCGCTGCAGGTCGACAATCACGCGGGCAAGGTCGTCCTGCATGGTCTGGTTGAGGTCTATGAACTTGCAGCCGTACTCAAACTCGTCCTTGCGCCCGCCGGAGATGCGGCAGACCTCGCAGTTCACCACCAGGGCGGGCTGGTCCAGGAGCAGCTTGGAGCGGAGCTGGAGCCTGTCGCCGACCTCGAACTCCTCCATCGTGCGAAAACACACGCCGCTGGCGCTGATGTTGACCACGTCGCAGGTCATTTCCACGCCGGAGGAGGAGCCGATGGGATGGAGCGTACCGACGTTATTTGTGCCCTGCCGGAAGAAGCCGCGGTCATTCTCGCGGCCGGTGACGCGGAAACGCTCCACCTTCCACAGGCCGTCGGAGATGGGGGAGATATCCCCCTGCATATGCAGCGCCGTCTTCTCTAACTCAAAATATCCCCGCATCAACACGGGAATCGTGACGGCCGCGTCCTCGGCCCCGTCCTCGTTTTCCGGAAGAGGCATGGCATAGTCCGTGATCTGGTACAGCTGCACGTCGCCGTAGTCCGAAATGCTCAGCCGGGCGACAAAGAGCAATGTACTGTCCTCGTCCATGACTTCCAGCCGCATTCCGGAGTAGTCCATCATGGATTCCTCGGAAATGGCGGCCCTCTTTTTTTTCGCTTTATCCCCCGAAAGAAAGTCAAACAGTCCCATACGGCATCCCCTTCCCTGATGATTCCGATCCGGTATGCAACGGCTTCCACTGCCGCCGGATAATATACCGTTATTATTATAGCACACTATTTTTGCAGATGGTAGCATAATTTTTGCATCAGGAGACAAATTTTTGCGGTCTCCGGACATATCGACCTTTATCGCTTTTCCCGTTCCAGCAGGGGGATGGAGAATCGGCGGTTGAAAAAATCGATCAGCGGCCCCATGAACAGGGCGGTGATCAGGGTGCCGGGGCCGGGGAGCAGCCCGCTGAGGGCCCCGATGCCCACGCAGACCAGGTCGCAGCCCACGCGCACAAAGCGGAAGGGGAGCGCCGTCTTTTCGGCGATGAGGATGGGTATGGCGTCATAGACCGACACGCCGAGATTGCTGGTCATGTACAGCGAGGAGGCGAAGCACATGAGCACCACCCCGGCCAGGAGGAAGCCCAGGCGCAGCGGCAGGGACGGCGCCGGGAAGGCGCGGTTCAGTCCCGCTGCCGCGGCGTCGACGATGTAGCCGGTCAGGAACATGTTGATAAAGGTTGCCGCGCCGATATAGCGCCGCGCCGCCGCCAGGTCCACCGCCAGCAGCAGGGCGGAGAGCAGCATATAATAGGTTCCGTAGGAGACACGGGTTGCGAAAAACCGCCCCCACAGCCCCTGGGCAAAGCACTGGAACGGGTCCACGCCAAACTCGGAGCATTTGAACAGCCCCACCGAGAGGGCGCAGAGCACCACCCCAACCGTGGTCATGGCGGTGCGCTTTTTGAATTTGCCGGGAAAACGCATTACAGATCCCTCTCTTGCCGGCGCGGTCCCGCCGCCCCGAAGATGTCGAAAAAAAGATACAGAACAGATGCAAAAAATTAAAAAAACGCCGTTGAATTTTGCAATCATATACGATATAATAATTGCGCTTTTCACGCCGGGCCGAGGCTATTATATTCCCCCGCGCTTCTTTTCGCAACAGGGAAAATGCCCGCGCGGCCTTCGCGGGGAAAAATTCTTGAATGTCAAGGTGAAGCTGAAGTATGAAAACGCGGAACAGACGCATTGCGGCGGCAGTGCTGGGCCTGGCCCTGCTTCTCTCGTTCCTCCCGGTCCTCCCAGTCATGGCCGCAAACGACTACCCCTATCAGGATATGACCTACGGACGCTATCTGCCGGAGGACCTGGACCCCTGGCGCTTTTACTTTCGGGAGTGTACCTCCTTTGTGGCCTGGCGGCTGAACAATGACAACGGCCTGGATTTTGACAATTTCTACGGCGGCATCCAGTGGGGCAACGCCCGGGAATGGCGCGCGGCGGCGGAGGCCCTGGGCATCCGCGTGGACAATGAGCCGGCCGTCGGCGCGGTGTATTGGCAGGACGCCAATTTCCACTGCTCCGCCTCCGGCCACGTCGCCTGGGTGAAAGCCCTGAACGGCGACGGCACCGTTGTGATCGAGCATTACGCCGGCGGCAGCTATCAGGAGCGCAGTACCCCTATCAGCTACGCCTCCGCGTTCATCCATATCGGCGATCTGGAAGACGGTGCCCCCGTGCCCGAACCGGAAGCGGAGGCATCGCCCGAGTCTGAAACCGAACCCCGGCCCGCACCAGAGGGGGAAGGGACGGCCCTCTTCCCGCGGCTCGACCGTATTGCCGCCTTCGCGGATGTGCCGGAGGACGCCTGGTACGCCTCTGCCGTGGCTGACGTCTTTGCTTTCGGCCTGATGCAGGGCGACGGCGCGGGGCGCTTCCTCCCCGAGGGGAAGGTCACGGTGGCGGAGGCGGTGGTCATGGCCGCCCGCATCCACCGGAGCTATGCCGGCGGCGGGGACTTCTCTCCCGCGGAGGGCGGGGAATGGTATCTGCCCTTCCTGGAATATGCGCTGTCCCATGAGATCGCGGACCTGGACACCATTGGACGCGACCTGACCCGGACCGCCACGCGGGCGCAGTTCGCGCAAATTCTGGCCGCGGCCCTCCCGGACGAGGCACTGGAAGCGATCAATGAGGTCCCCGACGGCTCCATCCCGGATGTGGACGCCTCCGACGCCTTCGCCGGCGCTGTCTACAAGCTCTACCGCGCCGGCGTCCTGACCGGCGGCAGCGGCGGCTTTTTCCTCCCGGACAGTGAGATCACCCGCGCCGAGACTGCCGCCATCATCTCCCGCATGGCTGACAGCGCCGCCCGCGTGAAAGTGTAAAAATTTCTCCCCGCTCCATTGGAGCGGGGCTTTTTTCGCGACGAGCCTGTCTTTTCAGCCGTCATC